>SGYO01000016.1 GCA_004321745.1 bacterium | reverse complement strand
TAGATTATTTATGTGCATTTTCTGGCGCTGGTCGAAATATAGCTGTGATTGGAGATATGTTGGAATTGGGTTCTGCGTCTAAGAAGCAACATGAAAAATTAGGTAAAAAATGCAATTCATCTAATCTAGATGCAATTTTCACTTTAGGAGTTGAAACATTGAATACAAAAAATACTATTAAAGATAAAAAAACAAATGATCACTTTAAAGATCACAATCATTTAATCAGTACTTTGAAATCATTTCTCATAGACGATGATAAAGTTCTTTTTAAAGGATCAAGAGGAATGCAAATGGAAAAAATTATTTCTGGAGTTTTTGGAAACTAATGCTTGCAGAATTTCTACTCCAATTCAAAAATGACATAAGTTTTTTCAATTTATTTGAATATCTCACTTTCAAAACTGCAATATCTGCAATAACAGCACTTATTATGTCCTTTATAATTGGCCCATTAACAATAAGAAAACTCCAACAGTATCAAATAGGTGAAGAAATACGAAGTAATGGTCCAGAATCACATTTAGCAAAAAGGGGCACGCCAACTATGGGAGGAGTGATAATAATTTTATCTACACTCCTCCCTACCCTTCTTTTTTCTGACCTTAGCAACATAATGGTTTTAATTATTGCTCTGTCAACTCTTTGGATGGGTGTAATTGGCTTCATTGATGATTATTTAAAAATTATAATCAAAGCTAAAGATGGTATGATAGCTAGGTATAAAATGATTGGACAAATACTACTGGGTGTCATAATCAGTTACGCTATTATTAATAGTAATGATTTCAATGGCTTTAATACAAAAACTACTATTCCCTTTTTTAAGAATTTTGAATTTGATTTTGGAATATTTTATCCTCTGCTTGTGATAGTTGTCATAACAGCAACCTCAAATGCAGTCAACTTAACTGATGGGCTAGATGGTTTAGCAATAGGCCTATTAGCAATTTGTTTTACAGTGTTTACAGCAATATCTTATATCTCAGGGAGAGTAGATTTTTCGGATTATTTAAATATTTTATATCTACCTAAAGCCTCAGAGCTAAGTATTTTTGCAAGCGCAGCCGTTGGAGCATGTCTAGGGTTTTTATGGTTTAACTCCTCCCCAGCTGAAATTTTTATGGGAGACACAGGCTCACTTTCACTTGGAGCAGCTTTAGGGACCATGTCTATTCTTCTAAAAAAGGAACTTCTTTTATTTATCATTGGCGGTGTTTTCGTAATGGAAACATTATCAGTTATCATTCAGGTTTCTTTCTTTAGGTACACAAAATACAAATATGGTGAAGGTAAACGTTTCTTTAAAATGGCACCAATTCACCATCATTTTGAACTGTCTGGAATGAAAGAAAATAAAATTGTAACAAGATTTTGGATCGTTGGAATTTTATTTGCATTACTTTCGCTAGCAACTTTTAAAATTAGGTAGGCTAGAAATGAGGCTCTCAAAAGAAAATATAGCATATAAAAAAATAACCATATTAGGAATGAAAAAAAGTGGCTATTCTGCAGCATTATTAGCATCAAAATTTGGAGCAACTATTTTTATTAGCGATAGTAAAAAAGATGAAATTGTATGTCAAAATTATGAAAAGTTAAAAAAAGCTGGCATGCAATGTGAAATCAATGGGCACACAGATAAAATCTACGACTCCAATCTATGGATTGTTTCTCCAGGAATTCCTAAAAATGCCAATGTTATAAAAAAAGCTATTAAACTAAGAATACCTATCATAAGTGAAATAGAATTTGCTAGTAGGTTTACAAAACATCCAATAATTGCAGTAACTGGCTCTAATGGAAAATCAACAACAGTTCATATGGTAAATGAAATGTTAAGTACAAATGAATGGAAACCCATTCTTGCAGGGAACATTGGTAATCCATTTTCAAAATCTGTTTTGGATTTATTAAATGGCGATTTAGAAGGCAATATATTTGTTTTAGAACTATCCAGTTTCCAACTAGAGTTCATTGATCAGTTTCATCCCTTTATAAGCATATATTTAAATATTTCACCTGATCATTTAGATAGACATAAAAATATGGATGAGTATTTGAAGATGAAGCTAAAAATGATTAAAAATACAGACAAAAATGATTTTATCATCTATAATTTAGATGATAAAATTCTAAATAATTCTTTTAACGAATCAATCGCGAATAAAATACCTTACAGCTTAAATCAAAAAAATAAATTTTTCAGTCTAAACAGTACAAAACTGTACGATGAAAATTATGACACTTTAATTTCACTTGATGACATACTTTTAAATGGAAAACATAATCTTTCAAACTTTATCGCCTCAGCTACTGCAGCAAAACTCTTAAATGTAAAAAATAAAAAAATAAAAAAAACAATGGAGCTATTTACTGGAATTAAGCATAGGCTCCAGTTTGTAAAGAGTATTAAAGGTTCATCCTATTTTAATGATTCAAAGGCTACAAATATTTCATCAGTAATAGCAGCAATTAACAGCTTTAATTCTCCTATAATATTATTGTTAGGTGGGCAAAATAAAGACTCAGATTTCCGGCTACTTCTTCCGCATACCAAACGTCATGTAAAGCACATAGTATCATTTGGGGAAGCCGGGGGGGAGATTGCTACCGCTTTCGGGGATGCGGTAAGACTCAATATAACAAGCAGTCTTAATCAAGCGGTGGCATCTGCCCATAAAATAGCCAATCCAGGTGATATTATTTTAATGTCACCTGGCTGCGCTAGTTTTGATGAGTTTAAAAATTTTGAAGACCGTGGAGAAAAATTTATAAAAATGGTGAAAGCATTAAAATAATAGAATGAGACTTAATATTTCCATTCAACAATATGATAAACCATTGCTAGTGGTTTGCCTCTTTTTGTGCGCATTTGGAACCATTATGCTATATAGCGCTAGTTGGAATGAATCCTTCATTCGATCAGGTGGCTCCACTGAATCAATGTATTTAAAAGCTCATTTAATGAGGGTGCTAATTGGATTTGTTTTTATGTTCATTTTTTTAATTTTAGATTATCGAAGTTTAAAAATAATAGCACCCTATTTTCTTATACTATCATTTTTACTTCTCATTGTAACAAAAAGTTATTACTTGATAATCGGAAACCATAGACCAGCCAGATGGTTAAATTTAGGTTTCGTTTCCATTCAAACTTCAGATATAGCACGAATATCTCTAATTATTTTTCTAGCTTATTATTTAGATCAAATTAAAATGCGAATTAAAGATTTTAGAAATGGTTTTTTACCATGCATCATAATTATCGGTCTAATGATGTCCTTAATAATTATTCAACCTGATTTCAGCACAGCCTTAATAATTGGCTCAATTGGTACAATCATTCTTTTTATTGGAGGAGCCAAAATAAAACATTTAATAGTTTCAAGTTTACTAGGTTTAATTATGAGCATACCTATAATTTATTTTAAGCCATACAGATTAGCTAGAATACTATCTTTTTTTGATAAATCAGATATTACTGAAAACGGTTATCAAGCACATCAAGCTCTACTTAGTTTAGGCAATGGTGGTTTATTTGGTGTCGGTCTAGGAAATAGTGTGGAAAAAAACCACCTCCTCCCTACCCCACATACAGATTTTATTTTTTCAATTATCGGAGAAGAGCTAGGACTGGTTTTCGGTACGTTACCGCTCTTAGTTATATTTTTATTTATATTTTTACGGGGCATCAAAATTGCCCAAAAATGCACAGATCCCTTTGGGATTATGCTTGCAATAGGATTAAGCGTAAATATTGTTTTATATGCTTTTGTTAATGCATCTGTTGCAACAGGACTATTCCCTGTAACCGGATTACCAATGCCGATGATTAGTTATGGAGGCTCAGGGCTATTGATTAATATGATGATGATTGGCATCCTCCTAAATATAAGTCAAGCTAAGCGAAGTATTAGTGGGGGTATAAATTGGAGAAGTTTTAGTTTTGGGTAATAATAAAATAATAATTGCAGGCGGAGGTACTGGAGGTCATTTATTTCCTGCAATTGCAATTGGTGAGGAAATAAAAGATAGATTTCCAAAAACTGAAATTCATTTTGTCGGATCTAAATATGGTTTAGAATCAAAAGTTTTTCCAGTAAAGGACCTTTTACATACATTGCTAACTATCAGAGGTCTTCAACGGAGCATAAATTTTCGTAACCTATTAAAAAATATATCTCTACCCTTTTTAATAATTAAATCTTTTATAAAAATTAACGCTTTATATCGTGATTTTAAGCCAAGTCTTATTATTGGTACAGGAGGTTATGCCAGTGCAATCCCTCTTTTAGTAGCCAAAATGCTCAACCCTACAATTCCATTAATTTTGCAAGAACAAAATTCATTCCCTGGCCTTACTACTCGGTGGTTTGCAGAACATGCAAGTTTAATATGCTCTGCTTTTGAAATCTTTAATGATTTAAATAAGAAAAAATTAGTCATTACTGGTAACCCAATAAGAAATAATATATGCAACGGGGATAATGAAATAGCTATTAAAAATTTTAATTTTTCAAAAGATAGAAAAACAATCTTCATTTTTGGAGGAAGCCAAGGATCAAGATTTTTAAATCAATCATTATCAAAAATAATAAAAAAAATCAATTTTAAAAATATTCAAATCCTTTGGCAAACTGGCGATAAAGAATTTCAACAGTATAGTTCTTTATCAAACAAATACATTAAAGTAGTACCATTTATTAATGATATGGCTAGTGCATATTCTCTATCAGACCTTGTGGTTTGTAGGAGTGGAGCTTTAACTATCTCTGAACTAACTGCCTGCGCAAAGCCAAGCATATTAATTCCTTTTGCTGCTGCTGCTGGAGACCATCAGCTTAAAAATGCAAAAACATTGAGTAAAAAAGGAGCCTCAATAATCATAGAAGAAAAAGATTTTGACCCCAAAATACTTCTATCAAAAATAAATAACCTTATAAATGACGATTCCAAGCTTTCAAGCATGTCAATTGCATCCAAAAAATTAGGAAATGAAGATGCTACAAAGATAATTGTAGATCTTATAGTAAAGGGCAATTATCTTGTTTAAAAAGGCAAAAAACATTCATTTTATTGGTATTGGAGGCATCGGCATGAGTGGTATAGCTGAGCTTCTTTTAAACCTGGATTTCATTATCACTGGCTCTGATATAAGTAAATCTCAAAATGTAAATAGATTAGAAGCTAGAGGAGTGAAAATATCTATAGGGCATAGAGCAGAGAATATTGAGAATGTTGATGTTGTGGTTTATTCTAGTGCAGTAAAACAGGAAAATATCGAGATACTAACTGCAAAAAAAAGAAATATTCCTGTAATACGTAGAGCTGAAATGCTCGCTCAACTAATAAACCTAAAAGAAACCAGCATTGCTGTTGGCGGTACTCATGGAAAAACCACTACAAGCTCAATGGTTGGTACTGTGTTAGATGGATCAAACTTTGACCCAACTTTAGTAGTTGGAGGTTTAGTGAGCAACCTAAATAGTAATGTAAAACTTGGTCATGGTGACATTATTGTTGTGGAAGCAGATGAATATGACCGAAGCTTTTTGGCTTTAAACCCTACAATAGCAATTATTACAAACCTAGAAATGGAACATACTGACTGTTATGCTAATTTTGATGAGCTTGAATCAGCTTTTTTGCAATTTTGTAATTCGATACCATTTTATGGAGAAATCATATTATGTGCAGATTCTGAGCCTTTAATGAAACTATCAAATAATATTAAAAAGCCTATAGTAACATACGGTACTGTCTCAGATGCGGATTTCAGAGCTGATAGTATAGTTTTTGATCAAAATTGTAGCGAATATGATTTACTTCACCAGGGAAAAAAACTAGGTAAAATAAAAATAAATGTTCCTGGCAAACATAATGTTTTAAACTCATTAGCAGCAATCTCACTTGGAATAGAACTCGGGGTATCAATTGATATTTTAAAAAGTAGTATAAATGATTACAATGGTGTGAGAAGACGTTTCGATATCAAATCTAATAATAGTCAAATTATGGTAGTAGACGATTATGCTCACCACCCGACAGAGGTAAAGGCTACAATCAATGCTGCTAGATCAGGGTGGAATAAAAATATAGTGACGGTATTTCAACCACATTTATTTACCAGGACAAGAGATTTTTATAAGGAGTTTGCAAATTCATTATTTGACTCCGATCATTTAATAATTACTGATATTTACCCCGCAAGAGAAAAGCCGATAGAAAATATTAGTTCTATGCTAATTGTTAATGAATTAAAAAGCATGGGGCATAAAAACATTTCATACATTAATGATTTGTCAAATTTAAACGCAATACTAGATGAGCTTAATATTGATAACCATATGGTAATTACCATGGGAGCTGGAGATATTTGGAGGTACAATGAAAAATATAACGCGCATCTTAATGAAAAAACGAATCACTACAATGATTGATAGAAACGTATTAAAAAATAAATTTACAGGAGAAATTTTATTTGATGAAAAAATGTCAAATCATACTTCATATGGTGTAGGCGGAAGAGTAAATGCATATATAAGACCTAAGAATAAACCAGAGCTCATTCAAATAATTAAATTAATTCATAAAAGTAAATCTAAGGTTTATTATTTAGGTTCAGGGTCTAACTTTCTTGTACATGACAAAAATATCAATTGCTATGTTATTTCACCTACAAAAGCAATCAAATCGTTAAAGATACAAGATAATGTAATCCAAGCTGATGCCGGCGTAATGCTTGGTAAGCTCGTTAAAGAATCAATGAGGAATGAACTAACTGGCCTGGAAAGCTTAGCTGGGGTCCCTGGAACCTTAGGGGGTGCTCTTAAAATGAATGCTGGAGCATGGGGTTCAGAGATTTCCAATTTTTTAGTTTCAGTCGATGTTATTGATTCAAAAGGTAATCTTAAAACACTGAACCATGATAATTTAAAATTTCAATACAGAAGCTCTTCATTTAGCTCAAACGATTTTATTATCTCAGCTCGATTTAAATTAGAAAAATCATCTGAAAAAAATATTAAACATAAAAAAAAGATCGCAAGTGACGGCAGAATAAAAACTCAACCTTTGAAATATAGATCTGCAGGCAGTGTATTTAAAAATCCCAATTCTATGCTGGCAGCTGGCTTTTTAATTGATAAGTCAGGTCTAAAAGGAACAGTTTGCGGTGATGCAGAAATATCAACCCATCATGCTAATTTTTTTATCAACCATGGTAATGCCAAAGCTAAAGATATAGCTCATTTGATAAAATTAAGTAGAATGTCAATTTTTGAACGTTTTGGCATTATGCTTGATCTAGAGATAAAAACTATTGGATTTAAAAATAAAGAGTTATTTCCCTATGATTAAAAAAAGCAGAAATCGAAAGTCTATATTAGTTATGTTTAACATGTCTCTTATCATAGCCTCTATTGCCATCATTTTAAATTTTTCATTTTCATGGGCCAAATTAAAAAATACATTTATAGAGCCAGAAATAATTCTAAGTGGTTCAATTGAGTATGATCAAAAAAGTTATATTGCTCATGTAACAAAAATTACTGGCGAAATTGCAAACCATTTACATTCGAGAAAAATATTAGAGGCATTAATGATGCACCCCTTTGTTCAAGCGAGTAGGGTGAGCTACAGATACCCAAATAAAATAATAATTGAATTGAAAGAGCGGGAAGCTTTTGCGATAATTAACAAAGACCCTTTGGTAATATTGGATAGGGACTGCTTTGTCCTTCCAATTGATAATAATTTTAACAACTATGATATTCCAATTCTTTCAAAATTTAATTCAGATAATAATCTTTACCCAATTGGAGAAAAATCTTTATCTGTCAAAGTTCAAGAAACAATTCTTTGGCTAAGTTCTCTTTATGACCAGGACCCTGATTTTTATTCAAGTATTTCAGAAGTTTTATTGGAAAATGGGAACGAAATCGTTTTAATTCTTAACGAATACCCCACAAAAGTATTATTGGGTGATACTGATACTTTGCAAAAAATCGAAATACTGAAAAAATTTGAACAAACAATAAAAGAAACAAAAAAAATTACTGATTATGCATATTTAGACATTAGATATAATAATCAAATTATAGCCAAAGAAAATAAATGAAAATGAAAAACGGTTTTGACAATGATATCATCGTTGGTATCGACATTGGCTCTGAAAATATTTTCTGTTCTATTGGCTCAATAGAAAATGAAAATAATAATGTCAAATTATTAGGATTGGGGATTGCTCCTGTATTGGATAGCTTTAAAAAAGGAGCTATTACAAATCGAAATAATTTAATTGAGCAACTAGAAATTGCAGTTACAGCGGCTGAAACTATGGCAGATAAGAAAGTTGATAGTGCATATATGACAATTACAGGTGATCACATTCGATGCATGAACACCCAAGGTGCCATTGCATTAAACAGAAACAAAGCAAATGGAACTATTAGCAATGACCCCATATCACAAAGAGATATTAATAAAGTTCTCGAGCTCACTCAGGGAATAGCTCTCCCTCCAGATAGGGATATCTTACATACGATACCTCAAGAATTCATTGTTGATACGTTAGAAAAAATTGATAACCCCATTGGTCTAAGCGGAAGAAGATTAGAAGGACATGTTCACTTGGTAACAGCATCAACTTCAGGAATGGAGAATTTAATTGAATCTGCTGAGGAGCTAGGTATTAATATCAACGGACTAGTTTTTAAACCTCTTGCATCTGCAATACCGACTCTTACTAAGGATGAAATGAAACTTGGTGTGTCCTTGATAGATATTGGTTCTACTACAACAAGCATCGCAGTGTTTAGCGAAGGAGCTGTAAGACACTCAGCAGTAATACCGGTTGGGTCATCTAGCATTACAAATGATATAGCTGTAATGCTAAGAATTAGTATCGAAGAAGCCGAAAAAATAAAAATTAAATATGCATCAGCAAAAGCATCTCTTAGCTCTCAAAAATTAGAATTTGAAGTTCCCAATAGCGAAGATAATCAAATGATATCAGAAAATGAATTATCACAATATGTAGAGGCCAGAATGGAGGAAATATTTCAATTAGCATTAAATGAAATAAAAAGAGCAGGGATTGATAATGATTTAACTTATGGCGTTGTGCTAACTGGAGGAGGTTCTCAGTTAAGAAATATCGTAGCTCTCGCTAATGATTTATTAGATATGCCAATAAGACTAGGTAGGCCTATTAATCATCTGCTTGGAAATAAGGATTTTGCAGATGAACCTGTTCATTCAACAATTTTGGGGTTACTATTATGGCCGCTTTTTTCAAATGAGCAAAAAAATATACAATATAGTACATTAACTTTTTTTGAAAACATAAAAAGAATGTTTAAAAATTTTTTTTAATCCACAAACCAAAGGAGAATAATCATGTTATTCGAATTCGATAGTTTATCAGAACAAAAAGCTAATTTAAAAGTAGTAGGCGTTGGCGGTGCTGGAGGAAATGCCGTAAACCGGATGATTACATCTGGTATGGCTGGTGTCGACTTCATAGCTATAAATACAGATGCACAAGATCTAGAAAATAACCCCGCTGAGCATAAAATTCAGATAGGAAAGAATCTAACAAAAGGATTAGGAGCAGGAGCAAATTCTAATGTAGGAAGAAATGCAGCAGAGGCAGACAGTGAAGTAATTCATAATTTATT
Organism: bacterium; assembly: GCA_004321745.1. Classification (GTDB taxonomy): domain Bacteria; phylum Fidelibacterota; class Marinisomatia; order Marinisomatales; family UBA1611; genus TMED80. The sequence continues at coordinate 30,559 of SGYO01000016.1, read as the reverse complement.
GGAAGGTTCAGATATGGCTTTCATTACAAGCGGCATGGGTGGAGGAACTGGTACAGGCGCTGCACCAATGATAGCACAAATATCCAGAGAGCTTGGTATACTGACAGTCGGTATAGTAACCCTTCCTTTTAAGTTTGAGGGCCCAAAAAGGTATAATAGAGCACTTGAAGGGATTGCTGAGATGAAAAAATCATGCGATACTCTTATTGCTATTCCTAATCAAAAACTTCTATCCGTAGTTGATAAATCAACCACTCTACCAGAAGCATTCGAAATGGCTGACGGCATTTTACATCAAGCGGCAAAAGGGATATCTGATCTAATTAATGTTCACGGTATGATAAACCTGGATTTTGCAGACGTTGAAACAATAATGAAAAATATGGGCGAAGCTATAATGGGTACTGGCACAGCACAAGGCGACGAAAGAGCAACTCTAGCAGCACAGCAAGCGATATCTAGCCCTCTATTGGATAATGCATCCATAGCTGGCGCGCAGGGAGTTTTGGTAAATATAACTGGAGGCGAGAATATCACACTTCATGAAATTGATGAGGCTACTAGTATCATACTTGAGGAAGCAGGCGAATCAGCCAATATTATTGTTGGCGCAGTAATTGATAAGAATATGACAGAAGATATTCAGGTAACTGTAATATCTACAGGTTTTAATACCTTAAATAAAAATGTCAGACCTGTTGAAAAGATTGATAAAACAGTTCCAACAAGTGATTTACAAAACCTAGTTAATAAGCCACTTCATGCACAAAAAGTTGATAATTCAAACAATGATAATAAGCAGGAAAAATCGGAAAAATTATTTTTTGATGATACTAAAGAAGCACCAGCAATTTATGATAATAGATTAGAAGTGCCAGCGTTTCTTAGAAAAAATCAAAATAGATAAAAATCATTTCATAAAAAAATATAAATTGATTTAATAAGTAGAAAAAATTAGTTATTTAAATGGACCTACCTTTGGCTTTCAACTCATTTACAACTTTTCTGATACCTTTTTTATCAATGATGCGCATACCTTTGGTCGATACGCGAAGTGTAATGTAACGTTCCTCATCAGGTAACCAAAATCGTTTTTTTTGTAAGTTAACATTAAATCTTCTGCGAGATTTATTGTTAGCATGACTAACATTGTTTCCGAACATTGGTTTTTTTCCTGTGACGTCACATACCCTACTCATGATATTTCTCTCAATTATATTTTAATTTAGTTAGATAACTTTTATTATTAATAAATTAGCCGCAAAACTTACATTTTCTTTTTTAATTCACAAATGAAAATCGGAAACATCAAAATTGACACCCCTGTATTTTTAGCTCCAATGGCTGGCTATACTGATTATCCTTTTCGAGTACTTTGTAAAAGATCTGGCGCTGGTGTTGTTTATTCTGAATTTGTATCAGCAGATGGAATAATCAGAGAAAACATCAGAACGCTTGAAATGATTCATTTCAAAGAAGAAGAACGACCTATAGGGATACAGATATTTGGCAATGCCCCAGATGTAATGGCGACTGCAACTAGATATATAAACAAAAATTTTAGTCCTGACATCATTGATATAAACTATGGGTGCCCTGTTCCAAAAGTAACGAAAAAAGGTGGAGGTTCTGCTGCCTTGAAAGATTTATGCCTTATGGATGATATAACCCAGGCTGTAGTTGAGGCTGCTGATGAAACGCCTGTAACAGTAAAAATGCGCGCTGGATGGGATTTAAATAGTATAATAATTGAAGAAGCTGGCCCAAGAATTGAAAATTTTGGAGTAAAGGCAATCACATTGCACCCTAGGACCACAACTCAAAAATACAATGGTAAAGCGAATTGGGATTTAATAAAAATTCTAAAACAAAGTATATCTATTCCAGTAATTGGTAATGGAGATATTAAAAATATTGATGATATTAAAAGAATGTTTGATTACACTAGTTGCGATGGGGTTATGATCGCCAGAGCAGCCCAAGGAAACCCTTGGATTTTCGACCAAGCAAAAGCATTATTCAAAAAAAATTATTCACCAAATAAAATAACTCTGAAGTCAATATCAACAATGTGTGAGGAGCATCTTGATCTCTTGATAAAAGAAAGAGGAAATACTACGGGAATGAACTTAATGCGAAAACATTTTTCTAATTACCTAAAAGGTTTTCCAAAAGCATCAATTTACAGGCAAAAGCTGGTAACAGCTGAGACTTTAGAAAATATGAGAGCAGAATTAATAAAATTTAAAATCTATGCTGATGAATTTGTATCAAATAATTAGATGATTTAATCTCTACTAATCAGTTTAAATTTAATATCCAATAACATCAGTATTTCATCTATATCAGAAAGAACAAATTATGGCATATTCAAATGTAATTAATGAACCAGTAAAAGATTATAAACCAGGTTCAGAAGAAAGGAAAACTCTATTAAAAGAATATAAGAGACAATCAAATGAAAAGATTAAAATCCCCATTATTATTGGTGGTAAAAAAATATACTCCGATAAAGTCGGTCATTGCGTTTCACCTCATAATCATAAAAAAGTCTTAGCGACATTTTACAAAGCTGATGAAAAAATTGTTAACTCAGCTATAGAGAATTCCCTTGAGACCTGGAAAAGTTGGTCTTCTACTTCCCTTTCTTACAGAACAACTATATTTCGAAAAGCTGCAAAATTATTAGCTGGAAAATGGAGAGATAAAATAAACGCCGCGACAATGCTTAACCAGAGTAAAAATGTTTATCAGGCTGAAATTGATGCGGCTTGCGAGCTTATTGACTTCTTTAATTTCAATTCATCTTTTGCGGAGAATATTTACAGTACACAAAATTTAATTTCACCAGAAGGAATGCGAAATCATCTGGAATACAGGCCTTTAGAAGGCTTTGTATTTGCTATAGCACCTTTCAATTTTACATCCATAGCTGGAAACCTTCCTGGAGCGCCAGCTTTAATGGGCAACGTATCAATATGGAAACCAGCATCCTCTGCTATTTTAGCTTGTCATTACTTACTAGAAATGCTTAAGGAAGCTGGACTACCAGATGGGGTTATTAATTTCTTACCAGGAGATGGCAAAACTGTAGGCGATCCAATTTTAAATAATTCCAATTTAGCTGGTGTACATTTCACAGGATCAACCAGCACATTTAACCATATCTGGAAAACAATTGGATCAAACATAGATAAGTATAAAACTTACCCTAGGATAGTTGGAGAAACGGGCGGCAAAGATTTTTGTTTAGCGCATAATTCATGCAATACTGATGTGCTCGTTACCGCAATGATAAGAGGTGCTTTTGAGTATCAAGGACAAAAATGTTCAGCAATGTCCAGGGCATATATACCGAAATCTATTTGGCCTTCTGTTGAGGAAAAATTAATAAATGAAGTAAAAAAAATTAAAGTGGGCTCACCAAAAGACACTTCAAATTTTATGAATGCAGTTATCGATAAAAATGCTTTCGATAACATTGCAAAATACATCGATTATGCAGATAACCAAGAAGATGCTGAAATAATATATGGTGGTAATTTTGATGGCTCTAAGGGGTACTTTATTGACCCTACAATAATACTTACCACAGATCCAAAATTTAAAACAATGGTAGAGGAAATCTTCGGTCCTGTTCTAACAATTTTTGTATATAACGATGAAGACTGGGAACAAACAATTAACCTAGTTGATAATACAAGTAGTTATGGGCTTACAGGATGCATAATCGCTTCAGAAAAAAATATAATTAAAGAGTCCACAAATAAATTAAGATATGCTGCAGGAAATTTTTACATTAATGACAAACCTACTGGGGCTGTAGTAGGTCAACAACCTTTTGGTGGTAGTAGAGCGTCCGGTACAAATGACAAAGCTGGATCAGAGCTCAATCTACTTAGGTGGGTATCTTTAAGAACAATTAAAGAAAATTTTTATCCTCCAAGTGAATTTGAATATCCATTTTTAGAAGAAGATTGAATGGATAAAAAAACTATAATGATTGCTCTAGGTGGCAATAGTTTATCCCCTAAAGGATCTTCAGGTACTGTTGGCGAGCAGTTTTCATTCACAAGAAGAACCATGGAGCATCTATCTGAGTTTATTTTAGAAGACTATAACATATGTATAACCCATGGTAATGGACCTCAAGTAGGAAATGAATTACTTAGGATGGATTTGACAAATGATGTAGTACCTCCCCTACCCCTCGGCATATGCGTTGCAAATACTCAAGGACAGATCGGATATATGGTCCAGCAAACACTCCAAAATAAATTAAGAGATCTAGAAGTTGATCGAGAAGTTGTGACTTTAGTAACACAAGTACTGGTTGATAAAAATGATAAAAGCATAAAAAACCCATCAAAATTTGTAGGTGCTCGATACACAAAAAGAGAAATTGATAAACTTGCAAAAAAATTAAATTGGATTGTTAAAGAGCAAGAACCCGGCTCTTGGAGAAGAGTTGTACCCTCCCCTATGCCTGAGTACATCATGCATGGTAAGTCGATTAAAGCATTAGTAGACCGGGGATCAATTGTAATTGCATTTGGAGGTGGTGGTATACCAGTTTTTAACAATGATAATGGTCAAATCGAAGGTTTAGACGCGGTTATTGATAAGGATTTTTCAGCTGCAAAAATGGGTAGAATAATCCGTGCCCAAGAATTATGGATTATTAGTGATATTGATTATCTTTATAGTAATTTCAATACCGAAAATGCTAGACCAATTAAAGAAATAGGTACCAAAGAATTACATTCTCTACACCACCAGAATATTTTTCAAGAAGGAACAATAAAACCAAAAATTAAGGCTGCTCTCCACTTTTTAAAACATCATGGAGATAAAGTTGTAATTACATCAATCGATAAAATAAAGTTGGCGATTGACAAAAAATCAGGCACAATTATTAGGAATTAATTATGAAAATTCATGAATACCAAGGTAAAGAAATTTTTAAAAATCACAATATCCCTACGCCAAATGGCATACCAGCGTTTAGTGTAGAAGAAGCATTGGAAGCTTACTACTCATTAAAATCTGATATAGTTGCAGTAAAAGCTCAAATTCATGCTGGTGGGAGAGGAAAAGGTGGAGGTGTTAAAATTGCCAAAAACAAAGATGAAGCTGAAAAACATATTAAAAACATTTTTGGGATGAATCTTATAACTCACCAAACTGGAGAAGAAGGGAAAAAAGTTGAAAGACTCTATTTAGAAGGAGGTGTAGATATTAAAAGTGAATTTTATGCTGCCATTACTCTTGACCGAAGTAAAGAGATGGATGTTTTTATGGTTTCTACGGAAGGTGGAGTCGAGATTGAAAAAGTAGCTTCGGAAACTCCTGAAAAAATTATAAAAATTTGGATTGACCCGTTAGTTGGCATGAAAAGTTTTCAATTAAGAAAGCTTGCTAAGGGTTTAGGCCTTGGTGGAAATGCATTTAAAGAAGCGTGCTTTACATTTTCTAAAATGTATGAATGTTATCAAAAAACTGATGCTTCTATACTAGAAATTAACCCTCTAGTCATCACTAGAAATGATAAGATTATCGCTCTAGATTCAAAGTTTAATTTTGATAGTAATGCTCTATTTAGACAAAAAGAAATCCTCGGAATGCGTGATTTTACTGAAGAAGATGAAATGGAAATTGAAGCAAGTAATTTTAATTTAAACTACATAAAATTAGATGGCAACGTTGGATGCATGGTAAATGGTGCAGGACTTGCAATGGCTACAATGGACATTATCAAACTTGCAGGCGGAGAGCCAGCTAATTTTCTTGATGTTGGAGGAACAGCAAGTGCAGAAACTGTAAAAAACGGCTTTAGGATCATTTTAGCTGATGAAAATGTTAAATCTATTTTGATCAATATTTTTGGTGGCATTGTTCGCTGTGACAGGGTTGCTCGTGGAGTTGTACAATCTGTAGAGGAATTGGGTTTGAATGTTCCAGTAATAGTTCGTTTGAATGGAACCAATGCCGAGGAAGCAAAAGAAATACTATCAAATTCTGATGTCTCAGTGATCGCAGCAAGTGGCATGAAAGATGCTGCTGAGAAGGCTGTTAAAGCAATAAAAAACTAAGGATTTTAAATATGTCAATATTAGTAAATAAAAATTCGAGAGTCATTGTCCAAGGAATTACTGGATCTGAAGGTGATTTTCACTCAAAGCAAATGCTAGAATATGGCACAAATATTGTTGGCGGTGTTACACCAGGAAAAGGTGGACAGTATGCTGTTGATGAAAAAATTAGAGTGTTTGATTCAGTAGAAGAATCTGTTGATCAAACGAATGCAGATACGTCTATCATTTTTGTACCTCCCCCATTTGCGGCAGACGCAATCATAGAAGCTAGTTATGCTGGCGTAGAGATAGTTGTATGCATAACAGAAGGCGTTCCTTTACATGATATGATAAAAGTAAAGCAAGTAACTAATAAAAATGGAACCAGGCTAATTGGCCCCAACTGCCCAGGAATAATTACTGTTGATGAATGTAAACTTGGGATTATGCCAGGTTTCATTTGTAAGAAAGGTAGCATAGGAGTTGTATCTAAATCAGGTACTTTGACTTATGAAGCTATAGATCAACTTGTAAACGTTGGATTAGGTCAAACAACTGCTGTAGGAATTGGTGGTGATCCAATAATTGGGACAACAATGAGAGACTGCCTAGAACTGTTTGAAAAAGATCCAGATACTGAGGGTGTAGTAATTATCGGCGAGATAGGTGGACAGATGGAAATTGAAGCTGCCAATTGGGCAAAAGATAATATGTCGAAACCTATTGCAGGCTTCATTGCTGGCCAAACAGCTCCTCCTGGGAAGAGAATGGGACACGCGGGTGCTATAGTATCAGGTGGAAATGATACTGCTGAAGCCAAAATGAAGGTATTATCTGACTGCGGAATTTCGGTATCAGAATCTGTAGCCGATATTGGCAGAATAATGAAATCATTGATGAATTAAAACAATAAGATTAGGATTAAAAATGAATAATATAACTTTTGCAATTATTAAACCAGATGCAGTGAAAAATAGAAATACTGGTAAAATATATGATCGTATAATATCAGCAGGCTTTGAAATTAAAAGCGCAAAGCTACTTCGCATGACACAGTCTCAGGCTGAAGGTTTTTACGCAGTACACAAAGAAAGACCGTTTTTTGGTGAACTTACCGAATTTATGTCATCTGGACCTTGTATGGTACTGGCTCTTCAAAAAGAAAATGCAGTAGAGGAATGGAGAAAAACCATCGGAGCAACTAACCCTGAGGAAGCAGAAAATGGGACGATAAGGAAAGATTTTGCAACAAATATTCAAGAAAATGCAGTTCATGGATCAGATTCTGATGAAAATGCAAAAAAAGAGATTGGATTTTTCTTCTCAGATAGTGAACTTATAGCAAATAACTAAAAACTGTTTACATATGAGAAAATTATTATACTTACCAATATTATTATTTTTGATTTCCTGTGGTGGTAAAGGCGTTGAGGGCCAAGTAGGTCAAATAATATCAATTGCAGCTGAGGAAAATCTGGAGGAAACAAATGTTGATTACAATTGGATAATTATGGGACAGCCTGATGGTAGTCTACTTAGTCCTAAAGATCTTAAATATAAAAATAATGGTCAAGAAATGATTTTCACTCCAGACTATCCAGGAGATTATAATTTTGAAGTATCAGTTACAAAGTTTGGCGATGAACTGTCAAGTCAATCTTTCTTCTTTACCATTTCTGACTTCACTGAAGCTGAAGAAGAGGAAATTGAAGATGAAACAGCAAAAGAAGAAGAATGGTTGAAGGAAAGCCTTGATGATTACGGTCAAGTAGAGGAAGAAATTGAAGAGGAAGTAGAGGAAGAAATTGAAGAGGAAGAAATTGAAGAGGAAGAAGAGGAAGAGGAAGAAGAGGAAGAAGAGGAAGAAGAGGAAGAAGAGGAAGAAAGGAAGAAGAGGAAGATGTCACTCCTAAAAAAAGTATAGTGAAAAAATCTACAACTAAGGCAATAATATCAAATAAAAAAAGAGCTTCCAAATTAAGATCTGCGAGAGGTTCAAATATACCTGCAAAGAAAGACCGTTTTACCATACAAGTAATATCCAAAAAACGTTTAGTTGACGCACAGAAATTTGCAGATAAATTAATTAAGTCTGGTTATGACGCATATATACAGAAAGCATATTTTAAAGAAACTGAGGAAGTTTGGTATCGAGTAAGGATTGGAAGTTATGACAACTATAATTCTGCTCAAGCAATAGCTAATGTAGTAAGCAAAGACATTAAACTTGCTGTTTGGGTTGATTTTGTAAGAGTGGATAATTAATATAACTCATCATATAATTTGTTAGAAAAAAAACTGCATTTTAACTACAAAGATATATTTCTTGCACCTCGTATAGGGTTAAGCCCAAAAAAGATTTGTATCTTTATTCTAAGTAACTTGACTGGTTACATTGGCTATTGGGTATTATCATTTCTTGCAATGATAGTATCAAATGTGAACATAATTGAGGCTCTTTATGATTATGGTCTCTACCCCTATCTAGCGGGCAATGACTATTCGACTTTTTCTTGGATCATATTTTATTTTGGCATTTTATTCTGGCTATATTGTTTACTTATTTCTAGTACAGCGATATCTTCTTTAACCATTAGGCAATTAAGGGGAGAGCACTTTCATTCTATCAATGAAGCAATTGATGATGCTTTGAAAAAGTGGAAAACTATTTTATTCTCTCCAATTACTTTCGTATTTATACTTTTATCACTTTTTTTAATCGGTTCTTTCTTCGCCTTGATTGGAAGGATTCCTTACATTGGTTCTATCCTACTTGCTATTACTTATCCTTTATACTTTTTTGGAGCAATATTTCTTTTATTTACTTTTTTAGTATTTTTGAGCTCATTTTTAATGCTACCATCTTTGGTTGGAGTCCATAATGAAGATACGGTTGGATCTGTCTTTCAATCATATAAAATCTTATACAATCAACCTTGGCGATTAATTTTTTATAACCTACTACTACTCCCTTTAATAGTAATATCATTAAATATCTTCTCATGGTTCTACGAGACAGGCTTTGCGATGATTAATTTTATTTTTGCCGAGCTTATTGGGTCCACTTTTTCAAATGTATTGAGCTATGCTACTTCAATTTTAAATATTGATTTTATTTTGGATAATATTTCAGTATTACAAAATTTTACATTCCAATTAAAAACCATAAGCCTAGACATAATTGGATTCTTCGTATTTTTGTTTAATGAGACTACTAATCTTCTTGTTTCTACACTTCCTGATTTAACCTATAATTCTGATGGTGGCTACATAACCTCTATTGAAACAGTTAGCGGTTTAATAATTTCTATAATTCTCATTTTCATTTACATTTCTTTTATCTCTTATGGCTTTTCAATTTTAGCAGTTGGTGAGACAATAATTTTTATTATTTTTAAAAAATTAATTGAAAACGAGGATTTGATAATCCATAATAGCTCAAATAATTCGATCGATGATGATTCTAATAACTCTTCAATCGATGAACCTAGTGCAAAAGTTCTTGGATTATCTACTGAAGATGAATAGGAACCCCCGTTGTCTATTGTATCTTGTAAAACTAACCTAAGATAAGTAATTTTAAAGCTGTATGAATATTTTTCGTTCGGATTTAAATGCCGGATTTAAAAATAAGCTTTTTGAAACAGAAATAGAGCATGTAAATGATAGAAATATTGTTCTTGAAAATAATACGCTAGTTTGTGAGCTCACATCCTGCAAAACTAAAAATGGTTTTAGAATAACAGGTCACTTAATTAACAATGCTGTTAACAATTGTGATAGATGTTTATGTTCATATATTGTCAAAGATAAATTAAAAGTACACTTTAACGTATATAATAATCCAAGTTCTGTAGATAATAGAAAAGACGATATTTTATATTGGCCATCAAAAAAAGATAGTATTGATATTAGCGATTATCTCATAGAGATATTACTTGTTGAAGTACCATTTAAAAAATTGTGCTCTACAGACTGTAAAGGTATTTGTATTAAATGTGGTTCAAATCGTAATGATGGATCATGCTTATGCGAAAAAAATAAATAAAATTATTCTAGGAGAATACATATGGCTCTGCCAAAAAGAAGACAATCAAAGTCTAGAAGTAAAAAGAGAAGGACTCATTACAAATCTGGTTTAGTTTCTACTACTACATGCGCACAATGTGGTGCTACAAAAATGCCACACCGCGCATGCCCTAGTTGTGGTTATTACAGGGGTAGACCAGTTGTTTCTTCATCTTAAGTATAAAATATACCCATAACTCAAAAATCATTATTTAATACCTAAATATTAAATTGAATGCTACGATAACATCTACGGCTCATTACGTTCCAGAAAAGGTTTTAACAAATTCCGACCTGGAAAAACTTGTCGATACCTCGGATGAGTGGATTAAAAGTAGAGTAGGTATCAACCAAAGACATGTCGTTTCTGATGGAGAGGCTTCATCTGATATGTCAACAAAGGTAGCACACTCACTACTAGAAAAAAGAAGAATTAGCGCTGCTAATATCGATGTTATCATAATTGGAACCGTTACTCCTGACCACCCTACCCCCTCTACCGCAGCTATTGTTCAAAACAATATTAATGCGGAAAATGCATGGGCATTTGATTTAAGTGCTGCTTGCAGTGGTTTTTTATACGCACTAGAGACTGGAGCAAAATTTATTGAATCAGGCCAATACAAGACTATTATGGTAATAGGCGTTGATACAATGACATCTATACTAGATTTTGAAGATAGAGAAACATGTATCATTTTTGGCGATGGAGCTGGAGGAGTAATTCTTGAAGCATCAAAGTCAAATACTGGAATTTTAGGATCTGTTTTAAAGACAGATGGATCAGGAGCAGAGAGCCTCAATGTGTTAGCGGGTGGAAGCAAATACCCCGCATCACCAACTACGATTAAAAATAGACAGCATTACATAAAACAAGATGGGAAAAAAGTTTTTAAATTTGCTATTAAAAGGATGTCTGATGTCTCAACTAAACTCTTAGAGGATAATGGTTTAGCTGGAAAAGATATTAAACTTTTCATTCCCCACCAAGCAAATAAGCGAATTATTGAAGCTACAGGAGAGCGATGTAACATTCCCTTGGACAGGGTTATGATAAACATCGATAAATACGGTAATACCACTGCTGGAACAATCCCTATAGCTTTAAATGAAGCTGTTGAAAGCAATCTAATATCCAATGGAGATTACATTCTTTTAGCTGCATTTGGTTCTGGATTTACATGGGGTAGTATTCTTATAAAATGGGATACAATGGTTTGAAAAAGAGTTGGATTTTCCCGGGGCAGGCCTCGCAGTTCGTTGGAATGGGTAAGGATCTTTTCGACAGCACTGATGTGGGTAAAAAATATTATAATCTAGCCAATGATATTTTAGAAGTTGACATACAGGATATATCATTTAATGGTCCTGAAGAAAAACTTAAAATCACTAAATATACTCAGCCTGCTATTTTCATTGTCAGCAGTGTAATTAGTCATTTGCTTATAGAGAACGGGCATGTGCCTGGTTGCGTGGCTGGACATAGCTTAGGTGAATATAGTGCACTTACAGCAGCTGGCGGCATTAGCTTTGAAACAGGGTTAGAATTAGTAAAAATTCGCTCCAATAGTATGGATAAAGCAGGTATAAATAATCCTGGCACAATGGCTGCGATAATAGGATTAAATATGGACTCTGTAGTCAAATTAGCTAACAGTATTAAAACTAATGAAGTTGTTGTAGCAGCTAATCATAATACTGAGAATCAGATAGTTATATCTGGCAATATAAATGCAGTAAATGAATTCGTAAGTATTGCAAAAGAAAACGGAGCTAGAATGGCGGTTCCTTTAAACGTTAGTGGAGCTTTTCATTCTTCACTAATGCAACCAGCTAGAGAAGAGCTTGCTGATAAGCTAAATTCTATCCAAATTTTGGATATAAATATCCCTTTATACTCAAATGTTAATGCAAAGCCAACAATGAAAGGTTCTAAAATAAAAGAGTCCTTAATTAGTCAGTTAGAAAGCCCAGTTCTATGGTTCGACACGATAAATAATATGGTTTCTAATGGTAACCTGAATTTTCTAGAAGTAGGTCCTGGTAAAGTGCTCTCTGGATTAAATAAAAAGATTAATAGAGATATTACTACCACTAACATTGGAACTTTAATAGAGCTTAATTCCTATGAAATTTGATCTAAATAATAAAGTCGCAATTGTAACTGGTGCATCTCAAGGTATTGGGGAAACTATTGCTGTAGAAATGGCTAACTCTGGTGCATATGTAATATGCCTAGCTAGAAATAAAAATGCACTTGACTCTACCATAAATATTATTGAGAAAAATGGAAAACAGGCTGTTGCATATTCTTGTGACATATCAAATAATGATCAGTTCAACCAAATTGTCAAGAGCGTTATAGATGAACATGGGAAAATTGATATTTTAGTAAACAATGCCGGAATTACAAATGATACCTTATTAATGAGAATGTCTGATGAACAATGGGATAATGTTTTAGACATTAATTTAAAAGGTTCATTCACATCAACCAGATCTGTCATTAAACACATGATGAAAAAAAGATTTGGTAGAATAATTAACATTACATCAATTGTCGGTTTAACTGGTAATGCAGGCCAAGCAAACTATGCTGCGTCAAAAGCAGGCCTAATAGGGATGACAAAATCTATCGCTAAAGAAGTTGCATCGCGAGGCATAACAGCAAACTGCATTGCACCAGGTTGGATTAAAACATCAATGACCGATGAATTAAGTGATGATGTTAAAAATAAATTTTTATCGCAAATTCCTATTGGAAAAATTGGTTACCCAAAGGATATAGCCAATACAGTAATTTTTCTTGCATCAGATGAGGCAGAATATATAACTGGACAAACTATCACAGTAGATGGTGGTAGAATAATTAATTAAATAAGAGGAGACACATAATGTCAACATTCGATAAAGTAAAAGAAGTAGTAATTGATAAACTAGGAGTTGATGAAGCTGCAATTACTGAAGAAGCTCATTTTGTTAATGATCTAGGTGCAGATTCGCTAGACACTGTTGAACTTATTATGGAATTTGAAGAAGAGTTTGGTATTGAAATTCCTGATGAGGAAGCAGAAAATATTACTACAATTAGTAGCGCGATCAAATATATTGATGAACATAAATAAATAGTAAATTTATAAATGCATAAAAAAGTAGTAGTAACTGGAGTAGGTGCTTTAGCTCCTAATGGGAATTCTGCTGAACAGTTTTGGTTAGCAATTGAATCAGGTACTAGTGGCATAGCTCCTATTACATACTTTGATGCCTCTAATCATAGAGTTTCAATAGCAGGAGAACTGAAGGACTTTAACCCCGAGGATACTCTAGATCCCAAAGAGATTCGCAAACTTGACCCATTTTCTACATTTGCTCTAGTATGCTCAAATGAAGCCGTCCAATCAGCTAATTTAGATCTTGAAAGTATTGATCTTGATCGAGCTGGCGTGATCATTGGAAGTGGAATTGGAGGAATTCAAACGTTAGAGTCTGAGCACGATATCATTAAAAACAAGGGTGCGAGAAGAGTATCTCCGCAGTTCGTTGCAAAAATGATCCCTAATATAGCTGGCGGTCATGTATCAATGAGATTTGGGTTTCGAGGACCAAGTCAAACAGTTATTTCTGCATGTGCTTCATCCAACGATGCAATTGGTATAGCTCTAAGGTTAATTAGATATGGAGATGCTGACATCATGCTTACTGGTGGCACTGAAGCAAGCATTACTCCTCTCACTATTGCAGGCTTTGCTAATATGAGAGCTCTTTCTCAAAACTGCGAAAATCCTACTGAAGCCAGTAGACCTTTTGATGCAAATAGAGATGGATTCGTACTTAGTGAAGGAGCAGGAATGCTTGTCATTGAATCTGAGGAGCATGCTTTAAAAAGAGGAGCTACTATTTTAGCAGAATTAGCTGGTTATGGTTCATCTGATGATGCATTTCATATTACCCAACCTGCTCCAGAAGGTCTTGGAGCATTTAAAGCAATGAAAAGGGCATTAGAGGATGCATCGATCACCACTGATGACATAGATTATATTAATGCTCATGGTACTTCTACACCTTTTAACGATAAGAACGAATCAAAAGCAATTGGGAACCTTTTCAAGGATACCTTGCACAAGCTAAAAGTTAGTTCTACAAAGTCCATGACTGGTCATTTACTTGGAGCAGCAGGTGGTTTGGAGGCAGTTGCAACAGTTAAATCTATTGTTAATAGTAAGATAGCACCGACGATTAATTACAAAAATCCAGACCCCGAATGCACCTTAGACTATACACCAAATAATGCTGTATCTCATGCAATCAATGCTGCACTATCTAATACATTTGGATTTGGAGGTCACAATGCTGTTTTATGTTTTAGGAAATATAATTGAGCCTATTATATAAACTTAAAAACATACTCAAAACAGATGATCACCTCTCCCCTGTAGAAAAAAAAATTAACTATTTATTTCATAACCGAGAATATTTAGTTCAAGCATTTACCCATAAAAGTATCACCCCTTCTCCAAGACGAAATTATGAGAGATTAGAATTTCTTGGTGATACTGTAATTGATTTAGTTGTAAGCAGAGAATTAATGAGAGAATTCCCAGAAGGCGATGAGGGACTACTTACTCAGAGAAGAGCATCTTTAGTAAGAAAATCATTTTTAGCTAAAATCAGTAAAATGTTGGACCTAATTAATCATATTAATATTGAAGCTAGCGTAAATATGAATATTGAAAAAATAGCAGAGAAGCAACAAGCAAATCTTTTCGAAGCTATCATTGGAGCAATCTATTTAGATGGTGGTATTGAACCTTGTAGAAATTTAATTTTAGATACAATATGGGCCCATAGAACTGAGGCATGGAAATCTACTAATTATAAAGGCAAGCTAATTGAATATTGCCATATAAAAGAAATTGGAAGTCCATCATTTAATATAAAAGATATCACTGGTCCTGACCATCAAAAAACATTTGAAATTGAAGTTAAGATTGATAATAGATGTTTTCCAACAGGGATGGGATTAGATAAAAAATCAGCAGAGCAAACAGCGGCAAAAATAGCCTTAGAAACGCTAAATGCTCCTTTTTAATTAGATTACGATTCTAGCTCTTTAATTTTATCTCTAATTTTTGCAGCTTTTTCATACTCTTCTTCATCTACTGCTTGCTTTAATTTAACCTCAAGATCTTGAAGGGAATACTTTGGTGTTATGGTTTGTTTATTATCAGATACTATTTCGTTTTTATCAACCCCAGCCTCTTTAATAACCTCTTCCGTTACATATATTTGAGCACTTAGTCTTAAAGCTATTGAAATAGCATCACTAGGCCTTGCATCAATACTTTTAGTACCGAAATTTTTGCTTTTGAGCCTCAAGCTTGCATAAAAAACTCCATCATTTAATTGCGATATATTTACTGCATCGAGTGTGGCATCAACTTTTTTAATCATATCACAAATAAGATCATGAGTTAACGGTCTTGGGGTATCGACAACCTCAAGAGCCAACGCGATAGATTGAGCTTCAAAACTTCCAACTAAAATTGGTAAAAATAATTTACTAGAATCATCTTTTAAAATGACTGCATAGCTGCGACTGGAAGGGTGATATGATATTTTTTCTACTTTAACAGGTATCATTATAGTTTTGATAATTTATATTTTAAAGTCTGGATATTTTTTACTGGACTAGGATCAGTATTATGTAAAATTGCACACCAGTAACTTAACCAATCTCCATAATGTATCAACAGTAAGAATCTTTCTTTGAAACTATTTCCATCAACTTTGATTTCTTGTTGGCTAACATTTAAATCTGATAAAATTTCACTAATAACATTCTTTCTAGATTTATTTCTGCTATTCATTTCTTCGTCCATTAACCATAAAACGTAGTAATTTGAAAAAAATTCCTCATTATTTTCCCATCCAACGATTTCGTTATGATTCATTTCAGGATATATGCTATGATATGCTAAAATTTTACTGTTTTCGCAAATTTGTCCTTTTAATCTAACAGCAACTGTCTCCAAGGATGCGGAGTCAGCATATATAATTGGCAACTTATTGTACAATTTATTAGCTAATTGATATACAGGGTTATTTTCTTTATCTAGGGAATACTCTTCCCTTTTTGATTTTATCAAATCAACTGAAGATTCTAACCAATCTTTAACTACAACATTTATCAAACTAGTTTTTTTCAAAATGTACAGCAAAGGAATAAACGAAAAAGCTAAAGCAGCTCTTGGTTGAAGGCCAGAGGGTATATTGACAAAATCAAAGCTGTAGTTCTTACAAAGAGATTCTAAAACTCCTCCTGTAGTGATTCCAATCACCTTTGCACCTAAAGATTTAGCCTCTTCTAAAATTGAAATCGTTTCCTCTGTATTACCTGAATAAGATGAGCAAATTATGAGTGTTGAACTGTTTGCCCAGGCAGGTAAATCATATCCTCTGTTTACAACGAAGGGTATTTTAATCTCATTTTTAATTAGAGAGTATACAACATCACCACCAATTGCTGACCCTCCCATGCCTGCAATGATTATATTATTCACATCTCGGTATTCATTTTTCAGTGTTATGTTTTCACTTAATTCTATTGCATCAATTATATTTTCTGGAAAATCCCAAATGGATTGATACATATCATCTTTATCAATTTCGTACATTAATAATGTCTTTCCTGAATAAATTTAAAAAAACTGTACAATTCACTATTATTACCGATTCCAAATTTTGATAATGAATCATACGCATTAGAGAAATAATCAAAAGCTATTTTATCTACTTTATTTTTCACCCCACTTTCTTTTAAAAATTTACGAATGTTATCTAAGTTTTTCCCATCATAATCATCAACTAATTTTTCCCATCTCATCCTATCTTCATTTTTTGCAAGTATTGCTAAAGGTGTTTTTTTATTGGAGGCTATATCACTACCTAAACTTTTACCCATTACCTTTTCATCTCCAAAAATTTCAAATAAATCATCCTGTATTTGAAATGCTACACCAAGAGTTTTACCAATATTTTGAAGTAGTTCTAAGTTACCCTTATTTTCATTTTCAATAATTGCTGGTAAACTTAAACAAGAGCCCAGCAGTGCACCGGTTTTCTTTTTCACCATTTCTATATAATCATCTACATCTAGCTCATCTTCAATCTCATATTGTTTATCCATAGCTTGACCTTCGCATATTTCAAGTACCATTTCATTATATTTTTGGAATAATAGTTTTGAGTTTTGATCTACTGATAACAAAATAAGCTGTGTGATTGTAAAAATACCATCGCCTGCTAAAATTGCAGAAGGAACGTCGTACTTTTTATGTAATGCGGGCATATCTCTTCTTTTATCATCAGAGTCCATAATATCATCATGGATAAGCGTAAAGCAGTGCAATAATTCAACAGCCATTGAAATTTTCATAATATCATCTGGATCAGATTTGAAATGCCTTCCAGAAAGATGAACAATTATCGGTCTATATCTTTTACCTTGTCCTTTTAATGAATATTCAATTGGTCGATATAAATAAGTAGGAGTTTTTGGAAAAGAAAAACTACTTAGCGATTTATTAAATTCTTTACGAATGAATTCAATTAACCCTGAGATATCTTCCATTTAGTGTGAGCTAGCCTCTAGTTTTCCAAATTCATTTAATTTGCTAAGCATCAATTCTTGAATTTCGTTCATCTTCTCAGGTGTATTTCCTTCAAACCTACAAACGATTACAGGTTGAGTATTTGACGCTCTAACTAGACCCCACCCTCCATCAAATTTGACTCTTACACCATCAACAGTAATGCAGTCATAATTACTACTAAAATAGTTTTCAGCCTTTTTAGCAATATCAAATTTTAATTCATCAGATTCTGCCTCTAATCTTATTTCAGGGGTAGAATAATACTTCGGTATTTCTGCTTTCAAATCTGAAAGTTTTTTATCTGTTTTTGATAGTAATTGTAGCAATCTTCCTGCTACATATATGGCATCATCATATCCATAATAATCATCTGCGAAAAAAATATGACCACTCATTTCACCACCTATTTTACAATTATTTTCCGCCATTTTATTTTTTATCAAAGAATGCCCAGTATTCCACATCACAGGTTTACCGCCATATTTTATTATCATATCTTCTAGGGCCTGAGAACACTTTACATCAAAAATTACTTCATCTCCTTCTTCAACAACATCAGATATCAAAATAGCGAGTAGTTGATCTGCCCAAATTATGTCACCAGTTTCATCCACCACTCCTAACCTATCAGCATCACCGTCAAAAGCTATACCTAGATCATATGTACCTGTTTTTATTTCATCTATGAGGTCTTTTAAGTTTTCTTCTACAGTTGGGTCCGGATGATGATTAGGAAATGTTCCATCAGGTTCACAAAATAATTCTTTTAAATCAACACCTAAATCCTTAAAAATTGAAGGAGCGTTTATGGCAGCTGCAGCGTTACCACAATCCATAACTACTTTCATTTTTCTGTTTATAGAAATTTTACTTTTTATCATTTCAGCATATTTTGGAAGAAGCTTATATCGTGTTTCGGAACCTTCACCGCTTTCATAATCCAAATTTACAATAAACTTTTTAATTAATTGTATTTGGTCTCCATATACTGGTTTTTTATGCAAAGATAATTTAAACCCATTAAACTCTGGAGGATTGTGACTTCCTGTAATCTGAACAGATGCAGAAACATCCAATTCAAAAAGACTAAAATAATTTACAGGGGTTGGTACTATTCCAATATTTATTACATCAACTCCTGTTGACAAAACGCCCTCTTTGAAAAAATTAATAAGTTCAGGAGTTGTTAGTCTAATATCTCCACTAATGGCAATTTCTCTACCACCAGATCTTTTTACTAATGTACCAAATGCTTTCCCCAAAAAAACAACAACTTCTGGCGGAAAATCCTCAGCAACTTTTCCTCTGATATCATATTCTCTAAAAATATATGGATTCACATTCATTTTTTATATCTCTTTTTCTTTCTTTTCCTACAATCGAGGCAATTTTTTTAATAATCTTTTCCATCCAATTTTATCTAGCATTGATTTCATTTTTCTAAATCCAATACCATAATCAGGATCAGTATTCTCATTCATATTTTTTAATCTATACTTACTTAACTTTGAAGTATAATTTTCATATATCAAGCTAGATCCCAAATTACAAAATCCCTCTCTAAAATCTGATTGTAAATCAATTTGATTTTGAAATAAATAAACATGAAGAAGTTCATGAGCTAAAACTGCATTAAAAATTTCTTCATGTAAATTGGATAGGATATAAATATGGTAGTCTTGATCGATAATTTTCCCAGCTAATGTACTTTCTTCATAACTAGTATACCCTTGGATATTTCCATGCCTGTGGCCTGACATTTTTATCAAATCATCCTTACTATCAACTAATGTAACTGGAATCTTTTCTGGCAACTCATTAATACCAATTTTTTTAAAAACATTTAAAACTTCAACTAAGTTTTTATTTAATTGTGATTTACTCTTCACCACATTTGGTTTACATAAGTTGCAAACAAATCTGTTTCCACTTACAGAAAAGCCACCTTTAGTTAACTGTTTTGATATAAGCCTGTTACAATTATCGCAGCTAGGAATTTTATCTTCATGGTAGTGATGATAATAATTACCCCAAAAATCTTTAATATATTTGTCTTCAACGGGCTGGTAACATATATCGCACTTCGGAAGAATATGATTTACATAACAACTTTCATGATATTCTTTACCTTTATGAACATTATATATGCCATTAATTAAATCTCCACATTCATTACATCTTTTTTGAATATGCTGCTGAAAGCATCTTTTATGATAGTTTTTACCTTTAGAGGTGTTATAGGATGCTTCAATTTTTCTATTGCAGTGATCACAATATATTTGAATATGCTTATCATAACAAGACCGATGGTAATTATTACCTTTGTGAATTAAATATTGGCCTGTTAATTCACCCTTACAAGTTTTACAATATTTTTGAGTCCCAAAAGCCACTGAAAATAATAAAAGAATTATAGAAAATTTAATTAGCCAATGCCTCATATAGACTTTCCAAAAATAATACTTAAGATATCAAAATTTTTAAAAATGACCTTTATATCGATCTACTGGATATTTTTTTTCATTCTTTTTCATCTTTTGCTCTATAGCTGAGGAAATATCTATATTATTTCTGTTCGCAAAAGCGATTGCATATATTATGATATCAGCTAACTCATCAATAGCTTCTTGCCGAGATATGCCTTCTGACATCTTTACTTTTGAATCTTTCTCTGTATCCCATTTAAATATGTCCATAAGCTCACTTGCTTCAATTGCCAATGCCATAGAAATATTTTTAGGGCTATGAAACTGAGACCAATCTCTTTCTTTTACAAAATTTTCTACAAAATTTTTTAATGTATCAATAGTGTTTTTCTTATCCATCATATATTTATCTCAAACTTATTTAAATTTTTGACCAATAGTTTAATTTGATTACAAAGGCGTTATTTGATTCTTTTGACCATTCATTATCACTAGCAGAAAAGTATCTGTTTTCATTGATATTGTATACTACAAAAATAGTGCTACCTGGCCTATATTCCCACCTTAGAACAAAAGTACCAACATTATTCTCAATCTTAAAATTTGGGTTATCATAACTTCCCAAATAATCATAGGAACCTAAATTCATCGTTTCTGGAGATAGCAAATTGGAAAAATTATCGTATTTAATATCGGCATAGAAAGGTTGGAAGTAACCCTGGAATGTTAGATAAGGAGAAAAGGTCCAATCAAGACGTAATTGTATTTGGTCCGTAGTTTGCTTTGAGTTAGCATACACTCTAACAATTTCACTACCATCCTCAATGATATCTACATATTGCATATAATTGGGGGAAATATCTCTTTTAAACTCTAAACTAAGATTTAGCGGGTCAATTGGTTTATAGTCAATTTCAAATTGAGAGTAGTATCCTTTACCTCTTAATTTTGCATTACCCATTCCTGCATCAATAGATAATATTAATTTTTTCCTTCTATCTGATTTTATCCAAAAGCCATTATACCAAAATTTTTCTGTTTCATATACCCAGGCATTATCGTCCCTAAAAATATCTTCATCATTATATGCTGGTTGTTTGATAAAACTATTTAAACCAAATCTCCAATAATTTTTTAATAATGTCCAAGTTTCGATACTCAATTCGTCCTCTATCAAAATGTCATCAATACCCCATTTTTTATTTAATTTAATTTCAAATGAACTACCCAGGAGGAAGCCAATTGGCTCTAACCTTCTAATTTTAAACATCACACCAGACCAAGTCATATCATTCCTTCTAAGATATCCTAGATCATTGATATCAAACTTATCATCATAGCTACCAAGCCAGAACCTTGACTCCCACCAAGTAGCATTTTTATAGCCAATATTAAACCTAAATGCATCTCCAGATTCATTTGCATTTGATCTAACAATTTGACCGTTTGAAAAAAGTCTATTATCTAAAATTCCTATTTTCCAATCTAAACCTAAAACGTTTGCACTTGAAGAATTTTTGCGGGTGACGTCAGTATACATTAAGCCAACTCTTGAGAATTTATTCAATATAGATTTTTCTAATTTACCAACGGAGTAACTTGTTTGAGGTTCGACAACGAATCTATTTTTATTATCACCAATAAATAAATCACCAGATTCTTCTCTAGTCATTGCATTAATAAAACCATAATTAATACCACTATTGGTAGTTCCAATTAATTTAATTGCACCAATTATAGTTGTATTATCTGATAAGTTTTCTAGGTCTCCGCTATCAGGGTCAAAATAATTAGGCGAAGCTCCAATTCTTCTGGAATTAAATAAATTCAATCTATTTTTAAAAAAACTTGCTCCTTCAGAAAAAAATGGCCGCTTTTCTTCATAAAATGTTTCAAATGCACTAAGATTTAGTACTGAAGGGTCAGCCTCAACCTGTCCAAAATCAGGATTGACTGTAGCATTAATAATTGCGTTTGAGCTAACACCATATCTTAGGTCTACGCCCAGATTAAACTGATTTTCTGATTGCCTAGAACTAGATAAAAAATAAGGTGCAATTTCTAATTTCTTGGGCTCAGGAATATTTTTTAATCCTTCAAGTATTCCAAATGATGAAACAATACCAACATGGGATCTTCTACGGCCAGGCCATAAAAATTCCTCCTGTGTCCTATGTATGTGCCTGTTAAGAGATATTCCCCAAACCATTTTATCTTTATTTTCATATTGAAAAACAGAAAATGGAATTCGGATTTCAGCTATCCAGCTACTATCATTTTGTGAAACGGCTGCATCCCAAACCGCATCCCAGCTTCTATCATAATCTTCTTGTCCGGATACATTTACATCGATTTTAACTCCAGCAGCATTTACCCCGAACCACTTACCGTTGAAATCGTCATTCCTAGAATCAACAGCAATTCCTATAAAATCAGCTACAGTATTAAAACCATCCATGTAAGAATCTCTTCGTGTTAAAGGTGCTCTAATTTTTTTTGGGTTCGAATCAAAATTTAGAAAAGATATGTAAATAGCATTATCATCATATAGAATTCTAACCTCAGTCTTTTCAGATGGTTTATCAAATTCTACTGGCACCAGCTGAAGGAAATCTCTTATCACAACTGAATTATCCCATGCAGTTTCGTTTAGGATACCATCAATTACTGGTGACACTTCACAGCGAGTAGCATAAGCTACTTTATACCTTAACGAGTCAGGGTTTATTACATTTTCACTAAAAATCACAGAAATGAAAATAAAGATCGTAATTATTTTTTTGAAAAAAACCATATTTAGAGTTCTGATATGTGGATTTAAGTCAGTTAAAAGGAAATTGGAAGAATTAATAAAGATTGCGCTGGTTCATTTTAAAGTATGTGTATTTAAAATTACAAAATATTGAAATTACATTGAAGAAAAACCTTAGCTATTAAAGCTCCTCAATCGCTTTAATTCTTGCTAAAACAGGAGGATTACTATAGGATAGAAACACCTTGAAAGGATGCGGAGTCAAATGGGATAAATTATTAGCTGCTAATCCTTTAAGCATACTAATCAAAGCGTCCTTATTATTTGTAGTTTCATAAGAGTAACGATCAGCCGAAAATTCATTTCTCCTGGATATAATTGAAGAAATAATTGATGTTATCATACTTACAGGAGCGTAAAGCATCGAGAAGAAAACCAATCCTGCATGAACTGATAGATCACTCACACCAAATACATTAAAAAGATCAATATCGCTCATAATTGTACTAAAAACAAAAAGCATTACTCCTGTTTCCAAAATTCCAATTATCGTTCCTTGAATGATATGTTTTAATTTATAATGTCCAACCTCATGGGCAACCACTGATACAATTTCATCTGTAGAGTGTTTCTCAACCAATGTATCAAAGATCGCTATCCTGCGAGATTTACCGAACCCACTAAAATATGCATTTGAATGTGCACTTCTCTTACTACCATCCATTACATCAATTCTCGCTAATGGGAAATTAACTAAATCAGTGTACTTCACAATAGCAGTACGAAGTTCGCCATCATCAAGTGGCGTAAATTTGTTAAACATCGGTGATATGATATGAACAAATATTGGCTGTATTGCTATCATAAAAACTGTTAGTAAGGACCAGGCAATTAACCATCCAAATGTTGCATATTCATTAAAAAGATAAAGGATGGGGCTGATTATGATTGAGCCTAAAACGATGAATAATGCATATCCCTTTATTTTATCGGAAATGAACAAACCGGTAGACGTTTTATTAAAACCAAACCTATCCTCAATAACAAAAGTACTATAAACAGAAAAAGGTAGGCTTATAATATCCTGAAATAAATAAATTATTGCTATGAATAGCAATCCTTGTAATATGTAATGATCAGTTTGAGCATTAACGAATTCATTTAAATTTCCAAAGATACCGGTATGAATCACTACCATGATAAGTATCAAACTAAATGTGCTTGAAAATAGACTAAATTTAGTTCTCGCCTTTAAGTACTCCTGTGATTTTGAATACTTATCTTCATCATAGGCATCTTGAAAGTCTTTCGGGATCTCAGGAGTAATATTGCGAAAATCTAGAAAAGAGCCAACACTTGATAATAGGTATTCGACGATTATCGCAGAAACAATAATTGTATAATATAAATTTTCCATACTTCCTTTTTTTAAAAATTTTAATTAATAATAAAAGTAGAAATCCTAATTATCACTACCTTCAATGACTTCTCTTAGCATTCCATTTGCGTTACTTAATTTGTTTTCAGCATCAATTATATCACAAGACCGCATGATCATGACAATGGCGGTTTTAACCGATTTATTTGCTATCATGAGAGCTTCAAGAGATTTTTCATAACTTTCTCCAGTTATATTTTTGATGATACGTACACCGCGATCTACCAGTTTTTCATTTACTGCCATAAGATCAACCATAAGGTTTCCATATACTTTTCCCATTGATATCATTGTTGTTGTAGATATCATGTTCAATATCATCTTTGTAGCAGTGCCTGCTTTCATTCTTGTGGACCCTGCAACAATTTCTGGCCCTGTATCTGCAGCAATGACCTTATCAACTGAAGTCGATAGGTAAGGCGCAGGGTTTGTAATAAGATACACAGTTTTTGCACTTTTCTTTTTAGCGTAATTCAAAGCGGAAATAACATATTTTGCTGCTCCACTGCAACTAATACCTATTAAAAGATCATTCTTATTTAAATCATACATTTCTAGATCTTTTTCAGCTTGAAGTGGGTCATCTTCTGCTCCTTCTATAGACTTTCTTAAAGCTTTATCACCACCAGCTATCAAGCCAATGAACCAATCATTGGGAACAGAATAAGTTGGTGGGCATTCTGATGCATCAAGTACACCTAACCTACCACTAGTCCCTGCTCCAACGTAAAAGACCCTACCTCCATTAATTAGAGATTCTTTCGCATAAGAAACCACAACTTCAATATCAGGCAAAATTTTTTCTACCGCACTAGCAACAGTTTGATCTTCCAAATTAATTGTTTCTAAAATTTTAGATATTGGAAACTCATCAATTGATTCTGAATTTATATTTTGTTGTTCTGTATTTAATGTTTCTCGCTTATTCATAATCTTATAATTTACAATATATGCCAGCGTGGAAAAACATTACCCTTGATATACCAAAGGGAGATTTAAATAGTATATCTGAGAAAATTTCCGATATTAACAGGGTATTATCAATCACCATCACTGATAAAATTGACGAGCCTAATTCTAAATGGTTCGATGAGGATGGAAATCAACAACCCCTTCTAGGTGAGACCCATTTAATGAAACTTTTAACATCGGCTTCAATTAATTCTGATATTTTAAATAATGATATTCGAAAAAAGCTAGAAGATGAAACCATTAGCATTCTTAAAGAAGAGATCTTCGAGGATCGAGATTGGATTCAACATTCAAAGAATCAATTTAGAGAAATAAAAATAACAAATACTTTACGAATTTTACCTCCATGGGTTGCTGATAAAAATGAAAATGGGACCTCAATAATCATTGATCCTGGATCTGGCTTTGGAACTGGCTCTCATCCGACCACGCAGCTATGTTTAAAATGGATTGAAAAAAATAATGATCCAAATTCTAGTTTGATCGATTATGGATGTGGATCAGGCATCCTCTCAATTGCTGCAAACAAATTTGGATATGCCCGAGTTGTTGGCGTAGATAATGACCACCAAGCCCTACTAAATGCAGAAAGAAATAAAGATCTTAATTCTTCTGATATAGATTTTTTTCACTCTAATGATTATGATCATAATGAATCTTATGATATTACAATTGCAAACATTCTACTAAATAATATTATCAGCTTAAGAGAAACATTGATTTCTAGTTTAAAGAAAAACGGAATTTTGATTTTAAGTGGAATTCTTGAAGAACAGGCATCTGATATTATAGATGCATTTAAATCTGATATGTTTTTAAGTATTGTTGATCACCAAGAGGGATGGCTGCTAATGAAAGGTAAAAAAATAAATTCTAATTAGAATATCTTAGCATATTAATACCTTCATAAAACTTTTTTTAAAGGCCATGCTCTTCTCTATACTTTTTATAATAAATGTCTAAATCAGCAGGATACTTATTTCCTTTCCAAACATATTTTAAAGAATCAATAGTATGGGATAGCTGTATTTGACCATAAGGTTTTTGAATGTGCTCAAGAAATTTCTTCCCAATACGTAGCATTTGCTCATCACTTATTTTTTCTCTCATAACCTTAGCCATGAGATCAGAGTGATTATCTTTTAAGTGTGAAACTAACATTTTTTCGAGCTTCGATTCTAAGCCAGGCACCCAACTTGCTTTCATTGCAGTAGATAAAATTGATGAAAGCCTTGGATTACTTTTTCCTTCCAAAGCGATTCTGGTCGATATCATATTTTCAAAATCTATATCAGCAATAAATTCGTTTGGCGAACTATCATTATTAATGACATTAATGGAAGATGTAACTGAATTTTTAGCTACGCTCCATAGCTCTTGGGCTGAAATGTGCCCATTACCAAACTGAATCAATATTTTACTATCTAAAGATGTTAATATATTTATGTCCTCTCTACTGAACGGAGCATTACAGTTTACTTCTACAACTGTCGGTATAAATACACGAGTTTTACTGATTACTGCCTCATTAATCCTATTTGCTAAATACTTTCCAATTACACCGATGCTGAGCATGATAACTTCTTCAAAATTATTTCTTCTGCTGCTTATATTTATTAATAAGATGGAGTTATTAAAAGACTGTCGAATGCTTGCCCCTTTTTGATCATATTCTATTCTAAATATTTTAAGTTCATTCTGAATTTCATTTAAGAAAATTTTATGGGAAGCATCATTTAATTTTTCTTCTCCCATTAAATTTGAGCTTGTAACAAAAATAGAAAAAATGATTAAAAAGTAAAATGCCTTCATATTTTAGAACATAAATATAAGACAATTAAAAAGTATTCGCTTTGGGGTCAGAGTAAGCTCATTTGCCAGGACTATTTATTTAAATCTTTAGAGATAAGATAAATTATCAGCAAATATTAAACTATCGTTAAAACTCAAATTTTTGAAAAATTTCTATAAATATTTATATAGGTTTCGAAGAAGTCTATTGTCATGTAAAGTCGATTATACTTATTACTAGTATGCGGTGAACGATGAACTAATCCTGCTCCCTCGTTACCTAGCCAGGATTCCCCTTTTAAAAGAGCCACATGACCAATTTCAAGTTTTTCAATTGTAACGTTTTTCTGGAATAGTCCTGATTTATCATCTGGTTGCCCTTGATTACCATGGCCAAGTTTAGATCGATTAACCAATTTATGGGGAAGCCACTGTGTTCCTGGCCCAATATAAGTTGTAACCATCCTACACTTAACAAAATCAGTATGAAACCTAGGACACATTGGTTTATCAATAGCATCAATCCGAACCCAAGCTTTTTCCTCGTTAAAAAACTCACAAAACATTTTTACTAAATTTGATATATCCTCTAAAAGATAGGATATTGAGCTAGAGTGACCTAGCCGTTCTTTAAGCATGCCTAGCACATTTTCAAACTTTACAACTTCTGATAAATTAAGTTCAGGATCTTCATTTAATATCTGTTTAGCTCCATTAATTATTTTATTATCTAAGCTTCTTTCCCATATTGAAATGTTGACATCTTTTTTATGAATTTCAGAAAGTTTGTGTGAATCTTTAGAAGTAAAACTTACCGGTCCGTTAACTGATAAATCATTTTGAATATGATTATCTACAATTATGCTCATGAGCTCTCTCCCCAGACTGGAAAAGGATCTGGAAATTTTAACCAATGATCTTTTCCTAAAATCATGTCTTTATCAGTTAAAAGACAATCATCTAATATTTTGATTACTTCATCCTTATCAAGGTTTTGGCCAATAAAGACCAACTCTTGGCGCATATCGCCAAATGGCTCAACCCAATTTTCATTAATAAAATCCAAAGATTCTTGATCTTCTGGCCATCGATTTTTTGGTATGGCTTTCCAGAACATACCGGCGAAACCATGATGAGCGATCCCACCTGCTTGGCTCCAACTCCCAGCAAACTGTGGACGAGTTGCTAGCCAGAAAAACCCCTTAGATCTAATGAGTTTTCCTGAAAGGTTATCGCTGTGCAAAAAGTCAAAAAACTTCTGCGGATAGAATGGCCTACGAGCTTCATACACAAAACTACCAATTCCATATTCCTCTGTTTCGGGTATATGTTCTCCGCGCATTTCTTTAAGCCAACCTGGAGCCTGTTGAGCTCGTGCAAAATCAAAAAGCCCAGTATCTAAAATTTTATTTGTTTCAATATTCCCATTAGATATTGGTACTATAGTTGCGTCTGTGTTTAACGTCTTGAGAACAGCTGTGAGTTTATCAATATCAGACTGTGCTGCAAGATCTGTTTTACTTATAAGTATCACATCAGCAAATTCTACTTGATCAACAAGAAGATCAGCTACACTGCGTTCATCTTCTTCCCCTAAAGATTCACCTACATCCTTTAGATATTTAGCCTCATCATAATCTTTTAAAAAGTTAACTGCGTCAACTACAGTTACCATTGCATCTAATTTTGAAACATGTGATAGCGATACTCCACTTTCATCCTCAAAAGTAAAGGTTTCCGCCACAGGCAAGGGTTCTGATATTCCTGTTGATTCAATTACTAAATAATCAAAACTACCTTGTCTAGCCAAATTAGCTACCTCAATCAATAGATCTTCGCGAAGTGTGCAACAAATGCAACCATTACTCATTTCGACTAATTTTTCTTCTTGGTGGTTTAGTGATACATCATTTTGAATTAATGATTTATCAATGTTTATCTCACTCATATCATTAACAATGACCGCTACTTTTTTCCCTTCACGATTATTTAATAAGTGTGTTAAAACAGTAGTTTTCCCCGCTCCAAGAAAACCTGACAACACCGTTACCGGTAATTTTTGCATTATGTTGGCTCCATGTTTTAATTATTTAGTAATTTTAAGGTGTAAATAATAATAATATATTTATCTTAATGCAACTAAGTAGCATTAAGATTAGTAATAATAATGGCAATATCTAGAAAAACAAAAACAGTCAAAATGATATTAGATCTATTTGGTGAAACAAATAATGCTATATCTATAGTAGACCTTGTTTCCATCTTCAGAAATAAGATGAATAAAACTACCGTTTACAGAATTTTAAATCGATTAGAAGAATCAGGAATCTTGCATTCATTCTCAGATAAAGATGGATTAAAAAGATATGCGAAAGGCAATCAAAAAACAGATCCTGATAATAAAAATGATTTGCACTCTCATTTTTTATGCGATGATTGTGGTGTCTCAACTTGTCTACCACTAGAAATACCAATTCCAACAATTCCAGATTATAAGATCAATACATCTCAGCACCTTCTCATTGGACAATGTGATAATTGCCATAACTAATTAAGTTTCAATCACATTTAGTCATTCGCATTACTTCTTTAATACTTATAAGAATTTTTCACAGCAAAAACAAAAGACCCGCCATAATAGGCGGGTCTTTGCTTGGTACGCCTGAGAGGACTCGAACCCCTAACCTTTTGGTCCGTAGCCAAACGCTCTATCCAATTGAGCTACAGGCGCATATGTTAATATAATTTTGAAATTTTGTCATTAAAATTTACATATAATATGAATGCTATTTTTGAAAAATTATCACAGTCCATAGTAGGTTTAAAATCGCAAACTAAAATAAAACATGTTATCTGCTAAAAAATTATTTTTCACTATTTCTTTAATATTCTTAGTAGCCTGTGAGGATAGGGATTATCAGGATTGTAACGGTATAATAAATGGTGGTGCTTATTATGATGATTGCGGTATATGTGTGGGTGGAAGAACAGGGCTTACTGAATGCATAGTAGATTGTAATGGTCAACTTGGTGGTACAGCTTATTTAAATCAATGCGAACTTTGTGTGGAGGGTAACACTAACATAACACAAGATTCATGCAGTAATCTAAACTTAAATAGTTATAGCTATAAAACAGTCATAATAGGACAACAAGTATGGCTAGCAGAAGACCTTAAGACAGATCAGTTCAGAAATGGTTCAACCATACCTGATTACAATTCAGAAGTTTTTGATTCATCAGGATCTAAATTTGTAATGGATTCAGAGGATTATGAAAATAGAAGGTTTTATTATAGTGCAAAGGCCTTGAACCAATTAGCTCCAATTGGATGGAGAATCCCAACTAAATTAGATGTTAAAAGTTTAATAAATGAATTAGGTGGT
>SGYO01000015.1 GCA_004321745.1 bacterium | reverse complement strand
GATACATTGTTTTATTGCAATTGTGAGGCGGGGGAAGAAGATGAAAGGTGTTGGTGTGAGGGTGATGATGAGGTATATTGGGAAGTTGATTCAATTTATGAGCCTGCTGCAATAATCAAAGATGCTTCTGTATTTGTAACAGATGACAATGGAGTAGGATTTGAATTTACATTTGTTGAAAACATTGAAATGATCGATACAATAATGTTTGATACTACTAAATTCATAGATGGATACAATATCGATTTTGATACAACTATTTTTGATACAAATAACTTTAGGTTGAATTTTTATATCGATACTACTGGTAACTTTATGCCACAAGAAGGACAGAATTATACACTTAGCATTACAGCTCCTAATTTTGATCCAGTAACTGGTTTTCTTACTACTCCTTTCAAGCCTCAGTTGAATTCGGTCTTTCAAAGAGGATCAATAACTGATACTATCTTTGTTGATGAACCATTTGATATAAGTTATGATTACGAACCAAGGGGTAAAGCATTGGTTACTGCTGAAGTTATGCTTGGCGATTGGTGGAATGATAACTCTAATACAGGTTGGTGTGGGGGATATTTTGATCCGTTTATCGTTGATCTCAATGATGGAATGCAAAACAACCCATCAATTTATCCTTGGCTATGTTTTTCTGAAGACGAAGGAGTTATCGTTAAGGATTATGTACTAAGATTGACTGCATTTGATGATAATTATTACGAATATTTTATTGTTGGTGAGCCTGGTGAGTATTCAAATGCGCTTTTAAACTCCTCCACTACTAAAGGGCGTTCAATAGGTATTAATGGTGGATTTGGAGTTTTTGGAGCTATTGCTTCGGATTGGAAATTTTTGAAAATAATTAAAAATTAGATTTACCTATCGTAAATCCATTCATAAAAACCCTGAATTACCATTGATCCAACTAACACAGAAACAGAAAGGCCCACAGATTTCATTGGATCTCCTGTCCAAAACCATGAGCAGAATAGTACCCAAATGAATGTCGTTATTCTTATTTTAATAGATTTAGGACTAAAAATATGATATATGAAATTTCTTCTCATTTGATAAAATTATTACAATTCTATTTCATAGATTAATAAGAAGATATTTTAACGTTATAACAATGAATACTAATAATGAAATAATAAAAATATTTGAAAAATTTCCTGACCAAAACCCTAATCCTGTGATGAGGGTTTCAGAAGAAGGAAAAATTTTATACTTTAATAAGCCTTCTGTCGAAATCATTCAATATTGGAATCAAGTTAAGGATAAATGCGTTCCAAAAAATATTTTTAAAAACCTTAATGATGAAAAAGATTTTGAGATTCAAATAGACAAATATCACTATCTTGTTAGATCGGTTTATGTAAAAGAACTAAGTAGTTATAATGTATATCTTCAAGATATTACCGCAAAAAAAATAATTTCAACGTTTCCAGATCAAAACCCCAATCCAGTAATGCAGGTAGATTACAAGGGCGCTCTAATATACTACAATGAGGCATCAAGATCATTTATTGATCATCATGAATTGAAAATAGGTGATGTATTGAATAAAGACTTGTTGTCTTTGGTCGGGGAGGTTGCAATGACATCAAATTCTAATTCTGGGCAAATAAAATTTGGTCATACTACCTACAATGTTAATCTAGTTCCAGTAAAAGAATTTGGGTTTATAATTATTTATTGTTCTGATGTTACAGCAGAAAAACTTATAAGGAAATTTCCTGATCAGAATCCAAACCCAGTCCTTCGTTTTGATAAAGAATTTACCCTTGAATATTTCAACGAAGCAGCTTCATTCATAATTAAAGAATGGGGTATTTCTTTAGGAGATGAAATTGATAATTGGATCATATCAAAAATTGAAAATTCTAACGGTTCGGGATTGAAGAACATTGAACATTATGTTGGCCAGAAAACATTTTCTTCTGATATTGTATTTACTCCACAGTTTGAATTTTATTTAATGTATAGTACAGATATTAGTGAGGCTAAAACAAAGGAAATGATTTTAGAAAAATTATCTAAATATTTTTCCCCTCAGGTATTCAACTCAATCTTTAGTGGAGAACTAGATGTAACGATAAATACTAGTAGGAAAAACCTAACTATTTTCTTTTCTGATATTAAGGGTTTCACATTATTAACAGAAAAATTAGAGCCTGAGCAGCTTACAAATCTTATTGCTGATTATTTAACTGAAATGACAAATATTGCCATTAAATATGGAGGCACAGTTGATAAATATATTGGCGATGCAATCATGATATTTTTTGGAGACCCCAAAACCGCTGGGATAAAAAAAGATGCAGTTTCGTGTGTAAGAATGGCAATGGGGATGCTCTCCAAGTTAAAAGTAATTAAAAAGAAGTGGAGAGATCAAGGTATTTCAGATGAGCTATCAATAAGGATAGGAATACACTCTGACATATGTACTGTAGGGAACTTTGGTTCGAAAGACAGGCTAGATTATACTGTTCTTGGTAATGGAGTAAACCTGGCTTCAAGGTTAGAAGGGTTAGCAGATTCAAATAGTATACTAATTTCTGAAAACACATATAATATTATCAAAGATGAGATTACTTGCAAACCTTCCAATGAAGTCAAAGTAAAAGGTAAATTACACCCTGTTAAAACTTTTATTGTAGAGGGTTTATCACAAGGTACCCAAAATACAGAAATTATGGTAGAGGATGATGGCTTTTTATTAAATATCGATGAGAGTGTAATTACGAATAGAGATGCTATTATAAAAAAATTAGAACAGAGTATTAAAAAATTAAAAAAAAGTGAGAAAAAATGAGATTATTTTCATGGAATGTTAATGGAGTAAGAGCTGCGACTAAAAAAGGGCTTTTTGAGTGGCTGGAACACGAGTCGCCAGATATTTTGTGTATTCAAGAAACTAAAGCCCATGTGGATCAATTGGGTTCTGAAATCTTGAAAGACCATGGCTATAATGCGTATTGGCATTCAGGAGAAAGACGTGGCTACAGTGGAGTTGCAACATTTTGTAAGAATGAACCTTTATATGTGCAAGAAGGGTTAGGTATTGATAAGTATGACGTGGAGGGTAGAGTGCTCTTAACAGAACATGATGATTTTTTACTCTACAATATTTATTTCCCAAATGGGCAAAAAGATGACATTCGCCTAAAATATAAATTAGATTTCTATGATGATTTACTTCCTATGATAAATGAACAAGTAGAATCTGGTAATAATGTTATTGTAGCTGGTGATTGGAATACTGCTCATCACCCTATTGATTTAGCTAGGCCAAAAGAAAATATAAACACTTCTGGTTTTATGCCTATTGAAAGAGAAAAGTTAGATGAGTATGTTGGAGATGGATGGATTGATACTTTTAGGCTTTTTCATGATGAACCAGATCGTTATTCTTGGTGGTCCTATAGAATGGGGGCAAGAGCAAGGAATGTTGGCTGGCGTATTGATTATTTTTTTGTTAATTCAGACCTTGCAGAACTGTGTAAAGATGCAGAAATTCATCAAGATGTAATGGGTTCAGACCATTGTCCGGTATCTTTGAGTCTAGACCTATAATTTATTTAATAGCCTGCATATATCGTTATATATATACTAAACTATTAATTAATAGAAAATATTTTATTTAATTATTAATGGATAGATCTATTTACAAAAGACTTTATAAGCTAGTCTCTGGTTATTGGCCTTTTCTTGTACTATCATCATTATCAGCTTTTATTTATGTTGCATTTAATGGGTTATCAGTCTGGCTAACAGCAACGCTGTTTAATAACATTCTAACTGATTTTGATGAACTAATAATGAATCAAAATATTTTAGCTAGTTCTAAAATAAGTCTTAATGATCAACTTAAATATTGGACAAATGAACTAATACTTAGAAGTACAGCAATAGAATCATTAAAAGTCTTATGTTACACCTTAATTGGATCTTTTTTGATCAAAAACTTTTTTCTTTACATCAAAAATATATCACTCACCTACATCCAATTTAATTTAATTAAAAAATTAAGAGCTCAGCTTTATACTCATTTGCAAAATATGTCATTATCTTTTTTTGATAAGAGGCAAACAGGAGAATTATCATCTATAGTAATAAATGATGTCTCGAATATGCGTGTAGCTTTTGGGACTAGCTTTCATAAGCTATTTGTTGAGCCAATTAATATTATAGTTTTCATATCTCTTTTATTTATAATTAATCTGAAACTTGCACTTTTATCCATTGTAATAGTTCCTCTTACAGGAATTGTAGTAGTTATAATTGGTAAAAGTATCCGAAGAAGATCAAAAAGAACTGCAGAAAAAATTGCACGAATAATGGGTATGATGAGTGAGAATTTGAATTCGATTAGGATAGTCAAATCTTTTGCAATGGAAGCATTTGAAACAGTTCGCTTTAAAAAAGAGCAGGAACGTTATTATTCTCTAGACTTAAGGCAAGCCAGGTTGCGATTAGTTTCATCCCCGATAACTGAAATGATTGGTGCATTTATTGCGGTGATTTTATTGTGGATTGGCGGACATGATGTCTTAGTATCTGGGGATATGAATTCAGAGGATTTCATACGATTTATATTGATTCTATTCAGCGTATTACAACCAATACGCTCTTTGAGTAATGTTGGGATAAACCTTCAAAAAGGATTTGCTTCTGCTGAACGAGTATTTGAAGTACTTGATACTGTGCCGCCAATTACTTCCAAGCCAAATGCAATTACAATAAGTGATGTAAAAAATGATATTGTATTTAAGAATGTGACCTTTAATTATGATGGAACAGATAGCATTTTAAAGGACATTTCATTTATGATGAAAAAAGCAACTGTTACAGCATTAGTTGGTGCAAGTGGTGCAGGTAAGTCGACTGTTGCAGATCTAATCCCAAGGTTTTATGATATTGCTAGTGGCGTAATTGAAATTGATGGAACAGATATTAGAGATTTAAATATCAAATCAATGAGGAAGATGATGGGCATTGTTTCGCAAGAGACCATTCTATTTAATGATTCGATAGGTGCTAATATAAAATATGGGCTTCAAAGCGTTACTGATGACCAGTTGTATGAGGCGGCAAAAAATGCAAATGCGTACGATTTTATCATCGATCAGCCAGATGGTTTTGATACTGTAATTGGTGAAAAAGGAGTACGTTTGTCTGGAGGGCAAAGGCAAAGAATCGCCATTGCTAGAGCCATCCTAAAAAACCCATCAATACTTATACTAGATGAAGCAACTTCATCATTAGATACTGAATCTGAATTCCTTGTCCAAAAAGCGATTGATAATTTAATGGAAGATAGAACTGTTTTAGTAATTGCCCATAGACTTACTACTGTTGAAAACGCTGATACAATTGTTGTAATGGAAGATGGTAAAATCGCAGATTCCGGCTCTCATAAAGATCTACTTGAAAAGGACGGCGTTTATACAAGGTTGTACAAAAAGCAGTTTAAAAGCTAAGTATTGATGGAAAATCAAATTTCTATCTTATTTGATGTTTATCATCTTTATCATCTTGCTCAATTTGATCCTCTCATTGATTTATTAGAGAACGATAAAAGATTTAAATTATTTTTTTCTACATCTAGTAAAAATAGAAAGGAAGAAATTGAAATTTGTGCATCAATTTTGAATAAAAGAAAAGGGTCATTTATTTTTCATGAAAATGAGGATATCAGGAAAACTAAAATTAAAAAATTAAACTTAGATGTTTTTATTTGTGGATGGTCCAGATATGAAATTGAATCCTATGTAATTAAAACTACGTTGGTAATTATGATTTATCATGGTATTGGAGTTAAGCCCTCTTATTGGAGAGATAATAATAAAAGGCTTGACGTAAGATTTGTTGAAGGGCAATATAGAATAGATCAGCTTCGAAAGCATGGAGTAGATACCGATTTAGTTTTGACTGGTTACATTAAACTTGATTCGCTGTTTAATAAAAATTCTAATTATTATAAAGAAAAAGAGGAATCACTTGGTTTAAATAAATCAAAAAAAACAATATTATATGCTCCGACATTTTATCCGAGCTCACTTGAAAAGTTAGGATTATCGCTTGGTGATATTACCTCAGGCTACAATCTAATAATCAAGCCACATATGTGGACCTATTATATAGATAGCTTTGGGGGCATAAGTCTCAAAGGTCAAAGAAAGTTAATTTTTAAATTAATAGATCAATTTGATCATATCAGATTATTAGAACCGGCCGAGTATAATGTTACTCCCTATTATAAAATTTCTGACCTTTTGTTAACTGATGCGAGCAGTACTATATACGAAATGATTGCATTATCAAAACCAGTAGTTGTAAATCAGTTTTATCACTTAAAATTATCCCATAGAATTTTTCAGAAAAGGTTATACAAAAGAAGATTGGATAAAGAAATGAATGATGAAGTTGAAAAATTTTGTTTTTTAGCAAATAATGTTAAGCAGTTGCCTCTTGCCATAGAAAACGCATTAAATCAAAACAATAAAAACACAACCTCGATTGAAGAGTATCAAAAAAAAATGCTATATAAGCTTGATGGGTCTGCCTCAATACGCGCACGCGATGAAATATTAAAAAGAATAAACAGATAGTTTTTTAAAATGATAAAAGTACTTTTTGAAACTCATCATTTATACTATTTACCTAATTTCTTGCCGATAGTTGATGAATTTAAAAATAGAGGTAATTATGATATTTATTTTTCTATGCCTCAACATATTAATCAAAGAGAAAGAGATTTGTTCTGCCTGGCATGCAAGGATTTAGGCCTAAATACCATTGATGCAGATGATGAAGAATTAAGAATCAAAAAGATTCTAAATGAGAACTTTAGTATCATTTTAATTGCTAATGTTGGACAGATAACTAGGATAGCTTCAGATAATTCGCTAACTGTGATGGTGTATCACGGCATCGGGCTTAAGCAGTCTTATTATAATGACATTGATGATAGAATTGATATTAGATCAGTGGAATCAGAATCAAGGTATCAGAAGTTATTGATTCAATCTAACTCAGCAGACTTAGCTTTAACTGGTTTTACTAAAATTGATCCCCTTTACACTACAAATGAAAAAGCAAATAAACGATTAAAAGATAGTATTGGTATAAAAAATGATCTGCCTACTGTTTTATATGCTCCAACGTTCTATCCAACTTCTTTTGAAAATATATATAAGGAATTAGAATTTATATCGACTGAATATAATATTATTTTCAAACTTCATAACTTCTCTTGGTTCCAAAAAAGGTATGTTCACCAAAGCCAAATAGCTAAGAACCTATCAATCAAAAATGATAATATATATCTTCTGGATAGTAGTGATTATAATATCATTCCATATTTTTTAATTGCTGATGTTCTAATCAGTGATTTGTCATCTACTATATTTGAATTTTTGCCATTAAATCGACCAATCATTCAAGTAGAATGCTTAAAGCTTAGATTGAGGCATCGAATTTTTAGTAGAAGATTTAAAAAAAAACTAGACCTAGAAAGAATGCAAGAATTGGACTTTGTATATAAAGTTGATTATCCATCAGAGCTTCACAGAAGTATTGCTTTTGCTACTGATCATCCAGAAGAAATGTCAGATCTTAGGCAAGTTGCTCATAGTTACTATTTATACAAAAATGATGGTAAGTCATCTTATAGGCTGGTAAATGAAATAGAGAAAAAATTATCTTGAAATGAATATTGCAATCTATAGCCCAAATTGGGTGGGTGATGCAGCACTCTCCTTGCCATTTATTAGTAATATCAAATTAAAACATCCTGACTCTAAAATCATTGTACTATGCAAAAAATGGGTCAGTTCGGTCTACCTTAACCACCCAGATATCGATGATTTAATTGTAATCCCTAGGGGTAAAAATATTGGAGTCATCAACACACTTAGTACTGGATTTTCATTAAGAAATTTAAATATTGATGTATTTTATTCTTTAACCGACTCGTTCAGAAGCTCCATAATTATGTGGTTATCTGGAGCAATTAAGCGAATTGGGTTTAATATTCAAGGTAGAGGGCTATTTTTAACTCATAAGCCTGAATTACCTCTAAAAAAAGTTCATAGATCTTTAAAATATCTACGATTGATAAATAGAACAAAATTTGATTCCAACGGGGAATTCATTTTTTTTACTGATAAAGAATTACTTTGGGGTAAAAATGAAGTTAAAAATTTAGAATTAAAGGATTTCGTTGCATTATTTCCATTTAGTATTGCAGCTGCAAGGACCTTACCGCATGAAAAAATATCTGAATGGATTAATGAATCAAATGAAAATTATTTGATTTTTGGTTCAGATAAAGAATCGGAGGAAGCGGAGAAAATAATTAAAAATAATAATGATGTAAGCATCACTTCCTTGTGTGGTAAATACAGTTTAAGAGAAAGTATGATTTTGATTTCATTGTGTAAATATGCTTTAGCCACAGATAGTGGACTTGGCCACATTTCATCCATCATTGGAGTTCCAACTATCTCTTTTTTTGGAGCAAATAGATCAATAGTCACTGGGCCAATTGGTGAATATTCTATTTCAATTGACAAAAGTCATCGTTGTAAACCTTGTAGAAAAAATATTTGTTGCCTAAGGTCAATAACTAAGGCTGATGTAAATTCTAGTATTATCAAAGTATTATCATAGAGGAATTATGAAAGCATTTATTTTAGCTGCAGGTGTATCAAGAAGGCTTTACCCTGAAACATATAATACCCCAAAGTGTCTCCTTGATGTAGGTGGTAAGCCGATTATTAACTATCAGCTTGAAGCAATTCAAAATATCGGAATTCAAGAGGTTACTATGATAGTTGGCTATCATCGTGAAATGTTAATTAAACATGTTACAGAGAACTTTCCAGGATTGTCATTTGAATTCATTATCAACAATCATTATTTTGAGACCAATACTGCATATTCGGTCTACCTTGGTTGTAGAAAATTAGTTTTAGAAGATCATATCTTAATGAATGCAGATGTAATATATCCGCCAGAACTCATTACAAGGATTAATGATTCTAAGCACGAAACTGTTTTAGCGGTAGATATAAAAAAGTGTGGAAGAGAAGAGGTTAAAGTAATTGAGGGTGCAAATCAAAAAATAAAAGCGATTGGTAAAGAATTAATTGAGGAGCACTGCTTAGGTGAGTTTTTAGGAGTAGCTAAACTTTCAAAAGGTTTTAATGTGTTATTTTCTAATTCATTAACCAAATTGATTGATGCAGGAGCAAA
Organism: bacterium; assembly: GCA_004321745.1. Taxonomy (GTDB): domain Bacteria; phylum Fidelibacterota; class Marinisomatia; order Marinisomatales; family UBA1611; genus TMED80. Next base: position 33,435 of record SGYO01000015.1, on the reverse strand, counting down.
ATCTGATTATTTTGAGGCTGGAATCGAACCTCTTTTAAAAGAAGTTGATGTATACTATAGCGACGTTTCTGACCTTCCTTGTCTCGAAATTGATTTTATAGAGGACTTAAATGAAGCTAGAAGTTTATTTTAAAACAAATTTAAATTTTTATTATGGCAAAAGTTTCTGCATTTAAAGGTTGGCGTTACAACCATGAAATCATAGATGATTTAAAAAATGTAATTGTACCTCCATATGATGTGATCACCCCAGAAGAGCAAATTCAATACTATGATGCTTCACCTCATAATTATATTCGGATTAATTTGAATAATGCAGCAGGAGATGAAAAATACTCCTCAGCTGCTAATACTTTAAATATGTGGGTTGGTAGTGGCGTTTTGGTTGAGGAAAGCCAGCCTGCAATTTATATTTTATCTCAATCTTTCTTAGTTGAGGGGGATTTAGCAGAAAGAATTGGATGTATTTGTGCTCTGACACTTTCTGAACTCGGAGATGAAGTGCTGCCTCATGAGCAAACGATAGATAAACATCTTGATGACCGTTATAAATTAATGGAATCAACATCTGCAAATTCAGGCCAAATTTTTATGATCTATGATGATGAAAATATGGTACTTGAGAACATTCACAAAAGCATGGCTGATAAGCCTGTGATTGATACTAAATTAGATGGAATTCAGTATAAGATTTGGGCTGTAAAAGATGAAAACCTAACAGGGCAATTTGTCGGTGCTTTAAAAGATAAAAAATTAGTGATTGCTGATGGACATCATCGTTATAAAACAGCATTAAAATATGCAAAAAATAATTCCATTCCTGGTTCAGAGAAAGTGATGGTGACATTAGTTAATAGTAAGAATCCAGGCATGGAAATCTTACCAACTCATCGATTGATTAAAGAAAAAGATATTTCAATTAAAGACATAAAGGAGAAGTTGATAAAAGATTTTACTTATGTAAAATGTGATGGCGTTGATCAATTACTAGGGAAAATGAAGAATCAAGCTGGTAAAAAATGCACACTTGGTCTGTTTCATAAATCATCAAATACTGGTCTTGTTTTGGACTTTAAATCTTGGGATAGTCTTGAGCGTAAAATGCCTAACAAGAGTAAAGAGCTTAGAGAGTTAGATACAAATATATTGCACTCTTTTTTGTTGAAAAATGTTTTTGATATTGATACAAATAATCAAGATGATTTGAAATACTTATCTTATTTAAGGGGAAACAATCCACCTTCAGAAATGTTGAAAACAGAAGATTATAAAATAGTTTGTTTTGTAAATCCTCCCTCGCTCGACGATGTATTTAACATTGCAGGGAACGGCGAGGTTATGCCTCAAAAATCTACATTTTTCTTTCCAAAAGTTTTTTCTGGATTAGTGACAAGGTGTTTTTAAAAAACAGGAAATAATATATATGAGCTTATTAAAAAAAAAATTAGAAAAATTAATACCAGAGACACAGCAAGACATAAAATCTCTCATAGCTGAAAAAGGTGATACTCAAATAAGTACGGTATCTGTTGCTCAAGCATATTCTGGGTTAAGAGGAATCAAAGCTTTTGTTTGTGACACTTCTTCCGTATCTGCAGATAAAGGTTTAATAATAAGAGGATATCCATTACTGGACATCGTAAATATTTTACCTGAGGAGGTATTCTTTTTGCTGCTTACAGGAAGACTTCCCAATTCAGAAGAGCTGACTGACTTGCAATCCCAGTATTCCAGTCATTCGAAAGTCCCCGAATATGTATGGTCTGTGCTGGAAAAGATGCCAAAAGATAGCCATCCCATGACCATGTTTAATCTTGGGATTTTAGCAATGCAAAATGAAAGTATTTTTAGAAAAAAATATGATGAAGGCATGCATAAAAGTGAGTTCTGGAAATATATTTTAGAGGATGGAATCCAATTAATATCTAAGCTTCCTGAATTAGGCGCAGGTATTTATCGAATGCGTTTTAATAAAGGAGATAGAATTGAATCTGATAGCAGTTTAGATTGGTCTGGGAATTTTGTTCATATGATGGGTATGTCCGATCAAGGAAAGGATTTTCATAAACTAATGCAGCTTTATTTTATGTTGCATTGTGACCATGAAGGTGGAAATGTAAGTGCATTTGCTTCTCATACTGTAGCTTCAGCCTTATCTGACCCTTTTTATTCTGTCTCCGCAGGGCTAAATGGATTAGCTGGCCCTCTTCATGGGTTAGCAAATCAAGAGTGTTTAAAGTTTGTACTTGATGTCCATGACCATTTTAGTGGGGCACCCTCAAAAGAGCAGCTTAAAGATTTTTGTTGGGATAGGCTTAAATCAGGGCAAGTCATTCCAGGGTATGGGCATGCGGTATTGCGTTGTCCAGACCCTCGTTTTACCGCATTTATTAATTTTGGTAGAGATTATATTAAAAATGATGATGTATTTGATATTGTAAACTCATTATTTGATATTGCTCCGAAAGTTTTAACTGAACAAGGTAAAGCAAAGAATCCATGGCCAAATGTTGACGCTGCGTCTGGTTCGCTTCTTTATCATTATGGGCTTAAAGAATTTAATTTTTATACAGTCTTGTTTAGTATTTCAAGAAGTATGGGAATGATAGCTCAAATGGTTTGGGAAAGAGCACTTGGAATACCTATAACACGTCCCAAATCGGTAACTACAGATTGGATAAAAGAAAATTCTTAACGCGTCTTATTAACAGAAGTTTATTTTTTGTAATATTAAATTTTTGTTTATTCGCTAAAGCTGAAATTTTTTCCTCAATAAGAGTTTGGTATCCGTCTCCTTCCATAATTAAAACTATTCAAGACTCTGGGATTGCTCTGGATCACAGCGTTAGGAGATCTGACGTATATTTAGACTTGGTTGTATCTGAGCAAGAGAAGTTAATTCTTGAGGATTTAGATTTATTGTTTGAAGTTTTAATTGATGATTTAACCTCATATTATAAGGACAGAAATGTTGCAGTTTTGAATGAACGAAATTTTCCATTAGGAAGTATGTTAGGTAACTTTACTTGGAGTGAATTAAACCAAAGACATGAAGAACTAAAAAATATGTATCCTGAAATAATTTCAGAAAAAATTATTTTAGGACAGTCATTTGAAGGTAATGATATTTGGGCTTTTAAACTCTCTGATAATGTTAATGAAGATGAAAATGAGCCTGAAGTTTTATACACGGGACTTACTCACTCTAGAGAGCCTCTTAGCATGATGAATCTTTTTTATTTTGTTCAAAATCTTGTTGAGTCTTACGATATAGATTCTTCTGAAGCAAATTATCTTATTAATGAAAGAGAACTTTGGTTTATCCCTGTAGTTAATCCAGATGGTTATATTTATAACGAGCAGATAGAACCTAATGGTGGAGGAATGCATAGGAAAAACAGAAGAGATACTGGATGTGGCTTAGGTACTCAAAGAGGTGTAGACCTTAATCGAAATTATGGCTACGGCTGGGGTGCCAATGACACAGGGTCTAGTCCCGATCCTTGCAGCGCAATATATAGAGGAGAATCGGCATTTTCAGAACCAGAAATTGAAATCGTTAAAGACTTCATTTTAAATAGAAATTTTAAAAATGTATTACATTATCATAGTTTTGGCAATGTATATATTCATCCATTTGGAGATGGCTCTTACCCAGATTATGGTGACCTTATGATTTACAGAGGATTAGCTCAAGAAATGTCTGATCTTAATAATTTTAATTTTGGGACAGGATATGAAACGATAGGATATACAGTAAATGGAGATGCGGTAGATTGGACTTACGGTAATAATGGTATTATCACATACACGCCAGAAGTAGGATCGTCATCTCAGGGATTTTGGCCTTCTGAGAGTGAAGTTGAAGAGTTATGCGATAATCAATTTGAGCCTAATAAGGTTTTTGCATTTACAGCCGGAAGTGATTTTGTTTTGGGTTCGTATTATTTTTCAAATGACTTATTGCCAGGGACAGTAGTATCTGTAAATCTTGAAATTTTAAACAGGGGGTTAACTGTTTCCAATGGGGCAGTTTCTATAAAAATTGAGCCTTTGTCTCAACTAATTAATGTTGAAAACCAATTAGTTGAAATTGAAGAATTAAGTTCTTGGCAGAAAGATACTATTAGTTTTGAGTTAAATGTATCAGATCAGGTAGCTTATTTTTCTGAGGCCTCAATTAAAATTTCTATTCAAGATGAAAAAAGTTATAAGTATACAGACACACTTAGATTTTTTATTGGTAATCAGACCTTACTTTATCAAGAAGATTTTAATTCTGGTATCGGTCAATGGTCTGTTAATGGAGATTGGGGTTTAACTAATGAGCCATCAATTGGTTTGTATGCACTCACAGACAGTCCAAATGGTAACTATACTGCAGAGACATCCTCCTCAGCCACAATAGAAATAGATTTAGATTTTAGTTTTATTGCAAATCCTTTTGTTTCTTACCTAGCGCTGTGGGATATAGAAGATGGATACGATTTTGTTCGATTTCAAGCTTATACAGATGAAAATGGTTGGGTGAGCTTGATGGGCAATTATACTGTTCAAGGAAACGGTGCAACTGCACAACCACTAGGTCAATACGGTTATGATGGAAGTCAGAATACTTGGGTCATGGAAAAAATCTATTTAAATCAATTAAACGGTAATAAGCCTTTAGCGTTTCGTTTCATTCAGGATTCAGACCAATATGTGGAAGGCGATGGTTTTGTTTTTGACGATTTTTCTATAAATGGATTTTCATTGGGATTACTTGGAGACCTTACATCAGATGGTACTGTAAATATTTTTGATATAATTGGGTTAGCAGATATGATATCAAGGGGTGAAGAACCAAGCAATTATGAACTTACTTTCTGCGATTTAGATGATAATGGAGAGATAAATATTTTGGACCTATTAATGATAATAAACGTAGTATCAAACTAAGATATGAATGCATTTTTATTTTTTATTTTTTTATCATTATTACATCCGAATGATATAAATCCACAAACCATTGAGGCTGGACGTAGAGGTGATTTATATAGAGTATGGGTTTATTTTGATAAAAAAGATTTTAAAAGAATTGTTGATCTTGATAGTGCCTCTATTGAAAGAAGATTAAAACATGGTATTGTTGGGCCAACAAAAAATGACTACTTAATAAACCAATCTTACATAGATCAAGTTAAAAGATTAGAGGTAGAGATAAAAAATCAAAGCCGTTGGCTTAATGCTGTCTCTATAATAGCTGATATAGAAAAAATTAACTTAATTAAAAAGCTACCTTTTGTAAAAAAAATTGAACCAGTCTATCAGCACACGAAAAAAAAATCTATCCAAACTATTGGAGATAGGAATGATCAAAGTAGAGATATTGAATACGGATCTAGTTATGACCAGATTGAACAAATTAATTGCCGTATTCCGCATATAGCTGGTTATTTTGGCCAGGGTGTTAGGGTTTTGTATCTTGATACTGGATATGAATTGGGTCATAATGCGTATGATTCTTTAAATCTTATCGCTCAGTATGATTTTATAAATGGTGATGTAAATACTTCTAATGAAACAGATCAAGAGATTACAGATAATCAGGATGATCATGGTACTATATGTCTAAGTGTAATGGCAGGCTATGATCCTGGTAATTTGATAGGACCTTCATTTAAATCTGAATACTTGCTAGCCAAGACAGAAGTCATGGCAGATGAAATATATCAAGAGGTTGATAATTATGTCGCTGCAATAGAGTGGGGAGAAGCTTTAGGCGCAGATGTAACCTGTGCATCTTTAGGCTATTATGATTGGTATGATTACGATGATCTTGATGGTAATACAGCAGCTACTTCAATTGCTGTGGATATCGCATCTAGTTTAGGTGTTTTGTGTGTGAATTCTGCCGGGAATGAAGGAGATGACCCTTGGTATTATATTTGCACACCAGCAGATGCTGATTCTATTATCGCTGTTGGAGCTGTAAATAGAGATGGCACTATAGCAAACTTTAGTAGCCGCGGGCCTACGTACGATGGTAGAATAAAGCCTGAGGTTTGTGCATTAGGTGTTAATACATATTGTATAAGGTCAAATACTGAAGATATTTATAGAACAGCATCAGGAACATCTTTTTCGGCTCCTTTAGCAGCTGGGGCAGCAGCAGTGATTTTGAGTGCTAATCCTGAATGGACAAATATGCAGGTAAGAGAAGCAATGATGATGACTGCCTCTTTATCTAATAGTCCGGACAACATGTATGGTTACGGTATTTTGAATACATGGGCAGCTATTAATTATCAATTTACTACTGGAATAAAAAATGAAGAAATGATCCCATATGCCTTGAAAGTTTTAGATGCATACCCTAATCCATTTAATCCTACTACATCTATTAGAATTCAGAGCGAGTCAATTTTACCAAACATAATTCTATCCATTTTTAATGTTAAGGGTCAATTGATTCAGACAATGAAAAAAGAAACTACGAATGCTTATTGGATGGATGTAAAATGGGACGGCAGTCGAAATAGTAGTGGTGTTTATTTTATCAAGATAGACTGGCCAGGTGGTAATAGAACACAGAAAATAACATTGCTTAATTAAATTAGGCGTAAAAATTAAATACTTGCCATATCTTCAATTATAATCGAAATTGTAGGTCTATACGTGTAAATATTCATGATTAAAAAAGTCAAAAATATTATATTTTTTATATTTTTAGCAGGAGCATTGTGGTCAGACAAACTTTCGCCTGCTCTAGAAGAGGTGTCTCATATAGATCTTAATATATATGATGGTATAGGTACTTTGCTATTACACTGGTCTGTTTCTGATGAAATAGAAATCAAAGAAGTCAATGTGTTTAGAAAAGCTGGACTTAAAGACGATTTTAAGTTGAGTGCTAATATTTCATCGGGTGAGATTAGCAACAATAGATTTCTTGATATTAATTGTAAAAATAGCATTCGATATTTTTATTACGTAGAAGTAATAGATATTGATAATAATAGATATAAGAGTGACCATTTAAAACCCTCTTTTGGATCAATTAAAAAAGGGAATATACAAAAAATCAAATTGGAGCACACTGCTCTGAAGTTATTTAGGGCCATCATTAGAGAAGAAATCATTCTGGATAACATAGGTATTAACGTGCAGTCAGTCGATGCCTTGATTAACTTAATGTCAGAGGAAGTAATAGATATTGACCTTTGGGTTGAAAATTTCCCTTTGAATGCAATTAATGATGTTATTCTTCTTTTTGAAGCAGAAAAGAAATATTATTTCGAAGATGATGTTTTGATAAAATTTCAAAATAATGAACAATTATATAGAAATCATTTTCTACTTACTCCTGAAGAATGGAAATCTGAAACAAAAAATATTTTTGCTACCGCAAAAAATAATTGGTTCATTTTAAAAGATTCTTTTCAAGATTATGTAAAAGTCATTAATAGTCTTTCTCCTATTATCATATTGGGTGCTGATAATCAAAGTAATAAGGCTATAGTTGAACTATTAGTTGTAAATAATAGCGAGTTAGACCAAAATGATGTGAAACTATCTTTTTTTGATGAGCATATTGCAATTAACAATTCAGAAATTTTATTAAATCAAGTTTTTCAAAGAAGTATTCCAGAAAATTGGACTTATGCTAAACTAATAATTAATGATAAAGAAGTAGATCACATCGAATTAATAAAAGATGAAAAGATTAGTAAAACTTTAAAGAACGAAATAATCCCAACAAAAAATATAACTAATTTAAAAATGTCAAAAGAAAGTTCAGAGATTTGGATAAATGAAATTAGTTGGAAGTCAGGGTCAAATAGTCTTTCCATAGAGGTTGCTGGTACTTACACTGGATCAAATAAATTTATTATTAGTGCAAATGGTGAGGATATATGGGCTCTTGATTTTGATCCTTCCTTTGAGCTGCAATATATTGATTCTACGTTTAATATTAATTTTTCAGATGACATTGGTCATATTTTAATTGAGCATAATTTTGTTGAAAATAATGAAACTCATACTTTAGAATTATTCAAGGTTTACGCTAAAGATGATTTAAACAATCACCGTTTTCCAGATGGTGGAAAATGGATTAAAACTGATAAAAACACTTTTGGATCTAAAAATATAGATAAAATAAGTGCAATGGATGCTGATTTAATACCTGAGCTTTTTGTTCTATATCAAAATTATCCAAATCCATTCAATAGTACTACTCGCATTTCTTTTGATTTACTCCAAGATGCAACATTATCTCTATATGTGACTGATGCGACAGGCCGTATAAAAACCACTTTCTCTGATAAAGAATTTTATAATAGCGGCAAGTATAATTTTGATTGGAATGCAGAGAGTTTTTCAACCGGTGTTTATTTCTTCACAATAAATGCTGAGGTTGAGGGATACTTACCTATTTTGTTTAGTAGAAAAATGATTTATTTAAAATAATCACTGATAAAATCATTTTAATAAATGTAATTATCATTGTAATGCGAAAATTATTTTTAACTATCAGTATAACTTTTTTGTTTTTTCTGATTGGATGTTCTTCTCATCCTGTTGTCCATCCAGGGACTTTGAAAAAAAATGAGCAAGTATGGGGCTATGCATTAGCAGCTGAAAATGTATTGCCAGTAGTTTGGTTTCGTAAGGGATTAGATCAAAATACTGAAATAGGGTATAGAATTGGTTTACCAATTTATGGTACTGGTATTGATCTTAGTCGTACAGTAATGAGGCGAGAAAATGCTTGGGATGTCATGAATTTCGCCTGGAGTTATAATCCAAATCGAAACTTTGATATAACATATTATCGCTTTAAAGAAAAATCTGGTGGGCTGTTTTCAAAAATGAGTAAGAAGAAGAAAAGTTTTAGTCGAATATCATGGAGTGGCACTCGTTTTATGTTAATTCCAGAAGGTATAACTCCTGACAATAAATCCAGTATGAGAGTAGGGTTTTTAAGAGGGAAGAAGATCTCAGAAAAATTTGGTTATGAAATTGGATATTTTCATGATTTTAATTCTATGCCTTTATTTAAGGTGTTTGATTCAAAGTGGAATGTTACTGGGAAAGAATGGAAAACATCTACTCGATTAGACTCATCATATGATGGGAGGTATAATGATTATGATCCTATGTACCCTGGTGAGGGTTTTGGCTCCCCATCAGAATATTCTAGGGCAACGGGCTTATCCATTCAAGTATTCTATTATCTCGGTAGATACAAAAAAAATCTCAAATAAGTTTAATGGCAGAAAACGTTCTTATTAGTCACCTAAGAAAGGGTGACTTTAGTAGATGTTCACCTTTTTTAGAAAAAGCATTATTAGGTGGAGAAAATCTCGTAAATTTTTTAAATGATCTTCTTTACATTGCAGCTTCGATAGAAGGTAAAGATAATGAAATGGTTCATCCATTAGTTACTATGAATTGTATTAAAAATATCATAGGAGATAATAAAACGAACCCATCAGAATCATTATTATTATATAGCTTGCATCTCTGCAAAGAAAGAAAAATTATTAATTACAATGATGCAATTCAAAAAAAAGAAATAGAGGAAGGCTCTATATCTTCAGTTTTTGTAGGGGAACTTGAGGATGCTCTACAATCTTGCGATTGGAATAGTGTGGATAAGTTAATGCCTAGTATTTATTATGTATCAGATCGATCAAGATCAATTATTGATACTATAGCAGACCTAGGGCTACAAAATATAGATTCAAACATTGTGATGATTTTTCATCTGCTTCGAGCATTTAATTTTAAACAGAAGAAATCCCATGTTTGGACCTATGCGTGTCTTCTAGTAAATAAAATAAAAAGCAATTCTTTACCAAAACCTAACAGTCGGAAAGATTGCGCACCTAAAGATTTTATTGAAAATATTGCAGGTGAGAAGGACGTTCAAAAATTAGTAAAATACGCTGCTGTATCTAGAATTTGGGATGGAGATTACGTTCGCCTTAGAAGTTATCGAAGAGAAATTTCATCTTGGCTTTATGAAAATTTTTCGATAGCTACTGAAAATAATATGAAAGATACTCAGATAAAAAATAGGCAAATTGATTTTATAAGCGTAGCCGAAAAAATTATTTTAAATGGAAATTCGTATAACATGATTTCTGAAAAAATAAATGCTCTAGATGCATTAAGATATTTAAACAATATTGGTTGCAGTATAAACATCAAATCCCATGTTGATAGCCTGCTTAAAAATGAGTAAATAAAAATGAATGATTTACAAAAAATTGAAAACCTTTTTCAAGAGGGCTTAACTTATTTTAAGTCTGGTGAATATTTTGAAGCACACGAATCATGGGAAGAGCTTTGGTCAGATTTTTATTTGAAAGATCGAAGGTTTGTGCAGGGGTTAATTCAGCTAAGTGTAAGTTTTGTGCATCTTGAAAATAATAATTTAAATGGAGCAAAGAGTCTATTAAATAAATGTAGAGAAAAATTTATAGAGTTTGATGGACTGCAAAGAGATATTGACGTAAAAAAATTATTAAAAGAAATAAATAAAGTAAGTGATGCCTATCAAAGGTTAACTTCATCAGCCGATTTTAATTGGGACCTTGTTCCCAAACTATGATTATGAAAAATATTTTATTATTTATTAAGGATTTTGAATTAGGGTCAAAAGTTTCTAGCGCATGCGTTGACTATGAGATGAATGTCGAATTTTGTGATGAAAATACAAGCCCTGATGATTTTGCGAATGAATCTATCCTAGCAATAATTGATTTAGATGAAGATGTATTTTTTTCAGTAGGTTTAGTTTCAGAGTTAAAGAGGCATGAGCTTAAAATTATTGGCTCATTAAAAGAATTAAAAGCTAAAGACCTGAAGAAATTAAAATCTGCTGGGTGCGATCTAATATTATCTAAATCAAGTTTAATCAAGAATTTACCTTCTGTGATTTCAGAGCTTTTATAAGTAAAATTAATTGATAGAAAAACTTTTCTAGAATTACCAACTCAAATTTTTCGAGCTATTTTTTGAGTTTGTTCTATTAGTCTAAAAAAATGTAAATTGTATATCAATTATTTGCATAATACAAACAATAAAAAATATGAATTATCCCATTATTACTAAAAGATACCATTTCTGTGCTTCCCATAAATATGGTAATGACGTGTGGAGTGAAGAAAAAAACTTAGAAGTCTTTGGTAAAGATTATAATACTCATGGACATAATTATGTGTTGGAAGTTTCTGTCACCGGGCCAATAGATCCTGGATCAGGATGGTTAGTTGATTTGCCAACCTTAAATAAGATAGTGAAAAGCAAGGTTGTAGATGTGCTTGACCACTCTCAAATTGAAAAAGATGTGGAATGGTTCAAAGATAAACAGCCTTCCTCAGAAAATTTATTATTATGGATATGGGATCAAATTTTTGATAAGATAACAGATTGTAAACTACATCGCATTAGACTTGTAGAGACGCATTCAATATTTAATGATTACTATGGACCTGGCGAAGAATAATTTTAAAGATCAGCTTTTTTTGATTCTCGCTGGGGTTTTTATAGCTTCACTGGTAACTTGTAATCTCATTGCAAATAAATTTGTTACTGTAGATTTAGGGTTCAAGGTTTTTATTGTTTCTGCAGGTATACTGCCATATCCATTCACTTTTTTGGTAACAGACTTAATATCAGAATTATATGGGCAAAAAAAGGCAAACCTAGTGGTTTTTGCTGGTTTTGTAGCATCTATGTTCGTTCTCCTTTTCTTGTGGTTAGGTGGTCAATTCAATGCAATTGCGGACTCTCTAGTAACTGATGATACTTACAACTCGGTTTTTAGAAACGCCTGGAGAATTATAGCTGCATCGATGACGGCATATTTATTTGCACAATTTGTAGATGTAAGGATTTTTCATTTTTGGAAAAGACTTACAAATGGTAAACATTTATGGCTTAGAAATAATGCTTCAACAGTTGCATCTCAACTTTTAGACACAATATTAGTCATATGTATTTTATTTGTTGGCGTATGGAATAGTGATCAAATTATATCTGCAATTATTGATGGTTGGACGTTTAAAATGTTAATGGCGCTAGTTGACACCCCTATCATATATGGTATCATATACCTCCTTAAAGGAAAGATAGACATCGCAAAAGAATGATATACAGAAAGAATTAAAATGGAAAATAAAAACATAGAAAAACTTACTACTCAACTTTTAAAAGAGATTGGTGAAGATCCATCTAGAGAAGGATTATTGAGAACTCCAAAAAGAGTTTCAAAGGCTTGGCAGTTTTTTGCTAAAGGTTATAATCAGGATCTCGAAAAAATTATTAATAATGCAATATTTAACGAAGATGCGAAGGATATGGTTATTGTAAGAGATGTTGAGTTTTTTAGTCTTTGTGAACACCATCTCATACCGTTTTTTGGAAGAGCGCACGTTGGTTATTTACCAAATGGCAAAGTTGTTGGACTTTCTAAGATCCCTAGGATAATTGATATGTTTTCTAGAAGGTTGCAAGTTCAAGAAAGGCTTACAAGGCAAATAGCTGAAACGGTAAAAGATATACTAGATCCAGTAGGGGTGGCTGTTATCATGGAAGGTCAACATATGTGCATGCAAATGCGAGGTGTTGAAAAACAAAATAGTTGGACCACAACATCATCAATGCTTGGAAAATTTAGAGAATCTGATAGAACTAGGACTGAATTTCTATCAATTATTGGTTTAAATAGAACCTAGATAATGAGTCCCTCTCATAATATTTTAGATTTAGGTTTATCTGATTTTAATGAGACGTGGGAATTACAGAAAAAACTTCAAACTAAGCGTATATTAAATGAGATTGAAGATCATCTTCTTCTTGTAGAACACCCTCCAGTATATACTTTGGGCAAAAATGCTCCAAAAGAACACTTGCTATATTTTGTCAATGACGCATCAGTTATTCAGACAGATAGGGGTGGTAATATTACTTTTCACGGTCCTGGCCAATTAGTTGGATATCCAATATTAGATTTAAATCATTACAAGCGTAGTATTACTTGGTATATGAGAAAGTTAGAGCAGCTAATTATAGATACTCTTGGCGATTATGGTATTATAGCTTCTAGAAAAAAAGGTTTAACTGGTGTTTGGGTTAAAGACAAAAAAATAGCAGCCCTTGGTGTACGAATAAGTAAATGGGTTACAATGCATGGTTTTTCAATAAACGTTAATCCAAATTTAGAATATTATAAATCTATCATCCCTTGTGGTATTGAAGAATATGGAATTACTTCAATGGAAAATATCATGGGAAATGAAGTACCTTCAATGTGTGAAATAAAATCAAAGGTTATAAATCTTTTCTCTAGAAACTTTGCTAGTAAAAAAGTTAATGGCTAGGTTCAACGGTTTTACAAAAAAACAACTTACCGAAGTATTTACCAAGATGATTACTGCCAGAGAATTGGATTTAAAGATGCTGATATTGTTAAAACAGGGTAAAAGTTTCTTTCATATGGGTTGCTCTGGGCATGAGGCCTCACAATTAGCTGCTGCTTTGACATTTAAAGGTAGAAGTGATTGGTTTTATCCTTATTACAGAGATGGTGCGTTTACTTTAGCTTTAGGGATTACTACTAGAGAGCATTTATTGTCATTTCTTGCCAGAGCTGATGACCCTGGCTCTGGGGGAAGGCAAATGCCTATGCATTATGGTAATAAGGATCTAAGGATAGTATCTCAGTCTAGCGCAACAGGTACTCAATATTTACAAGCAGTTGGTTGCGCAATATCTAGGAAGTTGGAAAACTCAAAAGAAGTGGTTTATGTTTCTTCTGGGGAAGGAACAACTAGTCAAGGAGACTTTCATGAGGCTTTGAATTGGGCAGGAAGAGAAAAAGCTCCTGTTATCTTTCATATTCAAGATAACGAATATGCCATAAGCACTCATCGCTCTGAACAAACTGCTGGATCAGTATTTTCCTTAGTCAGTGGTTATGAAAATCTATCTAAATATCAAGTTGATGGGACTGATTTCTTTGAAACTCATTTAGCTTTTAAACAAGCTGTGGAAAGAGCTAGAAGAGGTAAAGGGCCTTCAGTTATTATTTCAAATGTTGTTAGACTAATGCCTCACTCCAGCTCGGATGATCAAAGGAAATATAGAACTGAAAAATCATTAGAGGAGGATTTAAAAAGAGATCCTATTATTTTGTTTAAAAAATTTTGTCTAGATAAAAAAATATTTACTGAAACAAATTCAAATAAAATTGAAAATAAAATAAAAGAACAGATTTCAAAAGATACTGAATGGGCAGATAAACAAGGTCATCCGCCAAAAGAATTCGCTACTAAATATGTATATAGCGAAGAAAAAGTTAAATCTGAACCAAAACTAACAAAGATTTCTAATAATATTGTTATGGTTGATGCAATTAATCATGCGCTACATGAAGAAATGGAATATAATGATAAGATGGTTATATACGGGCAAGATATTGCTGATCCTAAGGGAGGTGTTTTTACAGCTACTAAAGGTTTATCAAAAAAGTTTGGAAAAAAACGAGTCTTTAATTCTCAATTGGCTGAGTCAAGTATAATCGGCACAGCTGTAGGTATAGCAGTGACAGGTTACAAGCCTGTTGTTGAAATTCAATTTGGTGATTATATATGGACTGCAATGATGCAAATTAGAAATGAAGTTTCAGTTATGAGATATAGGTCTAATAATACTTGGAGTTCATCGATAGTTATTAGAGTTCCAGTCGGAGGCTACATTCATGGAGCATTATGTCACAGTCAATCTATTGATGGTTATTTCATCCATATGCCAGGTATTTACATTGCTTATCCTTCAAATGCAAGAGACGCAAAAGGTCTATTAAAAATGGCATGCAGAATGAATGATCCTGTTATTTTTATGGAGCATAAAGGTTTATATCGTCAACCATTTGCAGCAACAGAAGAGCCTGGGAAGAATTATGTCCTACCATTTGGTAAGGCCAATTATGTAACTAGAGGTGATAGCTTGACTGTAATTTGTTGGGGTGCTATGGTTCAAAAAAGCATAGAAGCTGCACAGCAAATTAGTAAAAGTGATCATATTATAGAGATTATTGACATTAGGACACTTAATCCAATTGATTATGATACAATAAAAGAATCTATAAGTAAAACGGGTAAAGTATTAGTTGTATATGAAGACAATTTAACCAATGGTCCAGGTGCAGAATTGTGTTCTGTAATTGCTGATAGATATTTTGAATATTTAGATGGACCTATTAAAAGAGTTGCATCTAAGGATTGTCCAGTACCATATAATTGGTTTTTAGAGGATGATGTTTTGGTGCAGGTTAGTGATATTTCAAATGCAATTAAGGAATTATTGGAGTATTAAAAAATGGTTATAGATGTTGTAATGCCAAAAATGGGAGAGAGTATCACTGAAGGCACTATTTTAGAATGGTATAAAAAAGTTGGAGAACATATCGCAGCAGATGAAACTTTACTCGAAATTGGAACTGATAAAGTTGATTCTGAAATTCCTGCTCCGAATGGGGGAATTGTGATAGAGATTTTAGCGCAACCAAATGATGTTATCGATGTCGGGGAAGTGATTGCTAGGATTGAAACAAGTAAATCTGAAACTGACAATATACAAAGTATCGAAGAACCTGATGAGCCTATGAAAGATGATCAAAAAGAAGAACAGGTTGAAAAAGAGGATTTGAGTGATTTTGCAAGTCAGACTGAAAAAATTAATTCTATTAAAATTTCAAGTAGCAATGTAAGCGCTACATTATCTCCAGCTGTTACAAATTTAGCAAATCAGCAAGGCATATCATTAGCAGAATTAGAACAAATTAGTGGCACAGGTAAAAATGGGAGAATAACAAAAAAAGATTTAGAAAAACACATCGCATCAGGAGCTAAGATAAAGAAAAAAAGTTCAATTGATATTAAAAAAGATCTTTATGTCAATCAAAGCGGAAAGATGATTGAAATTGATAACATGCGTAAGAAGATATCCGAGCATATGCGTTATAGTCTAGATACGTCTGCACATGTTCATATAATGAACGAAGTGGATATGACCAGGATAGTTAATTTTGTAAAAAAGAGAGAAAAATCATTTTATGGTGATGAGGGTTTTTATCTTACGTATACCCCATTCATCATATACTGTACAGTAAAAGTTTTGATGGAAATGCCAGAGTTTAATTCATCTTTTGATGGTCAATCTCAAATTCAACATGATTATATTAATATTGGTATAGCTGTATCAATAGATGGAGGACTTATGGTGCCTTGTATGTTAAAATGTGATGAAAAAAACTTGTTGGGAATTTGCCGTGAGCTAAATGAAATTGTTGAAAAAACTAGAAATGGTACTATTAGTCTAGATGACTTACAAGGTTCTACGTTTACTTTATCAAATTTTGGGATTTTCGATGCTTTGATTGGTACACCTATAATTAATCAGCCAAACGTTGGTATATTAGGCACTGGTAAGATCATAAAAAAGCCTATCGTGATAGAAAAATATGATAAAGATATTATCGCAATAAGAAATATGATGATGCTCTCGTTAGGTTTTGATCATAGGTTAATTGACGGCGCTGGAGGAGCAAAATTTTTGTTGAAAATAAAAAATCATTTAGAAAATATTGATTTTGAAAGTTTGTTATAATTAAAAAAATGCTACAGAAAGAATATAAACCCAAAATAAAGCTTCAAATTGGTAAAAATTATAAATTTGTTAAGGATATTGTAAAAGATCAAAATCTAAATACAGTATGTGCTGAAGCGAATTGTCCTAACATTTATGAATGTTGGAATAGAGGTACTGCAACTTTGATGATTTTAGGTGATACTTGCACTAGAGCATGTGGATTTTGTGCTGTGAAGACAGGAAAACCAACTTGGGATGACCCGCTAGAGCCAACTAGAACGGCATTGGCAGTCAAAAAAATGCATCTCAAACATGTTGTCATTACCTCTGTAGATAGAGATGATTTAAAAGGGGATTATGGTTCATCAATTTGGGCCAAGACAATAAATGAAATTCATAGAAAAGTTCCAGGTTGTACAGTAGAAGTCTTAACTCCTGATTTTAGGGGAGACCATACAGCTTTAGAAAAAGTGTTCATTGCTGAACCTGAAATATTTAGTCACAACTTAGAATGTGTTGAGCGTATCAGTAAGGCTGTAAGAACGCAATCCAACTGGCAAAGAAGTTTAAATGTTCTAAAAGCATCAGCCAACTACGGTTTAAAAACTAAGACTGGTTTAATGGTTGGTTTAGGAGAAACATTTGAAGAAGTCATTGATACAATGAAAGATGCTTATTATGCTGGAGTTTCAATATTTACAATAGGGCAATATCTTCAGCCTACAACCAATCATTTGAAAGTTCAGCGTTATGTTTCAAATGAAGAATTTGAAAATTACAAATACTTTGGATTAGAAATTGGTTTTGAAGTTGTTGAATCAGGGGCTTTAGTTAGAAGTTCCTATCATGCGGATGAGCAAGCTCGTTTAATAGCAAAAAGATCTGATAAATTAGTTTAAGTCAATTTGCCAACACTTTTTACGCCATTTTAGCATAGACAGAAAATAAAAGTACAAAATTTAACATTTAAAAAGTTGGCATAATGGTTGCACCATTCTATATTAAAATCAAATAGGTTTATTTATGGCTGAAAAATTATCAGAAAAAGACATTGAAAACATTAATATTGAAGGGACAGAAGAATATGCTGTAATGCCATTGCGCAATACTGTTTTATTTCCTCAACAAGTGATACCTATATATATAGGCAGGGAAAAATCGCTTAAGTTAATCTCAGATATTGAACTTGAAAAAAGAAAATACATCATAGTAGTAGCTCAGGAAGATGGTTCCATTGAGGATCCATCCATTGAAGATCTATATTCATATGGTACATTAGCCACAGTGCTTAAAGTTTTTGCTATGCCCGATAATAGCAAATCTGCAATAGTACAGGGTATAGCTCGAGTAAAAATTTTAGATTATTTAAGCAAAGAGCCTTATTTCAAAGCTGCTGCTAGCAAAGTTAGCGATGATCCAATTTCTGATTCATTAGAACTTGATGATATTGTTGATAATTTAAGGACATCTTTTGCTGACCTTATCAAAGTAGCTCCAAACTTGACTGAGGAACATACAGGGATGCTTTCAAATATCAAAAAACCAAATAGGCTAGTTGACAGAGCGGTTTCTTTAATGACTCTCCCTAATCAGGAAAAACAAGAAATTCTCGAAGAGGTTAACATAAAAAGTAGAATTGATAAAGCTATATCTATTATTAATAGAGAAATACAAAGAATAAAACTAGGTGAAGAAATACAGACTGAAGTTCATGACGAAATAGCTAAAACTCAGAGAGAGTATTACCTCAGAGAACAAATGAAAGCAATTCAGAAAGAATTAGGTGAAGATGAAGGGACCGTAGAACTCAAAGAATTAGAAGAGCGTATAAAAGATGCAAAAATGCCTGAGGCATCTGAAAAAGTAGCTATGAAAGAACTTGATAGGCTATCTAGAATCCCTACACAATCACCTGAGTATAATGTATCTCGAACATACATTGAATGGATCGCCGATCTGCCATGGAGCAAATCATCAAAAGACAGAATTGATCTTAAAAAGGCACTAAGTATACTTGACACTGATCATTATGGTCTTGAAAAAGTTAAACAAAGAATAATTGAATATCTAGCTGTTAGAAATCTTAAGCAAAAGAGAAATCCTAATGGAAGTGTTAGAGGACCTATACTTTGCTTTGGAGGCCCACCTGGAGTTGGAAAAACTTCTCTAGGAAAATCTATTGCTAGGTCAATGGGTAGAGAATTTATAAGATTATCTTTAGGCGGTGTAAGGGATGAAGCAGAAATTAGAGGTCACAGGAGAACTTACATTGGTGCACTTCCAGGTAGGATAATTCAAAACATTAAAAAGGCAGGCACAAACAATCCAGTGTTTATGCTTGATGAAGTTGATAAACTAGGATCTGATTTTAGAGGAGATCCATCTTCTGCTTTGTTAGAGGTATTAGATCCAGAACAAAATCACTCTTTTAATGATCACTATCTTGAACTCGATTTTGATTTAAGTAAGGTTATGTTCATAGCTACTGCAAATAACTACGGAAATATTCCTCCTGCTCTTCGTGATAGGATGGAAATATTAGAGTTTTCTGGATATATCCAAGATGAAAAATTACAAATAGCAAAAAAGCATTTAATCCCAAAACAAATTAAAGAAAATGGATTAAATAAATCTGAGGTTTCTTTAGATGCTGCATCTATTAAAGAGTTAATTAGCTCATATACTAGAGAGGCTGGAGTTAGACAACTTGAAAGAGAGATAGCAAATGTTTTAAGAAAAGTTGCTAGAGAAGTTGTAGAAGAAGATTCGAAAAATATCAAGGTAACAAAATCAAAAGTTCAAGATTACTTAGGAGCTTCAAAGTTTCATTCTGAATTGGCTGAAAGGACTACAGAACCAGGCGTTGTTACTGGTTTAGCTTGGACAGCTGCAGGAGGTGACATACTTTTTATAGAATCAACTAAAATGAAAGGTAAAGGAAAATTGACATTGACTGGTCAATTAGGTGATGTAATGAAAGAATCTGCTACTGCTGGGATGACTTTTGTGAGAGCGCATGCTGATGATTTTGGAATCGATTCTAACTTTAATGAGGAATTAGATTTACACGTTCATGTACCTGCGGGTGCAATTCCTAAAGATGGTCCATCTGCTGGGGTCAGTATGATCACATCATTAGTATCACTGATTACAAATGTACCAGTAAAGAGTAAAGTTGCTATGACAGGGGAAATTACACTTCGTGGAAATGTTTTGCCAATTGGTGGCGTAAAAGAAAAAGTTACTGCCGCCCATCGTGCAGGCATAAAAGAAGTTATTTTACCTTTTTTAAATCAAAAGGATATCGAAGATGTTCCTAAACATGTTTCAAAAGATATGAAGTTTCATTTTGCAAAAGAAATTTGGGATGTCCTATATGTTGCCCTGCCAAAGGTTATTAAGAAAAGAAAATTTTCTAAAGCTTAATAACTTAAAATTTTATAATTTTGTTAAGCGTATGGGCGTTTAGCTCAGCTGGTCAGAGCGCTGCCCTTACAAGGCAGATGTCGGGAGTTCGAATCTCTCAACGCTCACTTCTCAGAAACCCTCGTTTATTGACGGGGGTTTTTGTTTTTATGTAAGTCTGTCAAAGTTGTCATTCCTTATCATTGTATGACATTTATAATGCTTTGTAGGATACACTTTTGTAGGATACAAACCTAATTCAATCACTTATTTCAACCAAAGTAGGGGGCATAACCCGTTTGATGGGGGTGGTAGGTATGTGTACATATTCCTCACACACATTGTAGGGTAATTTTTTGTAGATTAAATTTAAAACTTTAAGGAGTCATTTATGAAATCATATTTAAAAGGTCTAATTACTAGTGGGGTTCTTTTCATTACTTTTATGGTGCTAACGGGACAAAAACACGGACATCATGATAATCATAAACATCATGACAATGATGGACACCACAATATTGATGATATTATGCATAAGTTAGAAGATTTAGAAGCTAAACTAGAAGCTATTGAAAATGGTGGAGTGTTTTGTTATAATATTGATTGATTCTGATTTTAATAAGTTTAAAACAGAACTAGAGAAAAATAAAAAGGAATTAGGACTTTCTTATTAACACTTTGCGAGGAACACGGGTACACCATTAGTGATGACAGAGAAGTATACTAGGTTTAATTTGATATCTAACTGGCTTGACTTATTAAGGCAGGTTGCTAATTCAAAATAGTAAAATTTTTAAATTTTAAATTCTTGTAGATATGTGAGAGTCGTAAATTGATTCAATATTTAATGTTTTTATTGCTAAAGGTGTAATTTTTTTGAAATTAAATTTTTCAGTTTTCCAATTTTTTAATATTTTATTTCCTATTTTTGAATTTGTATGAAAAACGTGATTTCGTATTAGGTCTAAAATAATATTTTCGTCTTTTTTATTATCGACGCTTGACTCAAGAACAAAATCATGGTTAAGGTAGTTTTTTAATATGCGTTTTTTATTGTATATAAATGCTATTCCACCTGTCATTCCTGCGCCAAAATTCTTACCAATTATGCCTAAGACAACAATAGTACCTTGGCTCATATATTCACAACCATGGTTTCCTATCCCTTCAATTATTGCGGAAGCACCACTATTTCTAACCGCGAACCTCTCACCACCTTTACCTTCAACATATAATTCTCCTCCAGTAGCACCATAAAGAGCAACATTACCTATTAATGAATTTTTAGTACTTTTATTTCGAAGTTTCTCATGCATTCTTACAGATATAATCCCAGATGACATGCTTTTACCTACATAGTCATTTGCTAGGCCTTTTAATCGTAGTTCAATATTATTACTTAGAAATGCGCCAAAGCTTTGGCCAGCAGTGCCTGTTAATTTACACTGTATTTTACCTTTAAAATTGTCACTGCCAAATAAATATGAAATTTCTCCTGATAGCCTTGCCCCCATCGCTCTATCTGTGTTGAATATTTTTTGTTCGATTATTGCATGACCTTGCATCACAATATCTTGCCTAATTTCATCAATTATTTTTTCATCTAATGTTTTTTCTCTGCGATAGTTAGAGAATCTAATTTTCATCTCAGATTGGAGTGGCAAACCTTTTTTTGCTCTAGAGTTTAATATTCCATCAAGGTCAATATTTCGCTCTAATACTAAGCTTTTATATTTCTTTGAAATGCTTAGTAAATCTGTTCTACCAATTATATCATGTAATTTATTAAAACCCAATTCTTGTAATTCATTTTGCACTTTTTTGGATATATCATTTAAATATGATTCTACGTTTTCCGCATAGCCCTTAAACTTTTTTTCGTATTTTGGGTCAGTAGTCGCAATTCCAACAGGGCATGTGTTCACATGGCATTGCCTTGCCATAACGCAGCCTAATGAAACAAGAGCTGAAGTGCCAAAATCATATTCTTCGGCACCTAAGATTGCTGCAAAAATTATATCTTTGGCCCACTTTAATCCCCCATCAACTCTTAATGTTACATACTCTCTTAATCCATTTGCTATGAGCGTCTGGTGCGTCTCAGCTAACCCATACTCCCATGGAAAGCCAGCATGTTTTTGTGAACCTAGTGGCGTTGCTCCAGTTCCTCCATCCGAGCCTGAAATTAGAATGATATTAGCACCTGCTTTTGCAACGCCAGCGGCTACAACACCTACTCCAGGCTGAGCCACTAGTTTAACAGAAACTTTTGCCCGAGGGTTAACATCTTTTAAATCATAAATAAGTTGTTTAATATCTTCAATACTATAAATATCATGATGGGGAGGTGGGCTTATTAGAGGTATGCCAGGTACTGCTGATCTTGCAGATGCTATGGCATTTGATACTTTAAATGCAGGAAGTTGGCCACCTTCACCAGGCTTAGCTCCTTGGGCAATCTTGATTTGTATTTCTTGAGCCGCTGATAAATATTCAGCATTTACCCCAAATCTTCCACTAGCTACTTGTTTAATAGTTGAGTTAATTAATTTATCTTGGTTTGAAATACTATATCTATTTTTTGCTTCTCCTCCTTCTCCAGTATTGCTCCTTGCACCAGCCATCGCAAAACCCTTCGCAAGTTCTAAATGTGCTTTCTCAGATATTGCTCCAAATGAAACCCCACCAGAACCAAATCTTTTTAGAATGGATGAGGACTTTTCTACCTCATTAAAATTTAAGGGCTCTCTTTTACTAGAGTATTTTAGAAGGTCTCTGATGTATACTAGATCATTTTCAACTTTTTTTATTGATTCTTTTTCTTTTGATATATCTTGGATTTTTTTAAATACTAATGGATTATATCCATGAAGTTCACCATTTTTTCTAAAGCGAAATAAGTTTATATCTCTAATATTTTCTGATTCAAAATCTTTAATAGAATTATCATATTTCCTCTTCAAATATTTTTCTAAATCATTTAGTTCTAGTCCGCCTAATTGACCATTTAATGATAGAAAATATTTTTTAAGAAGTTTAGGGCCTATGCCTGCTGTATTGAGTAGCATACTACCATGGTAGCCACTTAATGTTGAAATTCCCATT
Source organism: bacterium (assembly GCA_004321745.1). Lineage (GTDB taxonomy): Bacteria > Fidelibacterota > Marinisomatia > Marinisomatales > UBA1611 > TMED80. The sequence continues at coordinate 10,281 of SGYO01000015.1, read as the reverse complement.
TTTGACATTATTTTCAGAAGGCCTTTTTCAATTGAGGCTCGATAATTTTTTAATCTTTTGTAATATTTAACCTCACTATTCATTTTAAAAATTATTTCATAGGCAAAATGTGGATAGATTGCACTAGCGCCCAAAGATATTAAGGCTGCAAAATGATGATCTTCTATTACATCACCTGTTACTGCAATTAAAGAAACTCTACTCCTTAATTTTTTTTCAATTAAATGATGATGAACAGCAGATATTACAAGCAACATCGGAATGGGGGTGTGGTCTAACTTCAGATTTTGATCTGTTAAAAATATAATTTTATTTCCATTTAAAATTGATTTTTCACAATTTTTCTTTATTGATTCTATTTTTGAATCAAGTTTAGATCCAATTTTATATAAGCAGTCTATTTCTTCATGAGGAAACCAAGAGTTAAAACTTTTTAATTCATTTCTTTCTTTTAAAGAGAGAATTGGAGTAGAAATTCGTATGGCACTATTTTTTGTTGGAGTGTTATTTAACAAATTATCTTCGCTACCAAGATATTTATACAAGCTCATAACTGAGTTTTCCCTTAAGGAATCAATAGGGGGGTTAGTTACTTGAGCAAATTGTTGCTTAAAAAAATCATAAAATTTTCTATCAAACTCTGATAATATTGCTAAAGGTGTATCATCTCCCATTGAGCCAATTGATTCACTAACATTCTCAGAAAGTGGTTCAATAAATTTTTTAATATCTTCATCAAAAATATTATACGAAGCAAATTTATTTTGTGGCGGCTTGTTTTTTGAAGAGGTAAATCCATTAAACTGTTCTTCAGCATTGCCTCTTTTTAAAACTTTTAAATTATCAGAAACTAATTTACCATAAGGTTTCTTTGATGCTTCTCTAGCTTTGAGATATTTGTTTTCTAAAATCTCTCCATTTTTCAATGAAAGACCAAAAATTTCTTCTGACTTCATATGATAATTGCTTATAATATTATTTTCATCAACATCAACTATTCCAGCTTCTGATGCCATAATTATTAATCCATCTTTTGTTATGGAGTACCTTAGCGGTCTTAATCCATTTCGGTCCATTTTAGCTCCAACAAAATCTCCATCTGTAAAAACAATTGCTGCTGGGCCATCCCATGGTTTCATGAAATTTTCATGGTAGATAAAATAGTCTCGCATCATCTTGTTCATTTTTTTATTATTGTAGTACTTTTCAGTTTGTTCGTATGAATCGGGTATCATTATCATCATAGTGTCAAAAATATCTCTTCCACTAATTTTTAGAAACTCCGCAGAATGGTCAAAACTTTCAGAATCGCTTCCTGTGCTTTTTGTTATTGGTTTTAAAAAATCAATATCATTTTTCCAAACTTTTGATTCTAAATTACCCTCCCTTGAATTCATCCAGAGCCTGCTACCTTTTATAGTATTGAATTCACCATTATGAGCAATCATTCTAAATGGCTGAGCCATTTCCCAACTTGAAAAAGTATTTGTAGAAAATCTTTCATGAAATAAGGCTACTTTCACAACAAATAGGTCATGATTTAGATCTTTATAAAATTTTGCAAGTTGATCTGAACTTAATAACCCTTTATATATGATTGTTTTTGAGGAAAAGGAACATATGTAAAATCTTTTGTACCTCGGGCAAAGTTTTTTTTCAATCTTTTTTCTAATTAAGTAAAGCTTGCGTTCAAGCTTAGAGCTGTCTTTGATTTTTGTCGAAAAGATGAGTTGTAATATTTTTGGCTTACATTCTTTTGAAAGATCACCAAGGGCGTTTTCATCTACAGGAACTTTTCGTAATGCTAAAAATTGTATTTTTTCTTTTTTTGTTAGATCTAAGAAATTATTGACTATTGTTTTATCATTAATCCCCTTAGCGAAAATAGATGCTACAGCTAAAGTGTCATTTTTGAGTACTTTTAATGAATGTTTTTTTAGTAGATAATCAACGAAGAATTTTCTTGGAATATCAACTAATATTCCTGAACCATCTCCAGAATTTCCATCGTATGCTTTTGCTCCCCGATGAGTTAATCTTTGCAGTGCAGATAAAGCGGAGGGAAGAACTTTTGGGTCAGGTTTTCCATTTTTTGTTGCTACAAACCCTACACCACATGCATCATGAAATTTCTCAGGGTCAAATAATGGATATTTTTTATGTAATTTATTCAAATAAATACTCAGTTGCGAATTTGGCTTAATTCAACTTTTTTAAAGTAATTAAAAACAAAATTGTTAATAATTAAAAAAATCTAGCCTGCAACTTAAATATTTTTAGTAAAAATATGAATAAGGAATTAGAAATAAATTATATACCACTGACACTTCCCTATATCAACTTAGAACGATAATTAAAGCTATCAGTGGTATTATGTGAAAAATGGAATGTAGCTTATAATCCTATTGTTGCAATTAAATAGGCTTGCCCTGAATCTGGATTAAGAGTCCAAGTGCATGAGTATTTGTCATTTGATGCAGTAACTCCAATACCTACAGCATTAAATTCACCATCGCTAGTATATCCACCATCTCCAAGCTCTAAAATAAATGGACCATAGGATAGCGAAATATATTTAGACATTGGAATTTCATCTTCTTCAAAAGCGCCATAAAATCCTGGTTCAACTAGGAACATTGCCGTCGTAAATTCTATTCCAGAAAATGCGCCGCCTAATGATAATTCTATGTTATGTGAACCTGTCTCCGCATCTGTTTCATTAAAATCTGTGCCAGGAAAATAGTAATCAGTTAGTGTGACTGAATAATCTCCAAGTGCATAAGATGCATACAGATCATTCTCGCTTGCCAATCCGCTAAATTGCCATGCGCTCCATGCGCCAAGTGTTAGAGAACCTGATGTATATGAGATACCGGGCTGAATAGAAGGACTATTACCAAAATCTGTCCCCCTCCAAACATATCTACTAGCTACATCGCAGGAGACAGCCCATGGAGAGGATTTTTCAACCTCTACATCTTGAGCAATTGTGATGCAAAATAATAGACTGGGAAATATTATTATACTTTTCATTATTTCAACCTTTTATTTTAATTAATTTAAAAAATACGATATATATTATTATAATATAAAGAATATTATACTTTTATTTTTAAAAAGTGAAGTAAATTAATTAATTATTTATAATTTTTAAAAGCGATGAACATATTTTGATTATTCTTTTACTTAGAATTATAAAATTTTTCTATGTGAGGTTGTAGAATATTAATGACATCATTTATGTTTTGGACAGTTTCAATGTTGTCAAAATCAGATTTATTAATTAGGTCACGTTCCAAAGGTTCTGCTTTCATCCAATCGACAAGACCGTCCCACATGTCTCCCAAAAGAATTATAGGCCTAGGCGTAATGTGGTCAACTTGGATCAATTGCCATGTATATAGTAACTCTAATATTGTACCAATTCCACCTGGTGTAACTATTACTGCATGACTTATTCTCATGAATTCATCTAGTCTAGATGAGAATTTTTTATGATGAAAGGTTACATCAAGGTGCTCATTAGGTGCTGTTTCAAATGGTAAGTCTATGTGTAATCCAAAAGATTTTGAATCTAGACTTCCATCTTTAGCACCTATATTTGCTGCTTCCATCAGTCCAGGTCCTCCACCTGTCACAATATCTGCTTTATTTTGAGCTAGTTTTTTTGCTAATTCATAAACTTGATTGTATTCATTTGTATTTTTTTTAATTCTTGCTGATCCGAAAATGCTTACCCGGTAATAATCACTACCAATTTCTGTAACTAGAGAATCCAGACCTGCAACTATATTATTTAATTGTCCTATTTTCTTTGATAAAAATTTTCTGATATGTTCGTCTTTAATTTGCAAAATATTTCATCCTTTGTTGACCGGATTTGGTTTAGCAATATTAATTTAGTGAACTTCAATGAAAAGTTGTCAAATTATAAATTTTAAATTGCAGGTATAATTATTGTAAGTGATTAAAAATTTAGTAAATTTTAATTTTCTTTGTGGATTAATATACTCTTTGACCATAGATTGGAATAATTAAATAATATAAAAAATAAAAGGTAATTATAATATTATGAGTGATGACAGTATATATGATGATATAAATTTGACGAAGAGAAAGACGATTACGAATGGGAAAAAGTATGATTTTTACATCTATAAAACACTAAAGCTTGAAAAGGAAATTTCCAAAGGTAAGTTTGGTAAAGGTGATACGTCTATTAGCCAAGTCAAAGATTATAAACTTCAAGATGATGAAAGCGACGCAATGCTAGATGTTAAACTTAAAGTTTCAAAAAAATTAGATGATGCTATGACTGGATTTACGCCCAAAGAAGCTAAAAAAGTATTTGATCAATGTATGAAAGAATTATGTAAAATAGGATTAGTCAAAACTTAAATATAGCATTTCAGTTATTCTTCATATGAGCCCCGCTATGTGTGGGGTTTTTTGTTTCCTGAATTACTTTATTGATATTGATTCTCAATAACAATGTAGTTAGATTTCCATATATGAAAACTAAATGCTGTAAGAAATATAAAAAAAAAGGAAAGTGGTGCAAAAAGTGCCCAGTTCTAAAAAAATCTCTCACTAAAAACACAGTATAAATTTTTATATAACTTCAACATGATATAAGTAACTGGCATTATTAAGCTTATTGCAATCTGGTTGCATTAGTATGATATTTAAAACTATTTTACCATCTCTATTGCTTTATATAATTTATAATTAAACTGATTTTTTATAGATTTTCAGTCTATCAAAATTCATGATAAGATTCAATATAAAAATAAAATGAAAAAATAAATTTATTTTGTTTGTTAATTATTTTCATAGGATGTAATCAAATGAATAAGAAAGTACCTTTAATTCCAATGGAAGATTTTTTCAAGAATCCTGAAAAGTCATCTTTTCAAATTTCTCCAGATGGAAACTATGTTGCATACATGAAGCCTTGGGAAAAAAGGATGAACGTCCATGTCCTTAATATTGAAACCAATGTTGAAAAAAGATTAACCTCATCTAAAAAACGAAGTATTTATGGTTTCTTATGGCTTAATAATGAAAGGATCGGATATGTAAAAGATGATGGAGGAGATGAAAATATGCATTTTTTTGCAGTTAACATTGATGGTTCAAATGATATTGACCTTACCCCTTTCGATAATGTTAAAACTAATATAATAGATGATCTAGAGGAAGATCATGAACACGTAATTCTTGGTTTAAATAAACGTAATGAACAAATTTTTGATCCTTACAGAGTGAATGTTAATACTGGTGCTATGACTATGATTGCAGAGAACCCTGGTAATATATCAGGATGGATGACGGACCATGATGGGAAATTGAGGATTGCAATAACAAGCGATGGAGTAAATACAAGTTTGCTGTACAGAAATTCTGAATCTGATGAGTTTAAAAGGATATTGACGAACGATTTTAAGGTGCGTGTGTCACCTTTATTTTTTACTTTTGATAACAATAATATATATGTTGCTTCCAACAGGGGAAGAGATAAGACCGCTATATATGAATTTAATATTGATAAAGTTCAAGAAAAGGAATTGATTTTTGAAGATGAGAAAGTAGATGTTTCAAATTTAATGTTTTCAAGGAAAAGAAAGGTTTTAACAGGAGTTAGTTATAATCGCGCCAAAACAAAAAGAGTATTTTTTGATGATTGGAGAGGCGATATCCAAATTAAATTAGAATATCAGTTGCCAGGTTACGAGGTGGGTATAACTAGTTTCTCGAAAGATGAGACTAAAGCAATTGTGGTTGCTTATAGCGATAAATCTAGGGGGGAATATTATTTTTATGATACTGAAACTAATAAACTTACTAGCCTTGGAAAGGTTAGCCCTTGGTTAAATGAAGATCATATGGCTGAAATGGTCCCAATTGCTTACACTTCAAAAGATGGATTAACAATTAATGGTTACCTTACAATCCCTAAAGGTAGTAATGGTAAAAACCTGCCAATAGTAGTTAATCCTCATGGCGGCCCATGGGCAAGAGACTCATGGGGTTATAATCCTGAGATACAATTTTTAGCTAATAGAGGATTTGCAGTTTTTCAGATGAATTTCAGAGGAAGTACAGGGTACGGCAGAAAATTTTGGGAGTCTAGTTTCAAAGAGTGGGGGAAGTCAATGCAAGATGATATTACAGATGGAGTAATGTGGCTCATAGATGAGGGGATAGCAGATCCTGATCGAATTGCAATATATGGTGCTTCTTATGGAGGATATGCAACATTAGCAGGCTTAACTTTTACTCCAGACTTATATGCTTGTGGAGTTGACTATGTCGGAGTCTCAAATATATTTACTCTGTTGGAGACACTGCCTCCTTATTGGGAATTAGGTAGGCAAATGATGTATGAAATGATAGGCAATCCAGAAACTGAAAAAGATTTATTAATAGCAGCATCTCCAATTTTTCATGTAGATAGTATAAAAGTTCCTTTATTTGTCGCTCAAGGAGCTAATGATCCCCGAGTAAAACAAGCTGAATCAGATCAAATTGTGGAGGCACTTAGATCTAGAGGTGTAGACGTCCCCTATATGTTGAAAGAAGATGAGGGACATGGTTTTAGTAATGAAGAAAATAAGTTTGATTTTTATAGGGAAATGGAAAAGTTTTTGACAAAGCACATTGGTATTGAAAATTTTTAATCTCCTCAACTTCAGTATAAGGGTACTTGCAGATGATTATTAGTATAAAAAATATTACAAAAAGATTTGGCAGATTTGAGGCTGTCAAAGATTTGTCTATCGATATTAAGGAGGGTGAAATTTATGGCCTCTTGGGATCAAATGGTGCAGGGAAATCCACAACGATAAATATCTTACTTGGCTTTTTAGCGCCAGATAAAGGAGAGGCATTTATAGATGGTATAAACGTTACTACAAATGTAGATAGTGCTAGAAAAAAAATTGGTTACATATCTGAAAATGTAAATTTATACCCTTATCTAACAGGGCTTGAAAACTTAAATTATTTTTGTAAAATAGTAGGGGAAGACTACAATGATGAGGCTCTATCCAAAATACTAAATGGATGTGGATTATATTCAGATGTCATTAATAAAAAGGTAGGTTCTTATTCAAAAGGGATGAGGCAAAAAGTTGGTATTGCTATTGCATTTGCAAAAAAAGCTAAGGTTTTACTTTTAGATGAACCTGCTAGCGGATTAGATCCATTAGCTAGCACCGAACTCTCTTCCACTTTAAAGTCTCTTGCAAAAAAAGGTACCACCGTTTTGATGGCATCTCATGATATCTTCAGAGTACGTGAGACTTGTGACCGCATAGGAATTCTTAAAAATGGAAGTTTAATTGATCAAATGGACACATCCAAAGTCACAACAAATGAGCTTGAGAAAATATATATTGATTATATGAGAGGCTAATTTATATCAATGATTGTTATAATTCTTAATGAGTGGAAAATACTAGTTCGTAATCGTTCTATCGTTTACGTCTCATTAATATTCATCCTGAGTATTATATCTTTAGCCTGGATGAGCAATGTACAAAGTGAAAACCAAAGCAAAGCTCAAGCTGCTGCTGAGAAGCATATTAGGTCGCAGTGGGATAATTTGGAGCCGATGAACCCACATAGGGCAGCTCACTATGGTGTTTATGTTTTTAAACCAGTAAGTATTTTAAACAGCTTAGATGATGGGGTCAGTTCTATAACAGGTAATGTCTTAAAACTTGAGGGCCATGTCCAAAATGAGATTGTGCATTCAGAAGCATCACAGGCAATTACAATTTCAAAATTTGGTAAGCTTAAACCTTCTATAATCCTACAGTATGTAGTGCCTTTATTTCTTATTTTTTTATCTTTTGGCTCTATAACTAATGATAAAGAAACTGGAAGAATGAAGCTTATAGCTCTGCAAGGAGTATCTCCAGAGAAATTAGTTTTATCTAAATCTATTAGTATTTGGCTTTATGGATTAATGCTTATCATGTTCTCAGTTCTTTTACAATCATTATTTGGCTCTTTAGGTTTGGATGCTGGATTAAGGTTAGGGCTTACTTTCATATCCTATGGGCTGTATTACTTAATTGTGGTGTTTTTATCCACTTTTATCTCTGTCAGTTTTATAAATAATACTTCAGCAATATCATTACTCTTAGCAACTTGGATAGTTTGGACAATATTCCTACCTAAAATTTGGGGTAATACTGTTGAAAAGGTTCATCCTTTACCAAGCCGGCAAAATTTCATTGCTCAAATGAAAGAAGATCGTTCTAAAGGTATTGACGGGCATAACCCTAGAGATGAGAGACGGTCTAAACTAGAAAAAGAATATTTAATAAAGTATAAAATAGATAGCCTCAGTCAATTACCTATTAATTTTGATGGAATTGTTATGCAGGCTGATGAAGAGTATGGAAACCAGGTATGGGACAAGCATTTTGGGAATAATTATTTAATCTATCAAAAACAAAAAAAGCTATACCAATTATCTGGATTATTAAATCCTTTTTCATCCTTACAAAATTTAAGTATGGGGTTTTGTGGAAGTGATATGATTCATCATCTAGATTTTTTAAAAAAGGCTGAAAACTACAGAAGATATTTAATTAAAACGTTAAACGATAAACATGCACATGGTGGGTCAAGGACTGGCGATTGGAGATGGACTGTTGATAATACGTTCTTCAGATCTGTAAAAACTTTTGATTATCAGACTATGCTGATAAAAAATCATATTGGGAATTATCTTTTTGATATCCTTGCGTTAATTGCATGGGCAATCTTTGCTGGATCATTAATGAGATATAAAATTAAAAGAGATATCCTATTATGAGTAAATATTTAAATATTTTAAAATTTGAATATTTTCACTTGGTCAACGCTCCTTATAAAATTATTTCAATTTTATTATTTGCGTTTTCAATCATTTATGGTTGTCAAATAGGCTATGTTTTGTTTAAAAAACATGACAATGAAATAAAAAGTATTAAAAGTAAGAATTCCGACTTTGAAAATAAAATGTTAGTACAGTATGATGAGCTTGAGCAAGGCTTAATTGAAAAACCCAGAAGAGATCCCACTATTCCTTATTGGGCGATATGGAATACGCCATCTTATGCTCTTAAAAATCCATCGGCAATGATTGTCTTTAGCACAGGGCAGGCAGAGCAATATGGCTATTACAAAAAGGTTACTAATTGGAGTACTATATTTGATAATGATCTCGCTGAGGAAATTGCCAACCCTGAACGATTAGCTTTGGGAACACTAGATTTTGGTTTTGTCGTATTATTTTTGACACCTATTTTGCTCGTTATTTTACTATTTAACGTAGGTGGGCTTGAAAAAGATAATGGTTTTGATAAGCTAATTTATTTAAATGATATCTCTAAAAAGGCTTGGCTGGCTACAAGATTCTCATATTATTTCTTAATTGTGTTTACACTGATATGTTTTTTGTTAATACCATATGCAATTTTATCAGGGGCGCTCACAAATGAATTAATGAGTTTTTTTAGGTTATTGGCTTTAATCTTTTTATATGTTTTTTTATGGACTTCTGTTTTTTATTTTATTAATTATTTGGGTAAAGGTAGTGTTGATCAGGCAATAAAAATGATTTCGGTATGGGTAGTCTTCTCAATCATTATGCCTGGTTTATTTCACCAAATTGTATCAATAAAATTTTCTACAAATTATATGGTTGACTATCTAGATGTAGCTAGAGATCAAAGGTATGAAATCTTTGATATGTCAACAGATACATTACAAAAAGAATTACTTGAATCTTTCCCTATGTTAAAAAACTCTACTTACGCACAAGACACCATAATTGATAAAGGCATTGTAAATAGAAGTATTTCAGGGCTAGTAAATGTTTTAAATAAAAAAGCTGCTGTAAAAATTGAAGAAGAAAGCGAATTAAAAAATGATTATGTAAGGAGTACATTGATCTTAAATCCTGTAATGTATTTTCAAAATAAGATTAATGAAATCTCAAGGACTGATTATTATGCGTATAGACGATACAGGGAAAACATACAAAATACAATTGACAAAAAAATAGAATTTATACTTAGAGATACGTGGAACAGGGAGGAGGTAGATAAAGAAAGATATATTGGATATCTTCAAGAATTTAAAAATTAAAATTACGGGCAATATTTCTCCCATAGCGCTCACCCCGAGGAACATAAAGCTAAATATTGTCCGTAATTAAATTTGTAGTAATATTAAACTATGCTAAACGCAATAAACATAACAATTAAAAAAATAAAAGTAGAT
>SGYO01000014.1 GCA_004321745.1 bacterium | reverse complement strand
CAATTGCCATCAGTATTTTTTGCTTAATTATTAAAAATGGCTTATGTAGATCTAAATCAAAATATGCTCTTAAAAGCATTATATAACTTGCTCCTAAGAAGATCAGACATCCATAAATACTAAACATGTCCAAGAAAAAGTCAGCAACAAGCCCAGATAAGACCCCAGAATAATGAAACTTTGAGATTCCAAAACTAAAATAAATTGAGAAAACGCCTACCGATAATGAAAGCAAGCTCATTAAAAGCATTGTGTAAAAAGAAACTCTTAGTGGGCCCTCAAAGTCTTTTTTCGAAAAAAATACCCAGCCCCAATAAAAGCCTAACAGAGGAAGAATTAAAGAAATATAACCAAAACCAAGTTTTATTAGAATGTGGGATACTAATACACCCAAAATTCCCATTGGATTATTTATTTGAGCATTTGGACTAATAGCTAATTCTTCACTAGGGTCATGCCCTAAAAGACTAACTATTATAAATAATGATACAGCACATAGGAGAACGCCAAGTATTTCAAGGCGTTTATAGTTGCTATTTGAAGTTTTCTTAGGCATGAGGAACTAAATCAAAAATAACAATAATTATTCAGAAAATATAAAGATATTTTATCAATCAGATAATGTTCCGTTAGAGTAAAAGGGTGCTTTTACTACAATTGCACTTTTAAGTTTATTTCTAATTTTAACAGATAATTCCGTGCCTTTATTTGAGTGTAATTTATCCACGTAAGCTATACCTATCCCCTTATTTAGACTTGGGCTTATTGTACCGCTGGTAACAAAACCAACAACTTTGTCATTCACTATAATATCGAAACCGGGCCTAGGAATGCTTTTTTCAAGCATTTCAAAGTACACCAGATTGGATTCTTCGTCATCTCGTTTTAAGATAATTTCTTTTCGACCAATAAAGTCACCCTTCTCAAGACTAGTTATCCACCCTAACCCAGCTTTAAAGGGGTGAATATCAATATTGATGTCATTGCCATAAAGGAGATAACCCATTTCCAACCGTAAAGTATCCCTAGCTCCGAGACCAGCAGCCAAAACTCCATCCTTGCCAAAATTCTCAAGAATGTAATTCCATATTGTTTTTACGGCATCGTGCTTGCAATATATTTCAAAACCTAATTCACCCGTATAACCAGTTCTAGAGAGCAAAATATCATGCCCTAGGCAACCAATGTTCTCAATAAAACTATAAAATTTGAGTTTTGTTATTTCATTATTAATAATGCTTTGGATTATTCTTTTTGATTTGGGACCTTGAAGAGCAATCATAGAAAAATCACTGCTTTTATTTTCAATACTCACCCCATCAAATAATTTAGATTTAAGCCAATTATATTTTTTCTCGATGCCTGATGCATTAACCACAAGCATAAACCCATTATGCAATTTGTAAACAATAATATCATCAATAATGCATCCATCATTGTTGCAAATAGTTGAATATTGAGCTTGCCCAGACATAATTTTGGATACGTCATTAGTTGTCACAGTTTGAATGAATTTTTCAGCTGATGCACCAGAGACAATAATTTGGCCCATATGGCTAACATCAAAAAGACCAGCACTTTTTCTAACAGCATGATGCTCATCTAAAATGCTTTTATAAAATACAGGCAATGCATAGCCTGAAAAACTAATTATATTTTTACTGTTTGAATTATGATAATCAAAGAGTTCAGTCTTTTTCATTTGATCATTCATTTAAGATTTTTAATGCTTCTTTTATAAGACTTTCAATGCTTTTATCAGAGTTAGCAGGGTTTATTCTTTTAATTACTTCTGTGGCCATACTCTCACTGTAACCAAGACCCACTAAAGCGCTTAAGACATCCTTTGATATTTTTGAGCTAAAATTATCATCAAAACCAAGTTCTGTGGTAGTAGTCTTGGACAACTTATCTTTTAATTCTATTATAATTCGCTTTGCAGTCTTAGCACCAACACCTGGAATGGTGGTAAGTGACTTGATATCACCAGAGAGAATGTTTGATTTTAATTCTTCAAGTTCAACCCCACTTAAAATAGATACTGCCAACTTTGGACCAATCCCACTAATTGAAATTAACATTAAAAATAAATTTCTTTCAGAGTCATTTTTAAACCCATATAGATCTAGAGCATCTTCTCTAACATTCAGATATGTTACTAAAGTAATTAAATCTTCATTTACTAGCTTTGATGCAAAGTTGGCTGAAATGTTTACTTTTATTCCAAGTCCTCCAACTGCAAGAACAACATAATTATCATTAATTGAAATTATTTTACCACTTATTTGATCGATCATTTAGCTAATTTTCAGATTGTGTTAAAATTATTTATAAAGCAAATACCTACTGCCATTGCATCAGTTATATCAATGGGTTTTGGAAGTTTTTCTAATTTCAAAATATTTGATACCATAAATTGAACCTGCTCTTTTGTTGCAGAACCATTACCACATAATGATTGCTTTACTTTTCTAGGAGCAAACTGATATATATCTATTGCTGATTTTGCACCAGCTAACATCATTGCAGACCTAGATTGACCTAAAGTTACAGCAGATTTAACATTCTTACTGTAAAAAGAATCCTCTATGGCCATAATTGATGGATTAAATTTACCTATGATACTTAATGTTTCGTTATGAAGATGCAAAAGACGATGTTCCAGTCTGTCTTTCTTTTTTGGCTTGATTGTGCCATACGCGATTAGATTTATTTTTGTTTTCTGAAAGTCTAGAATACTAAATCCCGTAATAACTATACCCGGGTCGATTGAAATAATTCTAATTTTATTCACTTAAAGAAAAATTTGAAAAAACTTGATTCACATCATCATGGCTATCAATTAAATCCATGAGTTCAAGAACTTTATCTTTATCTGGTGTTTCAATTTTTTGCAATGAATTTGGCGTCATTATTATTTCAGCTGACTTAACGTCATAACCTAACTTCTCTAAACCTTCTTTAACAGTGATCAATTTACCTTGATCTACTGAAACATATGCCTCTTCACCTACTATGTCAAAATCATCTGCTTCTACTTCAAGAACATCGCGCATCAAATTTTCTTCATCTCTGCTTGATAAGGACATGATAATTAATCCGACTCTTTTGAACATCCAAGAAACGCTACCAGGCTCTGCCAGGCTACCATTATGCTTATTTAAGATATTCCGCAACTCTGAAACTGTTCTATTTTTATTATCAGTAATAACTTCCATATATATAGCAATTCCAAGAGGCCCATAACCCTCATAAATCATTTCTTCATAGTTAACGCCTTCCAACTCACCAGTACCCTTTTTAATCGCCCTAGTAATATTTTCTTGAGGCATATTCTTGGAACGAGCATTAGAAACAGCTTTTCTGAGTCTTGGATTAGCATCTTGATCCCCTCCGCCCAACTTTGCTGCTACAGTAATTTCTTTAATTATTTTAGTAAATATTTTTCCCCTCTTAGCATCCTGAGCCCCTTTTCTATGTTTAATATTTGCCCATTTACTATGCCCAGCCATTACCTATCAGTCCCTAAATTTTTTTTCGTTCTGATAATCCATGCATCTTTAGCTCCCAATTTTGATATAGATTCTATAGCATCCTCTGCATTTTTTCTATTAGCATAATTTCCTATCCTAAGTTTGTATAAAGGAGTTTCAAAGTTGATATAAACTGTGTCTCCTAATATATTCTGGAATCTTTTTGCCTCAGCCCTGGCAATCGAGGCAACGGTTGATTCAAAAATTTGAATACGAAACACCTCAAGTTCTTTTTCTTCAATTTTTTTCATGGAATCAATAATTGATAAATGATTTCCAGTAAAAACCTTGTTAATTATTAATGGGAAGTACGGAATCTCATCTTCAATATCGTTTACATCAAACCAAAATAGGGAATCATTTTCACTCCCAAAAAGTAAAAAACTAGCAAGAAAAGATATGATGAAATTTTTTATCATATTACTTTGATTTTTTCTATTGGTATCCAAGCTTTTTCACCGCTTAATAGAACAATTTCAACCCAGCTTCCTTGATTTTGTAATACTGAAACTCTTGTACCTTCATTAAGAGTAAATAATCTTGTACTCTCCCCTTGAAAAGGACCTGAAAAGGCGTGAACATCATCAAAAATGATAATTCCATGAGTTTCTTTACTGTATTCTAAAAAAATGTCAAAAGCAATTAAATGAAGAACAAATGCTGAAAAGGATAGAATTAAAATTAATCTTCTAACTACGTTACTATTTAATATTAACACTTTTGAAAGCATAAAAAAACCAGCACTTAAAAAAACTATTAACCCGCACAAAAATAGCCATTCGAAAAAAGTATAATAATTTTTTAATTGAACGTAAAAATCAACGAAGAAAAACTCAGGTGGCAGGGTTACTCTGTCTTTAATTTTTGTATTGGCTATTTCAAGATTATACTCAATATTATCAAATCGCGGACTAAGCTTCAGAGCTTTATTATAAGCCCAAATGGACTGACCAACCATTCCTGCCCTAAAATAAGAATTTCCCAAATTATAGTATAAATATCCGCTCTGCCAATTTTCTGAAACTATCTCCTCATATAGTTGTATTGCTTTATTATAATCTGAATCATTATATCTAGCATTAGCTGCCTGGAACTTTTCAATTATTTGATCTGAAAAAGAATGAGATGAGATAACTAAAATAAATATTAACCTTTTCATAAGCATGATTTATCAATTCTTTCTAAAATTGAAGCAGTTTTTTGATTAAGGGAATGAATGTCAATTGTTTCTTTTTTTCCATAAATAAAACTTTCGTAGAGCTTTAGAAGTTCTATGAGCTCCTCTAAAGATTGATCATTTATTCTACCTCGCAATTGATCTTTTGTTGAAATAGCGTCCAGGTTAGAAGAATGAAGTTGAAATTTATCCTTTAAATATTGATAAATAATTTTATTATCAAAATTATCTGATCTAGTATCAGAAGTTTTGAGTTTATTTAATGCTTTCTTTAATGCGTTTTTTGATAATCTAGCCGGCATGCTGTCAAGATTATACCCAATGATATAACTTAAAATATTTGGTAAGAAAAAAATTAGTATACTTAAAAAATATATTAAAAATATATAATTGTAAGGGGTTGAATTGATATGTTTAAGAACAGGGTTTCCATTATATATGTATTTAATATCTTTGCCAAGAACCTCGATTTCTCTTTTAGTTAACCCATTACTTGTTAAATAATTATCATTAGTATTTTTTACAAAAACGGATATTGGCTTTGATGAAATTTTTTGCCATTTTTCAATTTTAGGATTAAAAAAAGTAAAACTTATCGGAGGTATTGATAGTTTTCCTGAAACCCTTGGTACTAAAATGTATTCCCATATCATTTTTCCTGAGAGTTCATCTCTAAAAACATTTTTTTCAAAATTTTCTTTTGGAGGGAACTGATCAATATCATCGGCAAAACTCATTTTAGGGATAGTAAAAAGGCCCATGTTGCCAGTACCTTCAACAATTACACGAAATGTTATAGCTTCATTTACATTTATTGAATCAGTATCTGTTGCTGTAGAGATTTTGAAATCTCCCACTGCTCCAGTAAAACCAATGGGTCTTGACTGAGGATAATCTTTGATAAATATTTCACGTTTTTTTGATCTCAGTATTTTAGTTTCAGTCTCAGTAAAAAATGAATCAAAGAATGGATCAAAAAAAGGATCTCGACTTCTTCTTTTTTTCTTTTTTTGTTTTTGAATTTTTAATGATAAGGGCTCAATTTCAAGTTCTTTACCAGATATTGGGAACAATGCAACTTTATATAATATACCCTTCTGGTATTGAACTCCATTAATTGCAATGTTTTTGAATTTGATCTGATTAGGTCTAAATAACTCTTCAGACCAAAAACCCGGAAATTTTGGTATTTCAAAAGGCTCAATAGAACATTCAACTTTTCTGTATATACTGTACGTTAATGTTATCTGCTCACCAATATATACACTTTCTTTATTGATTTCAGCAGATATAAAAACATCTAGATCAGTTTCTTTTTTTTGAGATTGACTAACAAAAACAACTATCTCCTTAGTCGCAGATTTTTTACCAGAAATTTGAACATTAAGTCTAGGAATTACTAATCGACCCTCTCTTTTTGGGGATAATGACCATGACATAATTCTAGAATTAGTAACTTTACCGTTTATCCACTGCATACTAGTTTGCTGACTAGGACCACTAATTACAGCAAAATCTTTAATTAAAGAGGATATATCTATATTGCTAAATGAATCAGCATTTTCAAATTCAATTTTAAAGCTTATTATATCATCTATGGTGCACCTATTTTTATCCACAGATGCGGTAGCACTAAACCCTAATCCAATTGAAAGGTTAATAATAAATGTTAATAAAAAGACCTTCAAAATAGACTACCAATCTTTATCAAGTTTAAAGGATTTAGACTTTAAAATTTTATTTTTTTGATTAATTTTTTCTTGCCCTTTAATTGCATTTAAAATTGCTTCTGCTTGTCTAATTTGATCTGATTTTTCTGGTTCTAGAACGTCTTCTGTTTTGCTATTACTAGATTCTTGTTTCTGCTCTTCTGACCCCCCTTGATTTTGATCGTTTTGCTGCTCTTCTGACCCCTCTTGATTTTGATCGTTTTGCTGCTCTTCTGACCCCTCTTGATTTTGATCGTTTTGCTGCTCTTCTGACCCCTCTTGATTTTGATCGTTTTGCTGCTCTTCTGACCCCTCTTGATTTTGATCGTTTTCTTGATCCTGAGAATTCTGCTGATTTATCATTTTTTTCAATAATTCATAATTGATTTTCGAATCAATATCGTTAGGATTTAACTCAAGCGATTTTTTATATAAACTTAAACTTTTATCCAATTCATTTTGATCTTGCAAAATCCTTGCCATATTGTAGAGCGCTTTTGATTGAAGCATTCTATCTTTAGAACTCAAAGCCTGCTCAAAGCTCTTTAATGCTGATACATTATCTTCCATGTAATATTGACTTGCTCCCAGACTAAAACTAGCAGCATTATCTTCACTTCTTTCTTTTAATATAGAGCTATAATATTCTGCTGCTTCCTTATAATTACCACTATTAAATAGATCCATACCTTTATCATTGGCGATAATTAAATTTGTAAGAAGAAAAAAGTAATAAGTGAGAAACCTCATTTTATTTTTTCCATTTTCCGTGTAGGAAGTAAAAAAGATACCATAAAAAATATAAATGAAAATAAGGTCAGTGGTTGATACCTATCTTCATACTCAGAGTATTCATAAGAATTTATCTTCCTCTTGTCCATAGCATCTATAGCGTTGTTTAAATCTAAATGACTATGACCTTCATTTGAAAATTGAAAATAATATCCATTACCAGCAGCAGCTATATCTTTCAAAATTTTTTTATTTAAAACTGAGGTTATTAACTTCCCCTTTTTGTCTCTTTTATAATCTTCGTCATCATTATTTACCGATCTGATAGGAACCAGACCACCTAAATCTGAACCTATTCCTATTGTATGAATATCAATACCTAATTCATTCGCTTGATTTGAAAATTCAATCGCATTGCCCTCGTGATCCTCGCCATCACTAATTAGTAGAACGACTTTATATTTATTTTGATCTTTCTTAACAGTTTCGATTGCTTTTTCAATAGCAGAGCTAAGTGATGTACCTTGATTGGGAATCATTTTTGTATCAATTGCAGACAAGAATAATTGTGCTGCCTCATAATCAGTAGTAAGAGGAAGGTATAAATGACTTGTGCCAGCAAAGACTATCAAAGAAACTCTATCCCCTTTTAAACCTTGAATCAATTTACCTATTTCGTATTTAGCTTTTTCAATTCTAGAGGGTTTAACATCTATAGCATCCATACTTGTAGAGGTATCAAAAGCAATCACAAGATCCACTCCTTGTCTTTCTACTTTTTTTACTTTTGAACCAAATTGCGGTCCAGCGATAGACAAAATTAAACATATAGTTCCAATAAGGAATAAATACCTTGAGATCTTATGATTTGTGTAATTGATATTTGCATAGCTCATTTCTTTAGTCTTATGATTTCCTTTTGGGAAAAAATCAGTATTTTCATAAAATAAGAAATCCCTTAAAAAAATTACTAGAGCAGGAATTAAAAAAAACAAAAAATAGGGACTACTAAAATTCACTAAATAATTACCTTAAAAATATATCTTTTAAGTACAAAATAAATTAGGACTAAAAATAATGCAGGCACAAGGAACCAGCGAAATAATTCTTTATAATCAGTAAAGTTTCTCACTTCTATTTCTGACCTTTCGAGCTCATCTATCCTAGCATAAATTTGTGATAGTGCTTCTTTATCTGTAGCTCGAAAAAATTGGCCACCAGTTTCTTTTGAAATATCTTTTAATGTGTTTGTATCTATCTCATTACGGATTATACCTCTACCAGGGATTCTAGAAATTGAATTATCCGTTCCTGCAGCAATGGTGTATATTTTAATTCCAAACTCATTTGCTAATTTTGCAGCGGTAGGCGGGTCGATTTCGCCGCTATTATTGCTCCCATCAGATAATAATATCATGGTTTTACTCCCGGATAGGCTTTCCCTTAATCTGTTAGTAGCATTAGCAATTGCCATACCTATCGCTGTTCCATCAACATCTTTACTAGCGACATCTATTTCATCAACTAAATTTAAAAGGACCTCGATATCTGTAGTTAATGGACATTGAATGAAGGATTGACCAGCGAAAACAACTACACCAATTCTGTCCCCCTCCCTAGACTTAATAAACTCTTTTGCTGTTTTTTTGACTGCTTCTAGACGATTTGGCGGAAAATCATCTGCTAGCATACTGCTTGAAATATCCAAAACCATTAAAATATCAATTACATCTATTTCTCTTTGACTCAACTCTTCAGCTTTTTGCGGCCTTGCTAGAGCTATAATTATCAAAACAAGAATTAAAATTTCAATTAATCTAAGTATTCTTAATTTTAATTTAGCCCTCGATAATATATTTTTGGAGAATAGGACTTTTGAAGGAAATAATATAGTACTCTCATATTTCTTACT
Organism: bacterium; assembly: GCA_004321745.1. Classification (GTDB taxonomy): domain Bacteria; phylum Fidelibacterota; class Marinisomatia; order Marinisomatales; family UBA1611; genus TMED80. The sequence goes on along the minus strand of SGYO01000014.1, from coordinate 38,615 downwards.
CTTCCTAAAACGAAAATAAAAAGTAAAGGGAACTACAAATAATAGAACTAAATAAACGGGATTGTGAAAACTCAAAATATTTTTAGTGTTAATTATTATTAATTAACTAACAAGAAGTAAAATTGTTCAGAAGAATAAAATGAACTAATCAGTGAAGAAAATCATTCTTCTGAATCACTAGTTTTATTATCAACCTTGTCAGAATCTATGACATCCATTATCTCTTTCTTGCTAGAATCAACTGCATCTCTAAACTCATTAATGCCTAAGCCTAGGCCTCTAGCGAGTTCAGGAAGTCGTTTTGCACCAAATAGGACAAGGACTACAATTAATACTAATAAAATTTCCCAAGGCCCCAAATTAAAAAATGCTAACTGAAGTTGAGAATTCATCATAAGTACTCCATTTTACTTTATCGTAAATACCTCAAAATATAATAAGCAACAGCAATACCAATCACACTAGTAAAATTAAAACTCATTGACAATCCAAATTTTAAGACAATTACTTTTAAGTCAATGATTAAAACACCAGTTTCATTGTTAACTAATCCGCCTAAATCAAAATTGATTGATGTTAAAAAAAAATCTTTTACTACGCTTTCTGGAAGCACCAAAGAAAAAATATTTCCAAACACTCCTCCGAAAATAGCCCCTACAAAAAGAGATATAGCAATTATATGTACTTTGCGTTTTTGCAAATCAAACTTTCAATTAAACTATGTTCTTTTTTTTAATTGGATATTACTAGGTCTTATTTTAAAAACCCAAAATAATACATTCGAAATAATATAACCTAAGCATATTGGAAAAAGAGCAAACCCTTTCCATATGATCAAAGATGCTGTGCATACAATCAAAATCATCAATAACATAGAGTTTGAAACGCTTGATTTAAAAGTAATGAGAGGCACTTTTGGAAAATGGATTGGACTCAACATTAATAAACCAAGAATGCAAACTAATATTATACCGATACTCGAATCACCATAATTACTTGGGCCACCAACATAGATACTAAAGTACATAAAGGATAGAATAGTTACGGTAGATATTGGTGTGGATAATCCAATAAAGTAGCTTTTTGGGTTATCCTCATCTGTATCTAAATTATATTTAGCTAGCCTTACAGTCCCTGCGATAAGAGGTATAAAACTAAAAATAGCACCAACTATGTAATTGATATTTTCACAATACAAATTATATACGAGCAAAGATGGTGCCACACAAAAAGACACCACATCTGCTAAAGAGTCAAATTCAACACCAAATTTTGAAGAGATACCGAGTGACCTAGCTATCTTACCATCAAAAATATCCATTAAGCCAGCAAGAAGGATAAAAAGCCCTGCATCAAAATATTTACCTTTCATAATAAATATAATTGACAAGAATCCCAAAAACATATTTAAAATAGTGAGAGCATTGGGGAAAAATCTTTTTGTAGAGATTTTAGACTTCATATTTTCCTATAATGGTTTGGCCACCATACACTTTCTGATCCAGTTCGACGTTTAAAGTTACTTTATTTGGTAGAATGATATCTGTCCTAGAACCAAACCTAATGAAGCCTAACCTATCTCCGGCTAGCATTTTTTCATTCTTTTTTGCATAACATAGGATTCTCCTAGCAACAAGCCCTGCTATTTGCTTCACAACCATAGAACCGAATCTTGCCTCTATTGAAATTTCAGTTCTTTCATTTTGCTCAGAGGCCTTATGATCAAAAGCAGCCAAAAAATCACCTTTTATATAATTAACACTCTTTATTAAACCATCAACAGGCATGCGATTTGAGTGCACATTAAAAACACTTAAAAAAATTGACACTAATCTTAATTTTTCTTTGGTTTCTGGATCTTCAAATTCTTTTATCTTGATTATTTTACCATCTGCAGGAGAAACTATACAGTTTTCATCTTTAGGAACAGTTCTGCTAGGATCTCTGAAAAAATTCAAACAAAATATAAATAAAACTAGAAGGAATATGTTTATAGAAAACAAATATTTTTGGCTAAAAATAAAGTCAATTCCAAAAGATATTACTAAAATAAAAAAAAGAGGGTAAATAATAATATTTCCTTCAGGGGCTAATCTCATTTGTATGATCCTAATCTAAGTTTAACATTCGAATGTCCGCCATCGCGAAAAATTTTAAATTTTATTTTATCGCCGGACCTCAGGTCTTTTTCTGCTATGATATCTCTTATATCAGATGGTGAATTTACCTTTTTGTTTGCTGCAGTAACAATTATATCTCCAATGGAAATTCCTGCCTTTTGGGCAGGACTATTTTTATCTACATGAACAACAATGACTCCATTTCTAAATGGAATGTTTAAATGTCTTATCAATCCTCTGGTTAAGGGCTGCACCACTAAGCCAGTTGTAAAACTTCTATCAATACTTCCTGAGGTTTTTAATTCTTTAGCTATTCTTTTTGCTGTATTGATTGGGATAGCAAAACCTATTCCAATAGAACCTCGATTATGATTTGATCCAGTAAAAATAAATGTGTTTATGCCAATAACTTCCCCATTTGCATTGACTAGAGGTCCTCCTGAATTTCCAGGATTTATAGCTGCATCAGTTTGAATCATATTTTGTAAAACTCTTCCAGACTCTTTCTGCATTCCAAAATCCATATGATTAGCACTAATTATTCCAACGCTTGCTGTAGGTTGGTTACTAATACTAAATAACTCAAAAGGATTACCTAGAGCAATTACCCACTCTCCGATAATTAAACCATCAGAATCTCCCAAATCTGCGTATGGAAAATTTTTACCATCTAAACGCAATAATGCCAAATCGGAGGTCTTATCTATGCCTACAACTTCAGCATCAAAGGTTTCACCTCCAGATAAAGTTACGGTTATTTTAGAAGCTTTCTCAACTACATGAGTATTAGTTAAAACGTAACCATCAGGACTGATTACTACACCACTTCCAGAGCTTTTCACAGGGTATATTTCAGGTGGAAAAAAATACCGAAAAAACGGATCAGGTGAGGAATAGGCACTTACAGTTTGTTCAACATTTATGCTCGCAACAGCAGGACCTACCTTTTCAATTGCTTTGGTAATTGCAGTTTTACGGGATTCATAAATGTCCGATTGACCGTATAATAGTCCAAAAATCAGAAAATATACTGTAATACTTATGGCATTATTTTTAATCATATTCCACATCTAATAATTGGAGACCACAGGATGGTGCTTTGTGAATTTGAACATTCTTTTGTGGTTCATGCAACAAGGTTTTAAAATGTTTAAAAGAAAACATTCCTTCAGATACTGCTACCATCGTTCCAACTAAATATCGTATCATATGATGCATAAATCTATTTGCACATACTCTATATGTTAACATTTTTTTTTCTATTTCCCATTTAGAGAAATAAATATGTGACCTGGTATTTTTCATTTCTGGATTATATTTTGAAAAAGATAAAAAATCATGTTCTCCAATGATATACCCGGCTAATTGATTTAAAATATTTATGTCAATGCTATCATTTTTTAGCCAAGCTTGATTTCGATATAAAATGGATTTACCAAAATAGATTTGGTATTTATATGTTCTATTTTTTGCATCAAATCTAGAATCAAACCTATCATGTGTTTTACATAAAGACATTATCTTGCAATTTTCATTAGTGTAAAAATTCAAAGCATTTAAAAGTTGTTTTTCAGTTAAATGGTTATCTAAATCAAAATGTGCAACTTGACCGATTGCATGAACTCCCGCATCTGTCCTTCCAGAGCCTTTTACAATTATACGGGATTTAGATTTAGCTATAGTCATTAACGCATTTTCAATTTCGCCCTGTACTGTCTTTTGATTTTTTTGCAGCTGCCACCCTTTAAAAAATGACCCATCATACTGAATTACTATTTTATATCTATGCAAAAAATATTTTTTAAAACTCTAAAGATAAACCATATCTATAAATCCCATTTGATTTTTGGATTGATGGTTTCAAAGAAAGAGTGTTGTCCTCATTAATTCTTAAAATATATAAAGTGTTTATACTTGAGATTATATGATTCATTATTACACCCCCAACTAAAAATTTTCCAACAAGAAAATATTTATCACTTCTAATTCTCATATTTTCAAATTTTTTTCTCTTATTGTGATCCGACTGCCAATCCCATGGGTGATCTGACCATTGCCCCTCCTTAGAATCTCTCATTCTTAGATGTTCAGAATCAAAATCATTATTAGTATTATAATTACCAATGTCTGTCCAGTATCTATCGTCAATTGGGGTAGTTGCTCCAGCATGCCGTGCAGCATACGAGATGTATTTATGCTCAATTAGATCAGATATTTTAAAAGCGGAATAGCATGCTGTAAATAATAAAATTTCAGAGTGCATAAAAAACTTTGATGATTTATGATAGCCTAAATCTCTCTCACCTAGGCCAGGCATTAAAAAAGATTTAGCTAAAGGGTGAAGAGGCAAGCTTCCGTAACATAAGCTAGAATAAAAGAATGTTAATAAAAATATTTTCTGCATTTAAATAATATTACAATTATACTAATTATAGATATAATTATAGCAAATATATCTCCATATTTTGTATAAAAACTTCCATTTTTATTAGTACTTAAACTCTCAAAAATTATTTTTTCTTCATTTAAATTTACTTTTGTTTTAATAGACCCATCAAAATTAATAATTCCAGAAATACCAGTGTTTGCGCATCTTACAATAGGTATGCGGTTTTCAATAGCCCGTAGTCTCGCCAACTCAAAATGTTGATAGGGGCCAAATGAACTGCCAAGCCAACCATCATTTGCTTGAATGATTAAGAATTCAGCTCCTTTAGAAACAAATGTTCTCGATATCTTTGGAATCGACGACTCGTAACAAATTAAATTTGAAAATATAAGATTCTTATACTTAAATACCTTATAGTTATTACCTGATTTAAAATTTCCTCTATCTATATTAATATTTAATTTTGTTAATGGATGAAAAACAGAAGGTAATAAATCGTACTCGGCGAATGGCACTAAATGTATTTTTGAATATAACTCATATTTTTTTTGCGGTATAATTAACATAGAACTATTGTAGTAATATCTAAAATTATTTTCAAAAGATGTATGTATTGTACCTGTTAACAATGGTATATCAGAGCTGTTTACCGTACTCTGCAAAGTACCTCTAGTTCTATTGTCTCTAACTAGATAAGAAGGTAATGCAGTTTCTGGAAAAATAATTAGATCTGGTTTAAATTTAATGGATTCTTGGTGCAGAGAATCCATGAAAACTATAATCTCTTTTTTATTTTGCCACTTAGTATTTGGATTAACATTTGGTTGAACAACAGCAACCCTAATATCTTGATCCGAATTTGGTAAAGACAAAATTCTTCCCACTCCTGCAATGGATAAACCAACTATAATGAGCGAAAAAAAAGACAATCCTTTTAATAAAGAAATCTTTTTTTGAGTAACATTATATAATACTATATTAAGTCCTATGATTACAAATGACACACCGTATGTACCTGTTACTTCCATAAACTGAATGAAATAAATATATTTTGACTGAGAAAGAGCAAGGTTTGACCAAGGAAATCCAAGAGCACCAAAACTTCTTACATATTCTATTAATACAATAATGAAAGGGAAAAATATATTACCTGATATATGCTGATTTTCTTTTGAAATAAGCGAAAACAAGAATCCTGCTCCAGCCCAAAAAGAAGCAAGGTAAAAAACCGCAGCAAATAGGCTACCAAGAACTGTTATTAAATCAGCACCCGAATTAACACCAATCCAATAAAAAGCGGTTGAATTAAATGATAACCCAAAAACATAGCCATATATGATGCTTTTTTTTAAAAGCGAAATATTAAAAACATGGATGAGTGGAACAAAAGAAACCCATGCTAAAAAACCAAGCCCAAGAGGGTGGAATGCTAAACCAGTAAGAAAGCCAGAGATAATGACCTGAATCAAGGGGTTTAGATTTAAAAAAAAAATCAATTATTTATTTTATCTAGATGTTGTTGTAGGATAATTGCAGCTGCACGCATATCAATTTCAGGTTTATTATATCCAGTTTTTATATTTTGAATAACCATTGATTTTTTTGCACTCACTGAACTTAACCTTTCATCTTCGTAAATTATCGGTATGTTAAATTTTAAAAGAGATGATTTAAATTCTCTGATCTTTTTTGTTTGGGGTGAATCTATTCCGTTCATATTCAATGGTAAACCCAAAACGATAGTTTTAACATCAAATTCATTGATAAGTTCTCCCAGTTGACTTAATAAATCTTTATGATTTTTAAAGGATAAAGTTTTAAAGGGTGATGCTATTATGTTAGACTTATCAGATAAAGCTATCCCAACTCGTTTACTGCCCAAGTCAATTCCCAAACTTCTACCCATTAAATCAAATCGGCTTTTTAAGGTGCTCTTTTAAAAGTTTTCCTGGCTTAAAATGTGTTTTTTTATGGGCAGGTACAAAAATTTCTTCATTAGTTCTTGGGTTTCTTGCTTTTGGTTTTGCTTTAGCGGGCTTGCTTTCAATAACACCAAAATTTCTTACCTCAACTCTAATGAAATCATCATCTTTACATAATAATTCTCTCACTGCATTAAATACTTCATCAGTATATATAACTGATTTTCTTATACTTGTATTAAGATTTCTACTAACAATTTTTGCTATATCTCTCTTAGTAAACGTTTTAACTTGCATACTATTTTCCTATTCTCTCTACCTTATCAACGTGGTTAATATTATATAGTTTTTTAATTAATCTATCTAGTTGCCTTTTATTTTTTATTTGAACTATAAAATAAGCAGTAGCAACTGCACCATTTACTTTAATATCTACACTAGCAATATTTATATTCTGTCCTCCAATACATTCTGATAAATCTTTTAATAAACCTTTGTAGTCCATTCCTACAATTTTTAACCTAGCATTAAATATTGCATCTCTTGGTAAATTCCAATCAACGTCAACTAATCTATCCTCATCTTTCGTAACTAATGGGAGACTATGACAACCTATTCTATGAACAGTAAGGCCTCTGCCCCTTGTTACAAAGCCGATAACATCATCTCCCGGTATAGGGCTGCAACATTTACCATATTTAATCATTAGATTATTGATTCCATCTAATATAATTCCATCTTTAGGACGCAAAACATTTTCAATTGCATCTCCAATCTTTTTGTATGCTGAATCACTTTTTTCAGAGTGAGTGGGATTTATTTTTTTATGAATTTCTCTGAATGTTATTTTTCCTTGACCAATTGATGAAAGATATGACTCTTGATCACTAAAACCAAAATTATTGAAGGCTCCTAGATATACTTCCTTTTGACCATATATTTTCAACCTCCTTAAAGTCTTAAATAATATTTCTTTACCTAATTTCATGCTCTCAGCCCTGCTCGTACTTTTTAGATATTTGTTGATAGCATTAGCAGCTTTACTGGTCACAACGAACTTTTTCCAGTTTATACTGGGCGTTTGTTTTTTACCCGTTATAATCTCAACAATATCACCACTTTTTAGCTCTACGTTTAAGGTTACTAGCTGATGATTAACTTTTGCACCTAAACAGTGCATACCTACTTGCGTATGAACTTCAAAAGCGAAATCAACCGGAGTAGAACCTGCAGGCAATTGAATCAAATCGCCTGCTGGAGTAAATACATATATTTCTCTGTCAAAAAGATCTATTTTTAATAAGTCCATAAATTCTTTGGGGTCACTCGATTCATTTTTTAAAATGTCTATCAATTCTCTCAACCATTTAATATCAGAACCTAAGTCATTGGCCTCCCTTTTCCCCTCTTTGTATAACCAATGAGATGCTATTCCAATTTCAGCTGTTTCATCCATTTCTGATGTTCGTATTTGTATTTCCACCATTTTTCCATCAGTTCCAATGATAGTTGTATGTATAGATTGATATCCATTTGATTTTGGTGTTGCTATAAAATCCTTAAATCTTTCTTGGACTGGAGTAAATATGCTATGAACAACACCTAAAGCGGAATAGCAATCCTCTATTTTATCAACGATTATCCTAATAGCGTAAATATCATATATATCCTCGAATGCTTTATTTCTATTAAGCATTTTTCCATAAATTGAATAAAAAGATTTCGATCTGCCAAAAATATTGCAATCCATTTTATATTTTTTTAGGCCGTTTGATATCGGTTCTATGTAACTATTGATTAGCTTTTTTCTTTGCTTATTTGTTGTTTTGAGTTTTGAAGCAATTGAATCATATTCATCTTTGTTAAGTACCTGAAAGGCTAAATCATCTAATTTAGATTTAACACTAGCCATTCCCAATCTGTGTGCTAAAGGAGAATATACATCTCGAGTTTCTATTGCAATTCGCCTCTGTTTCATTCTTGGCATATGAGTTATGGTTTTCATATTGTGCATTCTATCTGCAAATTTTATAATAATTACACGAATGTCCTTAGCCACAGACAATAACATTTTCATAAAGTTTCCAGCCTGTTTTTCTTTTCTAGTACCAAACTCAATACCACTAATTTTAGTTAGACCATCAACAAGGTTAGCAAGATCTTTATTGAACTCCCTTTCAATGTCTCCTAACGTAATATTAGTATCCTCTACAACATCATGAAGTAGGCCCGCCATTATAGTAGTGTAGTCCATATTCCAACCAGCTAATGTAACAGCTACTTCAACACAATGGTTAAAATAAGGCTCACCAGATTTTCTTTTTTGCCCTTCATGATACCTACTACCAAACTCAAATGCTTTCCAGAGATTATCCTTTATTTCCTCTTTATTTAATTCTGGAGGGACATAAACTTGACTATAAAGCTCCAGAAATTGCTTGGGATAATCTCCAAAAAACTGAGGTACTAATTTTGCTAAAGGGTTTTCCATTAAAGTTTAAAAAGGAGCATCAGTGTTTTGTGCTAAATTTTCAAACCTAGTATATCTATTAATATAAGTCGCTTCTACTATTCCTGTAGGCCCATTACGTTGCTTTGCGATAATAATCTCTGCCTTGCCCTCATCCTCCTCATCTCTGGAATAAACCCAAGGCCTAAATAGAAAAAGCACTACATCTGCATCTTGTTCAATGGCGCCACTCTCTCTCAAATCTGAGAGTTGTGGACGTTTGGATCCTGTTCGCTGCTCGACAGCCCTAGAAAGCTGAGATAAAGCAACTATGGGAACATCCAACTCTTTGGCTAATGCTTTCATAGATCTTGAAATAGTGGCAATTTCTTGCTGCCTGCTCTCAACGCCCTTTGGCCCTTGCATAAGTTGAAGGTAATCAACAATTATCATATCTACATCTACATCATTTTTTAGTCTTCTTGCTTTCGCTCTTAATTCTAAAATGCTTAATGCGGGAGTATCATCTAGATGAATGTTGGCTTTAGATAGTGGGCCGACTGCTAAACTTAAATTTCTATATTGAGATTTAGGCAATGTGCCCGATCTAACTAAATTGCTATCAACTCTGGCTTCAGCACAGAGTAGACGCATAGCTAATTGGTTGTTAGCCATTTCTAAACTAAAAAAACCAATAGTTTTATTTCCATCAATTGCAGCATTTCGCATCATGTTTAATGCAAATGAGGTTTTACCCATTCCTGGACGACCAGCTATTATAACTAAATCTCCATTCTGGAACCCTGTAGTTTTTGAATCTAAATCACTAAAACCAGAAGGAACACCAATTACTGAACCTTTATGAGATGCAATTCTATCTATATCCTCAAACGTTTTATGAAGTACTGGGTCAATTTTTTCAAATCCTTTTTGAAGCCGATTTTGGGTAATGCTAAATATTGACCTTTGTACAGATTCTAATATATCATCCACATCTTGGCTATCATCAAAAGCCTCTTTTGAAATGTCGTTTGCTAAGAAAATCAAGTTTCTTAATATAGATTTTTCTATTACTATTTTTATATATCTTGCAACATGGGCAGTGGTAGGAACTAGTTCAACCAATCCACTAATATAAAAAGCACCGCCAACCGCTTCAAGGTCATTGTTTTTTGTCAATACATCAACTACAGAAACTGTATCTATTGGCTCATTCTTTTTATCTAGAATCTCCATTGCAGCAAAAATCAAAGAATGAGATTTTTTATAAAAATGCTCCGAAGATAATTTTTTCTCGAAAGCCTTGTTTACAGCGTCTTTATCTGTAAGCATTGAACCTAATAATGCTTGCTCTGCATCAATAGAATGAGGTTGAACGTTTAAAACTTCTTTTTTATTGACCATATCTAGTTATTTACTTTACAAAGTCACGTATAAATTGAAAATCTTCCCAAGCTAATTTTTTCAATGAATGATATTGTAACAAAGTATCCGGACTATATGTAATTTTTAAAGGACAAGATGAAAAACTATGAACTTTATTTCTCAAGAGGTCCATCGATAAATTTTTATTGGTAAGGGATTTTCCAACCACCTTTCCTAGACCTACTATCATCTTTGGTTCAATGATTTCAATTTGTTTTTTTAGTAGAGGAATGAATTTATTTATTTCAGAATCCAGAGGATACCTGAAGCCATCAATTTTAAACTTAATTAGGTATGTGAAATAGACATTTGCTGATCGAGAGTACCCAATTGCATTTAAAATTTTTTCTAATAATTTTCCAGAATTACCTAAAAAAGGTTTGTTGTATTCAACTTCATAATCGCTAGGGGACTCACCAACAATTAATAAATCGGCATTAGGATCACCACTTCCAAAAACAACCTTACTGTTAATATTTTTTTTGTCAAAGCTCAAATCAATATCAACTTTGGAAGACAGATTTTTTAGAAGGTCAACTTTAGATAACTTAAGAGATAACTTTTTTGATTTTTTAGTTATTGAATCTAAAAATAATTCTTCGCCATAAAGCTCTACATGCTGTTTAATAAATCTGTTTCTATCAGCATTTATCATACATATTTAAGATAATTTTTCTTTTTTACGCCACTTTACATCTCCATCAATGAACTGATTTACAGCCACACTAGTTGTTTTTTCAAGTTCAATGTAATCTTCTGGAGACTTTTCTTCAATCTCATCGAAAACCCCATAGTCATCCTCTTCAGCATCTTTAATAGACTCTTGGACTATACGTTCGTCTAATACTCTCTTGGCTTGCCCTGACATAACAACCACCGCCTCATAAATGTTATCCACTTTTTCTTCAATACTTCTTAAAGGAATTGTTTTTATACCCATTTTTAAGCTCCTTCTATTATTTCATTTAATTTTTTTAAAAATTCAGTTTTAGCAACTTCAATATTATCATTAATTAATAGAGTATCAAACCTATCTTTAAATGCCATTTCTTTTTTAAATCTCTTCAATCTTTTTTCTATATTTTCTTGGGATTCACTACCTCTTTGTCTAAGACGATATCTAAGAGCTTCTAAGTTTGGCGGAACAATAAAAATTGAATGAGAATTATTTGGGTATAAATTTTGAATAGACGCTGTCCCATTTACATCAAGTTCAAGCAAGACAATCTTTTTTTCATCAATAGCAGAATCTAGATATGATTTTAAGGTCCCATAATAATTACCATGAACATTTTCCCACTCTGCAAATTTGCCATCTTCAATTAAGGATTCAAACTTTTTAATTGTTATGAAGTTATAATCTTCTCCATCTTTTTCATTTTTTCTTGGGTTTCTTGTAGTACAAGAGACCGACCAGATTAGTTCTGGTTTAATTTTTCTAACAAGTTTACACAACGTAGTTTTCCCTGAACCAGATGGAGCGGATATACAAATTAAGTTTTTCATCAAAGTATATTTTGTAGTTGTTCTTTAATTTTCTCGAGTTCGTTCTTTATCTCTACAATTTTACCTGTAATTCTTGGCAAAGGGCTTTTTGAACCAATTGTATTAATTTCTCGACTAATTTCCTGAGCAAGAAATCCGAGTCTTTTACCAACGGGATCATTAGATTCTAAATATTTTAGAAATGAACCAATATGAATGTTAACTCTGACAGTTTCTTCAGTAATATCAGACCGCTCAATAAGATAGGCAACCTCTTGCATTAATCTATTTTCATCTAAGGAATCTTGTTCTGTTAAGAACTTAATCTTTCCGGCTATTTCACTTTTCCTTTTAAGTGTAAGTTTTTTTGCAAGTTTATCAATGGAATTAATATCATTTTTAATTTTTTTTAATCGCTTCTTAAAATCTTTATATATTTGTTTTCCTTCATTAATTCTAGCTTTATCTAATTGGTTAAGAGCCTTTACAAATGCATCTATAGTTTCTTTATCATCACCAATTTGAATATTTGAGGAACTATAAATATCATTGAAACTAATGAGAGAGTTAATATCTAATTTTTGTTGAAATTTTGATTCAATTTCATTTATAAGGTCAACAATAGAACTGAATTTATTTTCATCGAATCTTAAGATTTTTTCGCCATTATTTTTATCTAACTCTATAGATACTTTTACACTACCTCTTTGAATAACATCCGATATTATTTTTTTAATTTCTTGCTCAAATTCAGCACTAATATTTAGACCAGAAAATCGTATATCCAAGTTTCGAGAGTTAAGAGATTTTATTTCAAGATTAATATTTTCTGATGGCTTATCTATTGTCGCGACACCAAATCCAGTCATACTCTTAATCATTATTTAACCTCTTGAGTTTCATTTGAAAAATACTTTTTTAATCGCTCAGTTGAAATACTAACACTTAATAAATGATTTTTTTCAATACCATTCAAGGATCCATCATTAAGAAATGCGTAATCAATGCTTAAATCATTCCAACTCAATCCAATACCAGAAGCAAGAGTACCCCTTTGAAACATACCAATTCTAAAGAATAATTTCTTTTTTAATATTGCCTCAAAGCCAGCAGAAAATTCCATTGGTATTTTTCCTAAGACTAATTCAGAATCAATAGATCTATCCAAAGATAATATACTACCTCTTAACATTGGATTAATTTCTAGTTCATATTTATTGATACTAAATTTCTGATGTAATCCAAAATGTAATGATGGAGGTGAAATTTCTATATTCCCGCTTTCCCATATCAAGCCGGAGGATGGTAGATTTTTAACGATTAATCCTATACCGGTATTTTTATAATTTCTAAATGCACCAATATCCAGTCCTGCACCAATCCCAAATTCTTTATCAATTGTATGTAATATAATTTTTAAACCAACACCAAATCTCCAATTATTAAAAATTTTACTATGTGCGCCATATAGACCAAAAACATTTTGGTTAAAGAACCTTATGTTATCAACATCTAATCTCTCTCCTTCATCTAGAGAACCATTTCCTTCTCCAACATCAAATGTTCCAAAAATCCCATCCAAACCCCAGTCTAATAACGCACCTCTAGTATCTGGTATTCCATCCACACCCTCATAAAGCATTATCACACTCACCCAAGAACTATCATTGATATATTTATCAAAGCCAATAAACTCGCTATTTGAATTACCACTCATTCTTGATTGATGGGTCAAGCCTATCATATTGTTATAATTTAAGGATAGGGCTGGATTTAATAAAACTGTGCCAGGATTTTGAACAGGGTAGGCTATGCTAGATTGCGCCAAAGCAAGAGTCCTTGAATCAGAATTTCTTTCAAAAACTTCCCATCCATATGATACCACATTTATATCTGATACGCCTTTAGAGAGGATAAGAATAGAAAAAAAGCTATATGCTATATTTTTTCTTAATGTCATTTAAAATATTAAGCGCTTCGATAGGAGTAATTTCATTAGTTTGTAATTTTTCAAGTTCTGCTTTCAATTGAATACTAGCGTCTTCTTTTTCTTGGAGGTTGACATCTTGTTTTTCATCAAGATGTTGAATTATTTCATCATTATTTTCAAATTTATGAAACAATATTTCTCTTGCCCTTTCAATTACTGAAGGTGGCAAACCAGCCATTTTTGCTACTTGTATGCCATAGCTTTTATCTCCAGGACCTTCAATAATCTTTCTAAGAAATATAATATTATCATCATACTCTTTAACTTCGACATGGTAATTAAATAATCTACTTAATTTACCTTCTAGTACTGATAACTCATGATAATGAGTAGCAAATAATGTTCTTGCATTAATCTGTTCATTCTCATGAAGGTGCTCTAAAATTGCCCAGGCAATTGATAAACCGTCAAATGTTGCTGTTCCCCTACCTACCTCATCAAAAAGAATTAAACTCTTTTTTGTGGCATTATTAAGAATGTTTGCTGCTTCATTCATTTCAACTAAAAAAGTAGATTCTCCGCCAGCAAGATTATCACTTGCACCTACTCTAGTAAATAACTTGTCTACTATTCCAATTTCTGCTATTTCTGCAGGAACGAAGCTACCAATCTGAGCTAAAAGCACAATAATACCAGTCTGCCTCAGAAAAGTTGATTTACCAGCCATATTTGGACCTGTGATTAAATGAATCTGCTTAGTTTCGATATCCATAAACAAATCATTTGGAATGAACTTCTGATTTGCTGGCAATAAATCCTCTATTACAATATGTCTACCATTTTTAATATTAAGAAATGAATTGTCCTTAATTTTTGGCCTATTTAATTTTTTTGATATAGCTAAAAATGAAAAGCTTGAAAGAACATCAATCTCATTAAATATTAACGCATTATTTTGAATTGAAAATATTTCCTCTGTTACTTCAATAACAAGTTTTTGAAAAAGTTCATTTTCAAAATCATAAATATTACTTTCCGCATCCAGAACTTTTTCTTCATATAGCTTTAGATCTTCAGTAATATATCTTTCTGAATTAACTAAAGTTTGCTTTCGGATATATTCTTCCGGAACTTTTTCATGGTGCGACTTGGTTACCTCAATATAATAACCAAAAACTTTATTAAAGCTTACTTTGAGACTTGAAATATCTAACCGATCTCTTTCTTTTTTTTGAAATTCGCTTATCCAATTTTTCCCATTTTTTAAAATTTCTCTGTATTCATCTAATTTTTCACTTACACCTGTTTTTATGACATTGCCTTTTTTTAACAACTGAGGAGCATCCTCATTTAAGGATTCCATTATTTTAGACTTTACAGCATCAAGATTTTTGTATGGGAGCACAAATTTTTCAAATTCTTTAATATCTTTAAAGTCTTTAATGCATTTATCATAAATATGAATAGTATCATATAACCCAATTAATTCACGAGGTGTACCACTACCTCTACTTATTTTTGAAATTAGTCTCTCTATGTCTAAGGTTTTTTTTAGCCTTAATCTTAATTTTTTAAGTATATTTTTATCTGTAATAAATTTTTCAACAATTCTCAATCTGCTTTCTATTCTTTTCTTATCTGCCAATGGGTTTCTTAGCCACTTATACAATAATCTCCCTCCCCCAGAGGTCATTGTGGTATCGATACAATTTATTAACGTTCCATTAACATTATGAGATGAAATAGAGTCAAATATTTCTAGATTTCTTATTGTATATCCATCCAAACCCATAAAACCAATATCGTTGACGGGACTGATTTTTTTAAAATGATCGACATTTTTTGATAAATTATTTTTTAGGTATAGATAAAGACCTCCTGCTGCAATGATTCCATTTGAAAGGTGCTCGCACCCAAAACCTTTCAAAGAATTAACTTTAAAATGACCAACTAAATTCCTATGTGCACTATCATAATTAAAATGAAGATCCTCTATTGATGTAACATAAGGCTGGAGTTTTATAAACCAATCTTGAATATTATAACTAATTGATTTTGGCAAAAGAATTTCACTAGGATTATATTTTGATAGGGTCTCATATAAATTATCTGATTGACATTCACCCACATAAAACTCTCCAGTCGAGGTATCAATAACTGAATACCCAAATGAATCTTTTCCCTGTATTAAGCTAGCTATATAATTGTTCTTTTTTGCATCTAATACTTTTTCAGATGTGATAGTTCCTGGAGTAACAACTTCAATGACCTTCCTTTTGACGATACCTTTTACTTGCCTTGGATCTTCAATTTGCTCACAAATTGCTACTTTATGCCCAGCTTTGATAAGTTTTGGTAGATAATTATTTAATGAATGATAGGGAAAACCAGCTAGGTTAACATCTGATGCCTTTCCATTTGATCTCTTGGTAAGAACTATGCCGAGTATTTCTGAGGCAATTGTAGCATCTTGACCAAATGTTTCATAAAAATCTCCCATCCTAAAGAGTAAAATAGAATCAGAATAATTTGATTTAATTTCATCATATTGCACCATTAAAGGTGTTTTGGAGCTTTTACTCAAAAGAATAACCCCCTTTTAATCTTTCTGCACCATTTCTTATAGTATAAGTGCACTTATCTAGATATTCAAGTATGGGAATTGCATTTTTACGCGTTAAGCCTGTTATGTCTTTAAACTCAGAAACTGATAAAGTTTCATTTTTCACGAAGTGATCATTCAATGAATGAATTAAATTATTAAATGACTTTGAACTAATTATTAAATCACTATTTATTAAATGAACTTCTTTCCTTTTGCTTATGAAAAAAACTAATTCATTTATTATTTTTGGATTAAGCGAAGATTTTTTATGTAAATCTTTAACAGAAACAATTTCATGTTGAGAATCATAAATTACTTTTTTAATTCTCTTAATATCTTCCTTTGATTTTTTATTTAAACTATTTGACTGGCCCACTAATTCAACTTTGCCATTATTAAAAATTAGTACTCCATCTGCAACAAAACTTTTTACAATGTAATGCGCCCATTTTGAAGAGAAGTTAAATTTGTGACAAATTTTATTCATTTCAATATATCCTCGCAATGAAGAACTGTTTAATAAGCCTTTGACGTATTCTAAAACAGTTTTTTTCCAATACATTAAATCGTCTTTTAAAAAAACTATATCATTATCTATTTTTATAGAATCATTAGATCCTAGTAAATCTAGCATTACACTATCTGTCAAAAAAAAAGTTTTGCTCCATTGTTCCAATGATTTAGGATTATTAGAACAACTTTTTATCAAAAAAACGATTCTTTCATTCAAATCCAGTGGATAATCTTTAATCAATCTTTTTTCTAAACTTTTTCCTAAGTCCAATACTTTTCCATTTGCAATTGTTTCCATAGGCGAATATGATCGAATTAAAAACAACTCATTTATAGTAACCCCAACTTTCTTTTCAAAGTGAATTAAACAATTGTAATAATTCGCTTTCTTTTTATGGAGAAATTTCAATCTAGCTAAAACTTCCCTAGTTCCTAGATGAATTCGAACTCTTTGGTTGTTCTTAATTTTCCAATTTGTATGCTTAGAAATTTTAATTGAGGCAACAATTGTATCAGTTACTGTAATTTTTTTTGGTTCGGATAAGATGGTACCTCTTCTTACAACACCTAATTCAATTTTTGATAAATTTAAAGCGGCCCTATCACCAATTGATACACTATTTGTATTTCCACCATGGGTTTGTATTCCTCTGATAGTTGCTTGAATTTTATCTGGCAATAACTCCACTACATCACCATTAGAAATCATTCCACTTTTAACTGTGCCCGTAACTATAGTTCCATACCCTTGTTTACTAAATACTCTGTCAACGTATAATTTAAAATTTTCTGAACTAACAGGTAGTTTAACTGTATTTGCCAAGCTTAAGATATTTTCTTTTAAATTATTTATCCCTTTTCCTGATAAACTATCAACTTTGATGATTTTAGATGACGATAAAACAGTGCCCTTTTTAATTTTTTCAATATCTTGAATTACCATTTCAATCCATTCATCATCCACCGTATCTATTTTTGTAACTACAATTATGCCGCTGATTATTGCCAGGCTATCTAAAATATGTAAGTGCTCTAATGTTTGAGGCATTACTCCGTCATCAGCTGCAACTACTAATAATCCTAAATGAATGGTTGAAGCACCTGCAACCATATTTCGAATGAATTTTTGATGCCCTGGCACATCAACTATTGTTATTTTTTCATTTAAATAAGCAAACCCCAAATCAATTGTAATACCTCTATTTTTCTCTTGCAATAAGGTATCAGTATCAATACCGGTTAATGCTTTTACTAAAGCAGTTTTACCATGATCAATATGACCTGCAGTTCCAATAACGACTTGCTGCATACCTATATACTTTTTATTGCACCAACTATGTAATCTTTTTGATGAGGTAAAACAGCTTTTAAGTCTATAAAGTATGATTCTTTTCTAATGTAACCTATTATCGGTTTTGGACTTCCTCTGAAATGATTAGAAACATGATTTAGTGAATATTTACTAGGTTTAAACTTTAGTGCAATACTTCTAATATTTTTCTCTGGAAGAGAACCACTACCTGCTTCAACCATAGATTCAATGATTTCTATTCCTAATTCATCAATCAATTTTGATGGTAATTTATCAACTATATAATTGGCGGTAATCATTAAATCTTTTCTTGAACGGGTCAATAATTCCAGGGATAAGTTTGTTTTTAAAAAACCATTCTTTTCAAAACTTCTAATAATATCATCTAATAATGCTATAGTTATTTTATCGCATCTTACTGTCCTGTAAATGGAATTTGATTTAATTAAACTAATGATTTCATTCGATGATAATATAATTCCTGATTGCGGTCCACCCAACATTTTATCACCTGAAAAAAGCGTTAGATCTGGTTTTTTTTTCACAATTTCTTTAACGGGCAATTCTGAAGGAATTCCATACTTATCCATCTCCAAAATAGAGCCACTACCTAAATCAGCAACAACAGGAATATTATGCTTTTGTCCAATTGAAACCATTTCCTCTAATGACACTTCTTTAGTGTAACCACTAATCGTATAATTACTAGTATGAACCCATAGAATTAATTTTGTATCCTTAGACACTGCATTTTCATAATCTGACTTGTGAGTTCTATTTGTTGAACCCACCTCTTTTAAAACTCCACCTCCTTTTTTAATTATTTCAGAAATCCGAAACGATCCTCCTATCTCAACAATTTGACCTCTAGAGCAAATTACTTCAGAATTGTCGGCTAGCGAATTAATAATCAATAATAGAGCTGCTGCATTATTATTTACGATTAAAGAATTTTGACTGCCACAAATAGACGCAATATGTTTATCGATATGGGATTGTCTATCACCTCTAATATTTTTTTCTAGGTCATACTCTAGACTAGAATATCCATCTAACTTATCAGAAACATTTTTTAAATGTGAACCAGAAAAAGGTGCACGACCAAAGCCAGTATGCAACACAATCCCTGTCCCGTTAATTATATTTACAAATGAAGATTTAGATTTTTTTATAATAGCACTTGATATTTTATTTAAAATTTCCTCCTTATTAGTTTTTATACCATTATCCAAAACTTGTTCTCTGATTACATCAAGTTCTGAGTTTATGAGGTAATTCAAATAATTTTCATGAATTTGCACTTCTCTCTTTACTTTGTTTATAATCGAGGAAACAGAAGGCATAGATCTTAATATGGAATTATTTTTCATAAATAATAAAAACCCCTGGGTCAGATCTTTCTAAACCAGGGGCTAACGCTAACGGTTCATCAATAGTATTAATATGCAGATTAACACATTTAATACTAACGTTTTTCTTTTATTCTGGTTCCTTTACTACCTGAAATATTTCTTAAATAATTTAATTTAGCTCTTCTTACTTTGCCTTTTCTTTTTACTGTAATACTAGAGATCATCGGCGAGTGAAGTGGGAAAATACGTTCAACGCCAACCCCATTTGAGATCTTTCTTACTGTAAATGAAGCATCTAAACTATTCCCTGCTCTTCTACCTATAACTACCCCTTCAAAATTTTGAACTCTTTCTTTATTTCCTTCGCGAACTAAAACACTTACAATTAGTGTGTCACCTGTATCAAAATCAGGAATATCTTTTTTAAGATATTCTTTGGTAGCGTCTTGTACTTTATTCATGATTATACTCCAACTCTTTAATTTTTTTGTTATATTTTTTCCATAAGTCAGGTCTTTTTTCACGGGTGATCATTAATGACTTATCTTTTCTCCAACTTCTAATGTTATCGTGATGCCCACCAACTAGTACTTCTGGAACACTTAAGCCATCAACCACTCTTGGTCTTGTGTAATGAGGGTGATCCAATAACTCTGTTGAAAAGCTATCTGTTTTGGCGGATTGTATGTTGTTCAACGTGCCCGGATTCAATCTAATAATACTATCAATTAAAACCATACTACTTAATTCCCCATTAGAAATAATGTAATCACCTATAGAATATTCGTGTGTAACATATTTATCAACAACTCGTTGATCTATCCCCTTGTATCTACCGCAAATAAAAATAAAGTTTTTAACCGAGACACATTCTTGGGCTTCATTTTGATCCCACTTTTTTCCTTGAGGGGATGGATAAACAACTCTGGTGTCTTCAATTCCGGAAGACAGAAGCTCAAACGAATAGTCAATTGCTTTCATAAGAGGTTCTGCCATAAGGACCATTCCATCTCCACCTCCATATGGAATATCGTCAATTTGCTTGTAATTATTATTAGCAAATTCACGTACATCAATAATATGAAAGTCTATAATATTTTCACTAATAGCCTTTCGAAGCATAGTGTTTTCAGCAAAATTATTTACCAAAGATGGTACGGAAGTGATAATTGATATTTTCATATATCCAATAATCCATCAACATCAGCTATTATTAGCTTTTTATTATCCATATTTAAAGAAATAATAAATTCATCAAGAACAGGAATTAACAATTCTTTTCCATCTTTAAGAAGTATGTAAACATCATTAGCAGGCAACCACATAATATCTTTAAGAATTCCAGCTTTTTTGCCAGATTCAGTCTCAACAGAGAACCCAATCACATTTTCTCCAATGAAATTAATATTATCATCTTTTTCCGAATCAATATATATAATTTTCCCAACTATATTTTTAGCTTCTTTATGGGAGTCAATACCTCGGAATTTAAATTTCATTTTTTTACCGTCACCGACTTTGCTCTCAAGTTTCAATGATGATAAATTATTTTTAATTAGTCCAATGTGGAGATCTTTCGTCATTATATAATCAATGCTATATCTCGATAAAGGTCTAAGCTTAACCTCACCTTTAAGACCAGATGTATTTGTGATTTTTGCTATGGCATGTACCATTTAGGCTTATTTCCAATATGCTTTAATCAATAACATCTAAACGAGCTCTTTTACCACCTTGCTTTGCGTTAACAGCAAATACTATGGTCCTAAGAGCTGAAATATTACGACCATGTTTACCGATTACTTTACCATAATCGCCTTCACCAACAGTAAGCTCATATATTAAACGCTGTTCTGTTTCAACTATATTAACTTTTACTTCATCAGGTTTATCAACAAGTAATTTGACGGCAATCTCTATAAATTCTAACATAATTTACTCCTTTAGTTATTTTATTCTTCTTCTTCAGTGTTATTATCATTTTCTTCAGCTGGAGCTTCTGATGCAACCTCTGCTTCAGGAGCTTCCTCAGCTTTTTCTTCAGCTGGAGCTTCTGATGCAACCTCTGCTTCAGGAGCTTCCTTCTTCTTCGATAGCTTTTCAGTTTTTTTTGTTTCTCTATCTGCTAAAACATTTTCGCGGTTTAACTCCCATTTTTTCATTTCTTTTTCAATTTCTTTTTCATCAACACCTTGTTGCATTAGATGCCAACGCAATGATAAACCTTCTTGACGCATAATTTTTTTAACAGCGTCAGATGGTATGGCTCCTTCTCCTAACCAATGTAAAACCCTATCACCTTTTATGTCATAAGAATTCTCATCAGCAATGGGATTGTACCAACCTACTTGTTCAATAGCTGCACCATCTCTCTTTTTCCTAGAATCAATAACAATCAGCCTGTAAAACGGCCTATTTCTTCGCCCAATTCGTTTTAATCTTATTTTCGTCGCCAAAGCAATCTCCTTTTATCTAAAATTTCTTAGTAATTTTTTAGTAGAAAATTTAGTCTTATTTAGGTTCATTTTTTTCATCATTTTTTTCATTTCGAAAAACTTTTTCAATAAGGTATTTACTTCAAATACGCTTCTACCGCTGCCTAAAGCAATTCTCTTTTTTCTACTAGCATTTAGTATTTCTGGTTTTGATCTCTCATATGGTGTCATCGAGTTAATAATCGCTTCTGTCCATATTATTTGATTTTCATCAAAACTCAAACTCCTAATTTTACGACTAATTCCAGGAATCATACCAATTAAATCAGTCATAGATCCCATTTGGCGCATTTGATGTATTTGAGTACGAAAATCATTAAAATCAAAAGTATTACTTGCCAATCTTTCTTCTAATTTTACAGCATCCTCTTCTTTCATTACTTTTTCTACGCGGTCAACTAAAGATAAGATATCACCAAAACCAAGTATCCTATCTGCAATCTGTTTTGCGTTAAATACCTGCAGCCCATCATATTTTTCAGAAATCCCTACAAATTTAATAGGCACATTGGTAACACTTCGAATTGAAAGAATAGATCCACCCCTGGCGTCACCATCAAGCTTAGTCATAATTACGCCTGTTAGTTTAATTGCCTCATCAAAAGTCTTTATTGACGAAATAACATCTTGCCCAGTCATACTATCTGCAATGTAGAAAATTTCATTCGGAGATAATTTATCTTTTAAATTTTGAATTTCAAGCATCATCTCGCCATCAACGTTCAACCTACCAGCAGTATCATAAATGATTACATCGAAATTTTCATTTTTTGCTTTAACTAAAGCATTAGTACAAATTTTGACAGGATCATTGGTTTCATCTGAGTAAACTGTAGTATTTATTTGTTTGCCCAGAGTTTTGAGTTGATCAATAGCTCCCGGTCGATACGTGTCAGCAGCAACAAGAAGAACTTTTTTATCATCATTTTTGAGCCTAAATGCAAGTTTTGACGCGGTTGTTGTTTTACCACTACCTTGGGTTCCAATCAGCATAATCAAGTTGAGCCTTAATGGTAAATCTAATTTAGAATTTGATTCCCCAAGAGTTTTTATCATTTCCTTGTGAATGATACTTATAAACTGTTCTCCTGGTTTGATGGAATCAAATACTTTAGTACCTTTGGCTAGATCTTTTACATTATTTACAAATTCCTTGGCAACATGAAAATTAACATCGGCCTCTAGAAGTGCTTTCCTTATTTCTCTAGAAGTGTGCTCAATATTCTCATCGGTTATTTTCCCTAGGCCTCTAAGGTTTTTTAAAATAGTATCAAATCTTTTGCTTATACCGTCAAACATAGTTACCTAAACCCTTAAGTGTAGTTGATATTATACACCTTTCAATCGAATAAGTGAAAAACTTTAAGAATGATTAATTTGGACCAATGAATTCATACTCTATCGAAATCCCATAATGCCTTGGATCTCCATAACTTAGCCAAAGCTTATCTTCATAATTTGGAGGGATTAATCCAAAATAAAATCCCCTAATTGCATATCTTTTATCAAAGATATTATTAACCCAAGCTTTGATTTTAAAATCACCAAAATCTTTTCCAGCCGAAAGATTTGTCAAAGCATATTCTTTGGACATCATATCATGACTATCAGAAAAGTAATAATCGTCCTTGAAGCTATGGTTTACCGATCCGAAAATAGATTTATGCTTATAAATAATCGATAAAGACGAAGATAATTTTGGAGACATTGCAGCTTCACGACCACCACCTATCATGACATTGTCCCCAGCAATACTATATGAAAATTTGCTAGTCCACGTATCCAAATAAGCAAGAGATGATTTTATATTTAGATTTTTAAATATTTGATATTTAAGCTCCAATTCAGCACCTCTAGAGAATCCAGCATATTTTGAGTTTGATGTAAAATAATAAAAACTATTAGGATCATTTTCAGTTTGCTGAGCAGAAATAGAAACTTGCTGATCAAGACGTTTATTATAAAAATAGGACAGGTTTACAAAATATTTTTCTTTTTTTGTTTTAAAACTTAGCTCAAAGTTGCTTAAATATTCTGGACTGTAGACTCTATTTTGCTCAGATACATAAGGCTGTTGATTGATTCCTCCAGATTTGTACCCGTATGAGAAATGAGCAAAAATTTTCGAGTGAGGATCAATTTCGTAACTTATACTACTCTTTAACCCAATTAAACTGTAGGATTTGTTAGACTCTACAGCTGGGAGAGTATCATTGGAGTATCCAAATGAATTCCCATCATAACTTATATCATTAAATTCTAATCTTACACTGTTGTCCATTTTTAATTTGTTAGAAATTGATGTTCTCATCTGAGCATAGGCTGCAGAAATTCTAATATCATATTCACTATCTGCTTTTGCAACATTTCCCTCGCCGCCAAATAAATACCCCTCAGCTTCATCAACCTCATTCAAATTTTTAAAATAAAGACCTACAACGGCATTATCCTTATAAACTCTGGCTTCAGCATTAGTATTTCTTTTTAATCTTGAGGTCTTGTCAAAGTACTGGTAGGGCAAATAATATCCATAATAATAGGAATCAAAACCATAGGTTGTTGAATCTTCCCAAAATGGGTTATTACCCCAATCACCATCATAACTATGTATCAGATCTGTTGAGGAGGATGATAACTTTAATAATGTATTAAATTTTTTAAACTTAAATTTTAGTTTTGAAATAAATGCATTTGTTTCTTGAGCATCTTTCCCCGGCTCATCAGAATAAGTATAGTAATTCTTATTGTTATCTGGAGCCCAAGCATCATAGCCATTATCCATTTTAGAGTGCAGTAAAGTATTCTTAACTATCAAGTTATTGCCTATGGGAATGTTAATTTTGAATCTTAAAAGAGTCTCATCTTTTTTGTTTGTATTATTTACGTCAAAATATTTGTTTGTTCTAAATCCATTTTGATAATTTTTTAGAACTGTAAATCTTCCATATAGATTTTTTAATATTTTCAAATTAGCAATCATCCCAGTATTCTTGGTGTTGTCATTTCCAGTTTTATGAATGATTTTGATCACCTGCTTTGTTTCTGGCTCAGCGCTATCTATAGTGATTAATCCTGCAATGGAATTATTTCCAAAAATAGTAGTTTGAGGCCCCCTACTAATCTCTATTTGGTTTATATCTATAGTGCTTCCAACCATACCAATACCACTCAAATCAATTCCATCAACCTCATATCCGACTGAATGATTTGGGGAGCCTTCACCAAAATATTGACTTCTCTCACCGATACCTCTTATTTGAAAATATCTTGGGCGACTCGTTCCACCAGAAAAATTCAAGTTTGGAATTTGATCGATTGCATTCTGAAAATGATCAAAATTCTGGTCTTCAATATCTTTTTTTGTAAAAACCGCTAAACTTGAAGATGATTCAAATGGAGAGGATTTTAGCAATGAAGAACGAACAATTATTTCGTTCGTTTCAATAATTTTCCCAGTCATTTTAATGTACATCGATTTTTTAGTTTCGACGGTAATACTTTCAAATCCAATATGACTAAAACTAATAGAATCAGAATCAGGTTTTATTTTAAATTTACCCTCACTATTAGAAGTAGTTCCTTCCTCTCCACATGTTATATTGACACCTTCAATTGGAGTTTGATTTTGAATATCAACAACTACACCTGTTAAAACGTTTGAGGCTAAAATTGTCTTTTGAAATAAAAGTAAGATGAAAAAGTATTTATACATTATCTCGTTCCTTCCGCTGGTATTATCCAGATCAAGTTTTGAGGGTTTAATTTCAGTTGCAAACCGATGCAACACCCCTAGAGCTACTCTAAAATACTTACCAAAACGATGAACTAACAACTACTTTTAGGCTGATTATAAAATAAAAATCAAAATTTAAATTGTTATTCTTGAACGTTAATTTTTTGCTTTGTAAAGTTCAATGATATGAGCAAAAAAGAATTATCTAATTTAAGAAATCAGATTAACAAGCTCGATGAAAAGCTCTTTTCTATGATTTTTAAAAGAATGAATATCGCTAAAAAAATTGGCGAAATAAAAGTTCAGCATAATATGGAAATCACAAATAGCGATAGAGAAAATGAGCTAATTAAACATATTCTAGGCCTTCCAGATAATAATTTAGATCAAGGCGAAATTGAGTCAATATATAAATTATTCTTCTCAATTTCAAAAAAGAGACAAGATTATAATAAATAACTTTGCAAAAATTAATTTACCTATGGTAATATTTGATATGTTTATACATACAATAATGAAAAACAAATTTTATTTTTGGTTCTGGTATCTTCCTGAAAGGGGCTCTTTATAATAATATCGTTAGATATATTAAAAATTAAATCAGGCCCCATCAAAATGATGGGGTTTTTTTTTATGAAAAATAATAAAACAACATTAAATGCATTCAAATTACTTTTTAAAAATGGAGATCAGTGCATTCCAGTTTACAAGCGAATTTTAGCTGACGTATTAACTCCAGTTGGCGTGTGGAACGCATTAAACCAAAACATTGACTATGGATTTATTTTTGAATCAGTTGAAAAAAATATAAAAAGATCCAGGTACTCATACATTGGAATAAACCCGAATACTATTTTTATATCTAAAGGTTCTAAAACACAGGTTATAAAAAATAAAAAAATAGATTCGATAAATAAGCCAATTACCGATCTAATCAGGCAAGAACAAATTGGCTACGACCAAAGGAGTTCAGAGGGTCTTCCACCATTTTCAGGGGGAATGGTCGGATATTTAAGCTATGAAACCGTGAAATGGTATGAAAAAATTTCTACTCACAAAGATAACATGATCCCTGAATCAATATTTATGCTTTTTGAAGATGTGATTGCATTTGACCACGTAAATGGGGACGCTATCGTAATTTCAAATGTTAAAATCAAAAATAGTACGAGTTTAGAAACTCAATACAAAAATGCTATTGAACGCATTGATCACATTGGAGAGTTAATGCACAATAGGTTCGAGTACAGACAAAAGCCTGAAAAAAACACTTATGCTCAAAAATCAAATTTCACTAAGGATGAATTTAAAAAAGCAGTTCAAAAGGCAAAATCATACATAAAATCAGGCGATATTTTTCAAGTGGTTTTAAGTCAAAAATTTGAACGTAAAACGCTTGCAAGTAGTACTAATATATATAGGGCGCTTAGAAGAATTAACCCCTCACCCTATTTGTTTCATTTAAAATTTCAAGAATTTGATATAATTGGATCCTCCCCTGAAATGATGGTCAATGTAAATCAAAAAATAGTGAACATTAGACCAATTGCTGGTACAAGAAAAAGAGGGAAAAATGATGAAGAAGACAAAATTTTATCAAAAGATCTGTTAGCGGATGAAAAAGAAAAAGCTGAACATCTTATGCTAGTCGACCTGGGAAGAAATGACGTTGGACGAGTATCAAAAATTGGTAGCGTAAATGTTACAGAATTTATGCAGATAGAAAAATATTCGCATGTGATGCACATAGTATCTAATGTTACTGGAAAACTTAGATCATCTTATGATAATTATGACGCCCTTATGAGCGGTTTTCCTGCTGGGACAGTTACAGGTGCTCCTAAAATAAGAGCAATGAATATTATTAATGAACTGGAAAGTGAGCCAAGGGGGATATATTCTGGTGCTGTTGGATTTTTTGATTTCAAAAACAATCTAAATACATGTATAGCTATTAGAACTCTATTACATAAAGGAAATAAAGTTTACTTTCAAGCTGGCGCAGGCATTGTTCATGATTCTGATGCTGAATCTGAATTCTTAGAGTGTATAAATAAAGCAAAAGTAATTAATGCAGCGATTGATCTTGCTGAGCGGGGTTTTATGTCATGATACTAGTTGTTGATAATTATGATTCTTTTACCTTCAATCTAGTCCAAATGGTAGGTACAATTGACTCTGACATTTTAGTAAAAAGAAATGACTCTTTTACATTGGATGAAATTAAATCTTTGAACCCCTCAAATATTATAATTTCTCCTGGACCTGGAAAACCAAAAGACGCAGGATTATGTAAAGATATAATTAAATATTTAGGTAAAAATATACCGGTTTTAGGAGTGTGTTTAGGCCATCAAGCGATTGGAGAGGTATTTGGAGGAAAAATTATACAGGCAAAAAATATCGTTCATGGAAAAGTATCAAAAGTGACCCATTATAAAGATCATTTATTCAAAAACATTGAAGACAACTTTTCCGCAACTAGATACCACTCTCTTGTAATTGATGAAACAACTTTACCAAATGAACTAACAATAATTGCTCAGCTTAAAGATGGGACTATAATGGGCGTAAGACATAAAACATATCCCATAGTTGGAATTCAATTTCATCCAGAATCATACAGTACTGATTGTGGATCACAAATAATAAAAAACTTTTTTA
This sequence comes from bacterium, assembly GCA_004321745.1. GTDB lineage: Bacteria > Fidelibacterota > Marinisomatia > Marinisomatales > UBA1611 > TMED80. The sequence goes on along the minus strand of SGYO01000014.1, from coordinate 10,221 downwards.
ATTACCCATGGTAAAACACATTTTAGAAAAACTAATCAGTAAAACGAGCCTAACTGAGAGTGAATCTTACAATTTCATGAAAAGTGTTATGATGGGCAAAGTTACAGATATACAACTTTCTGGCGTTTTAATTGCACTTAGGGTAAAAAAAGAAAATCCAGATGAAGTAACTGGTTTCGCAAGGGCTATGCGGGAAAAAATGATAAAAATTGATCTAGATTATGAAGCGATTGATATGTGCGGTACAGGAGGTGATTATCATGGTACGTTTAATATTTCTACAGCGGCCTGTTTTGTAACAGCTGGAGCCGGAGTTAAAATAGCGAAACATGGAAACAAGGCTATTTCATCCTCTTCTGGGTCTGCGAATGTTTTAGAGTCACTAGGTATCAATATAAATAAAAGCGTCGCTGCATCAAAATCAGATATTAAAAACCACAATTTAGGGTTCATGTTTGCTCCTTCTTACCACCCAGCCATGAAATATGCCATGAATGTAAGAAATGACTTAAAACTCAAAACTGTTTTTAACATTCTTGGACCATTATGCAACCCCGCTTTAGTCAAATCTCAAGCAATGGGAACCTTTGATAAAAATTTAACCGAAATTCAAGCTAAAGTATTAAAAAATTTAGGCTCAAAAAACGTAATGACTTTTTGTAGTGATGAGGGGCTAGATGAATTAACAACTACAGGCAAAACTAAAGTGACGCAATTTATGAATGGAGGAGAGATAAAAAGTTTTGAATTTGAGCCTGAAAGTATTGGATTGACAAGATCTAACATTGAAGATTTAAAGGGCGGAACTCCTGATGAGAATGCAAAAATCATCATTGAAATACTACAAGGAGCTGAGGGCCCAAAAACAGACATAGTATTATTAAACGCAGCTGCAGGAATAATCGTTGGAGGAAAAGCTGATGATTTTCAAAATGCCTTTAAAATAGCCAAACTATCCATAGAAAATGGAAATGCTATCAAAGTACTTGAGGGGCTAAGATCATGAATGACGTACTTTCAAAAATTTTAACTAACAAAGCTAATGAACTTAAAAAATCAAATAAAAACATACTCCCTTCAAAAAGAAAGAATTCCTATGATTTTTTTCAAACTTTAAAGTCAGATAAAATCAGTATCATTGCTGAAGTAAAGTTCAAATCTCCAAGTGAGGGTTTAATATACAAAAACATAGACCCTCTCAAAATTGCTTTAGAATATCAAGATGCTGGCGCAGATGCAATTTCAATTATTTCAGATTCAAAGTTTTTCAATGGGGATGTAAAGTACATTCAAGAAATAAGGGACTATATCAATATTCCTATATTGCAAAAAGACTTTATCATTGATAGTTCACAAATAATCAACGGATATAATTGTGGTGCAGATGCCTTTTTGTTATTAGCTGATGTAGTTGATGATGATAAAATCAATGAATTTCAAAAATTAGCCAAAAATTTAAATATTTCAATACTACTTGAAATGCACGATAAAAAAAATATTTCACGGCTCAAAGACCTAAATGCGAATATAATTGGTGTAAACTGTAGAAATTTAAAAACAATGGAGACTGATTTATCACTTTTCGGAGAATTGGTAAGCGACTTGCCCTCAAACAGTATCAAAGTTGCTGAGAGTGGTATTAAAACATCAGATGATATAAAATACGTTTATGACTTAGGCTACGATGCTATTTTAATAGGTACATCATTGATGAAAAGTGGCTCACCTGGTAAGTCACTAGAAAGATTAATATCTAATTTATGATAGCAACAAAAATATGTGGCATTACCAATGATCTTGATGCAAAACTTGCTATTTCTTTAGGTGCAAGCGCATTGGGCTTTATCTTTTATAAAAAAAGCTCGAGATATATTGATATCAAAGAAGCTAAGATGATAACTAGAAATAATTCCAATAGCAAGTTTATCGGAGTTTTTGTCGATGAAGATAGTGAATATATAAAAAAAGTAATTGAAGAGGTTGAGCTTCATGGCATTCAACTACATGGTAATGAATCAAATTCATTCTGCCAATCTTTTGATATTCCAGTAATTAAAGCGATACCATTAAAACCTAATTTAAATAAATCAATCTTTAACTCATACAATGTTTCAGCATTACTACTTGATTCATATGACAAAAACCTTATTGGTGGCACAGGAAAAACATTTGATTGGTCTTCAGTAAAATTTGATCAAATTAAACTTCCAATCATACTCGCTGGAGGACTAAATGATAAAAATATTTTAAGTGGCATTAAGACCGTGAATCCTAGCGCTTTGGATATAAGTAGTGGTGTCGAAGTAAGACCAGGTAAAAAAAGTAAAACAAAAATGGAAAATATTTTCTCAAAACTAATTTCTACAAAAAACAAAGGGTACAATTTTGACTAATAATATTAAAAATTATAACTATCCTGATAGTTCAGGCCATTTCGAGGAATTTGGTGGTAAATATGTTCCTGAGACTTTAATTCCAGCGCTCAATGAACTTGAAGAACATTACCTCGATCAGAAATCAAATAAATCTTTCCAAAATAATTTAAATAATCTGCTAAAATATTATGGGGGCAGAGAAACACCATTATATTTAGCTAAAAGGATCTCAAAAGAATTAGGTTACAATGTTTGGCTGAAACGCGAAGATTTGAATCATACTGGAGCTCATAAGATTAATAATGCATTAGGTCAAATGCTCCTTGCAATCGAAATGAATAAAACCAGAATTATTGCTGAAACAGGAGCTGGACAACATGGAGTTGCAACTGCTGCTTGTGCAGCAAAATTTGGATTAAAATGCACGGTATACATGGGTGAGGAAGACATTGAAAGGCAAAAACTTAATGTTTTCAGAATGAATTTAATGGGAGCCGAAATAATACCAGTCACTTCTGGAAGTAAAACTTTGAAAGATGCAACGAATGAGGCAATAAGAGATTGGGTTACCAATGTTGAAAATACATTTTACATAATTGGATCTTCTGTGGGGCCACACCCCTACCCCATGCTCGTTAGAGATTTTCAATCTGTAATAGGATTAGAAACGAAAAAACAATTTAAAAAGCAGTCAGGAAAAAATTTGCCAGATCGATTAGTAGCATGCGTGGGAGGCGGTTCTAATGCACTCGGATTATTTCATCCATTTATTAATGACAAAGTGAAAATCATTGGAGTAGAAGCAGCTGGTAAAGGAGTCGCGACGAACGAACATGCGGCTACATTGTCAAAAGGAAAATTTGGTGTTTTGCATGGTGCTGCATCATATATGCTTCAAGATGATAATGGTCAAGTAACTATACCTTATTCCCTCTCTGCTGGTTTAGATTATCCTGGTATAGGACCAGAGCACAGTTTTCTTCATAAAATAAAAAGAGTGGATTACCATTCTGTTACGGATGAGGAAGCAGTAAATGCCTTACAGTGGTTATCAGAAAAGGAAGGAATTATACCAGCATTAGAAACAGCCCATGCTATAGCTTACCTATTGAGTGAAAAAAATGACATTGAAAAAGGAGAAGATGTGATAATTAATTTATCAGGTAGAGGGGATAAAGATGTAAATACTATCGCAAAATATTTAGGTAATATCATATGAGTAGATTAAAAAAACTGTTTAAAAAAGATAGAAATAAGCTAGTTGTTTTTATTACTGCTGGGTTTCCTAAAAAGGAGAGCACGGAAGATCTTGTTCTGCAAGCGATAGAAGGTGGAGCTGATATGATTGAAATAGGTATACCATTTTCTGATCCACAAGCTGACGGACCAATAATACAAAAAGCAAGTGAAATAGCCTTATCTAATGGTATATCACTTTCGGTCATATTTGATCAAGTAAGATCTATTCGAAAAAAAACTGATATCCCCATTGCCCTTATGGGCTACTATAATCCGATATTAGCATATGGTATCGATAACTTCTTGAATGATTGTAAAACTTCCCAAATAGATGGAATTATTTTACCAGATTTACCTCTGGATGAAGGTACATTTTTTTGTGAAAAAGCAAAATCTGTTAATATCTCTCCGATTCTACTGGTTGCTCCAAATACTAGTAATGAAAGAATTAAACTTATATCAAAATTATCTCAAGATTTAATTTATGCTGTGAGTATACTTGGTATAACTGGAGGTGATATGAGCTCAAAAGAAAATTTAAAAAAATATTTATTGAGGGTAAAAGATAACAGCGAATGCCCTTTTATCGTAGGGTTCGGCATCAATTCTAGCGATGATGTAGAATGGTTTAATAATTACTCTGATGGAGCTGTTGTTGGTTCAGCAATTTTAAAGAAGGTATTAAATGACCCAACAAACAAACCCGTCTATAACTTTGTTAAAAATTTAAAAGGAAGAACTAAATGAAAATTGGAATTCAAGGAGCAATAGGAAGTTTTAGTGAAGAAGCTTCGAAAAAATTTATAGAAAACCATGGAATTAAAAACCCAGAGATTAAATATCTAATTTCTTCTAAAGATGTGTTAAATAGTGTAGAAAATCGTAAAGTAGACTACGGAATTTTTGCAATGGAAAATGCTCAAGGTGGTGTTGTAATCGAAAGTGTAGAAGCATTAGCATTGCACAAATGTAAAATAATTGAAATGTTTCATATCCCTATTGAACAAAACCTATTAGCATTAGAAAATATTAACACAGGCGACATAACTGAGATACACTCCCACAGACAAGCTTTGAGACAATGTAAAGATTATTTAAGCGAAAATTTTTGGACAAGACCATTAATTGAAGCTGATGACACTGCTGAATCAGCTAGGAGACTCAGTGAAAATAAACTTCCAAAAACAGCTGCAGTAATTGCAAATAAAGCTTGCGCAAAGCTATACAATTTAAAAATTATCAAAGAGAGCATTCATGATCTGAAGCATAACCTCACCCTTTTTATTGGAGTAACAGCCTTATGATAAGTAGTGTTGGACTAATAGGAGTTGGAAGATTTGGGAAGGTACTAGCAAACATTCTTAAAAAGGGCTTTAATGTTAAGGCCTATGATATTGTTTCATCAAAAGTATCAAATGATCTTACGAAAGCTGATTTAGATGATATTTTAATGCTAGATAATATATTCATTGCCGTTCCGATTAGATATTTTGAAGCGCTAATAAAGGACATTTCAAATAAAGTAAACAAAAAGTCAACGATTATTGATGTATGCTCAGTTAAAAAGCACACATCTGAGGCTATGTTAAAACATTTACCAAATGAAGTCGGAATCATATCTTCTCACCCTATGTTTGGTCCAGATTCATTTGACTCAAAAGCAAGATTAAAAATGATGATGGATAAAACTCGGGTTGATGACAAAATTTTTAATTATTGGAAAACATTTTTTAAAAATCAAAATATAAATATCATTGAAATGTCTCCTGATGAACATGATAAAATTGCTGCTAGGACCCAAGGCATAACTCATCTTTTAGGAAGAGCCTTAAAAAATTTTGGAATACAAAAAACAAGCATAGATACAAAGGGATATAGAGATTTAATTGACCTTGTAGAGCAAACTTGCAATGATACTTGGGCATTATATTCAGATTTACAACTTTATAATCCTTATACAAATACTATGCTAAAAGACTTAAAATATTCGCTTAACCAAATTGAAGATAAATTGAAAGAAAAGAACAATGAATGATTGGAATTTAGATAGTTGGAAGTATCGTGTGGCTAAGCACATGCCTAATTATGAAAATGAAAAAGACCTCAAGACAGTAGAACAAAAACTAGCAAGCTTCCCCCCTTTAGTTTTTGCTGGCGAAGTAAGATCTTTAAAAAATCAACTTAAAGAAGTTTCAGAGGGGAATGCCTTTTTACTTCAAGGAGGTGACTGTGCTGAAAGCTTCTCTGAGTTTAACGCAGATAATATTAGAGACACATTTAGAGTGATTTTACAAATGGCAGTTGTACTTACTTCAGGAATGAAATTGCCTGTAATTAAAGTTGGTAGAATGGCTGGACAATTTGCAAAGCCAAGATCAAACCCAACTGAAATTCAAGGTAGTGAAGAAGCTCCTAGCTATGCTGGTGATATCATAAACGATATAAATTTTGACCCCATAAAAAGAAAACCAGATCCACATAGGATGCTTACAGCCTACTCTCAGGCAGCCTCAACTTTAAATTTATTAAGAGCTTTTGCTGATGGTGGGTATGCCGATCTAAAACACGTTCAATCGTGGAATATGGGATTTGTACAATCAGGAAAACAATCTGATAGATATAGGCATTTAGCAGAAAGCATTCAAGAAAGTTTGACGTTTATGGAAGCGCTAGGTATCAACGCAAATAATACACCGCAATTAAGAAAAGTTGACTATTTTACAAGCCACGAAGCATTATTACTTCCTTATGAGCAATCGCTGACTAGAGTAGACTCAACTTCAGGAAAAATATATAATACATCCGCCCATTTTTTATGGATAGGTGATAGAACGAGATTTATTGATAGCGCACATGTAGAGTTTTGCAGAGGTGTTGAAAATCCCATTGGCATTAAATGTGGCCCTTCAACTGATGCAGATGAACTGAATGCGATTTTAGACTTAATAAATCCGATGAACGAGGATGGAAAAATAACTTTGATAACTAGATTTGGAGAAGACAATGTTGATAACTACCTTCCAAACCTCATTCGCTCAATTACTAGAGAAGGTAAAAGAGTAATATGGTCATGCGATCCAATGCATGGCAATACAATAAAAAGTCAATCTGGCAAAAAAACTAGAGCATTTGATAGTATTGTTAATGAAGTTAAACAAAATTTTCAAATCCATAAATTAGAAGGCTCTAGAGCTGGAGGGATTCATCTAGAAATGACTGGGCAGGATGTAACAGAGTGTATCGGTGGTTCCCAATCAATCGGAGATTCAGATTTGAACAGTAGATATCATACACATTGTGACCCCAGATTAAATGCGAACCAGGCTATAGAGCTTGCTTTTTTAATTTCAGATTGGCTAACTGAATAGACAATATGAAAATTCAAGGACAAATATATTTACCTGGAGATAAATCGATTTCTCATAGAGCTTTAATGATCGCCTCATTGTCCAAGAAAACCTCTATTATTAGAAACTTAGCTAGTGGTAAAGATGTAGAGTCAACCGGGGACTGCTTAAAGAAATGTAATATTTCTATTTCTGGTAAAACAAATATAGAAAAAATCATTACTGGATATACCTTCCAAAATCCAAAAAATGAACTAGATTGTGGAAATTCGGGCACTACTATTCGCCTTTTAAGCGGCTTACTAGCTAGTAGAAAAATTAAAGCTACTCTTATCGGCGATGAGTCACTATCCAAACGTCCAATGGGTAGAATCATTAGGCCTCTATTAAAAATGAATTTGAGTATTAATGCCAAAAATAACAAAACTCCGATTAGCATAGAAAAAAGTGAAATAAAAAGTATCGACTATCAAAGTGAAATTTCCAGCGCTCAAGTAAAATCTGCTGTTTTATTTGCTGGACTCGGCGCTACTAATAAAACTACATATCAAGAACCTTTTTTATCTAGAAATCATACTGAAATTATGTTAAAAAGTGTTGGGGCTGACATTGATATATATGATAATAAGACCTCAATTAGAGGAATGTCTAAACCATTATCCCCTTTAAATATGAGAATTCCAGCCGACCCCTCTACTGCTGCTTTTTTTGCAGGAGCAGTAGCCTTACTACCCCAGTCTGAACTAATTATCAAAAATTTACTTACTAATCCCACTAGGTTCGAATTTTTTAATGCAATTAAATCGATGGGTGTTGGAGTGGACATACTATCTGAGAATTTTGAGGGCGGAGAGTGTGTTAGCGATATTTTCATTAAAAATAAAAGATTAAGATCAATAAGCATTGAAAAAAGCAAAGTGCCTAGTTTGATTGATGAAATACCTATTTTATCGGTAATAGCAACACAAGCAGATGGTAAAACTATTATTAGAGGTGCTGAAGAATTAAGAGTTAAAGAATCAGATAGGATAGAATCAATACTTTTTAATTTGCGCAATATGGGAGCAATTGTTGAAGAATTTAATGATGGTTTTTCTATAGAGGGGCCTTCGAAACTTAACGGCACTACTATCCGAACTTTTGGAGATCATAGAATAGCAATGGCCTTCACAATAGCAGGTTTAGTTGCTAATGGAAAAACAAAATTGGATAATTATGAGTGCATAGATATCTCATTTCCTGAATTTTTTAACACCTTAAGAAATATAATAAAATGAAAAAATTTGCTTTAATTGGTAACCCGATCAATCATAGTCTAAGTCCATTAATGCATGAATCAATCTTTAAACAAATCGGTTTAAAAGCAAGCTATGAAAAAATTCAGATAGAGCCTCTTGAATTAGAAAAATTTGTACGTTCAAACAAACTAGATGGTTATAATGTTACAATACCCTATAAAAATATTATTTTAAAACACCTAGGTAATTTAGGAAATAGTGCACAAAACATAACTGCTGTAAACTGTGTTTCAATTAATAAAGGTTACAATACAGACTGGATTGGATTTACGAAAACATTAGATCAAAATAAAATAGATTTAAAAAATAAATCATGCCTAATCATAGGTTCCGGTGGCGCAGCTTATGCAATAGCATATGCTCTTATTAAGAGCAAGGTTAGTTCAATACAAATTGAAAACAGAGGCATTGAAAATAAAATTAAATTAGAAAAGTGGATTAGCCAGAGAATGAATAAAAAATCAGATTCAATGCCTGAAGTATTTATAAACTGTACACCCTTAGGAATGTCGCCATTCATAGATGAAATACCTTCAAATGTAAATATTAAAAATGGTAATATCGTAATTGATACCATTTATAATCCAATTAAGACAAAATGGTTAAAACAATGTGAGAAAAAAGGAGCAAAAATAATTAGTGGTCTGGACATGCTAATAGCCCAAGGAATAGCCTCATTGAATATTTGGCTTGAAGATGATCTATTTAACAAAATCAATTTAAAACATATAAAAAATATATTAGAGAACGAATTATGCTTACAAAAATAAAATTTCTAACTGCAGGAGAATCTCATGGTAGAGGCTTACTTGGCATTCTTGATGGAATACCCTCAGGTTTGAAAATAGAAAAAGAATTTATTGACATACAACTTGCAAGAAGACAAATGGGATATGGAAGAGGCGGAAGAATGAAGATTGAAAAAGACCAAGTTGAAATTTGGTCTGGAATAAGGCTAGGAGAAACGATTGCATCCCCAATAGGATTAATTGTTAAAAATAAGGATTGGGAAAATTGGAAAGATAAAATGGCTATTGAAAAAAGAGAAAAAATGCCAAAAAAAGTTACGCTTCCTCGTCCTGGCCATGCTGATCTTGCGGGTGTTGAAAAGTTTGATTTTGATGATATAAGAAATGTTTTAGAAAGATCAAGTGCTAGAGAAACAACGATGAGAGTTGCTATTGCATCAGTTTGCAGGAAACTACTTAAAGATATTGGTATAAGTGTCGCTAGTAGAGTAACACAAATACACAATATTATAGATGAATCAGTTGTACCAAATGATATGACTGCTATTGAATTGAATAAAATTGTAGATAAATCTCCACTCAGGTGTTTAGATAGTGCAAAAGAGCAAGAAATGATCAGAGTAATAGACCAAGCAAAAGCAAATGGTGACTCAGTAGGTGGAGTATTTGAAGTTGTCGCAACAGGAATGCCTTACGGGTTAGGATCATACACACAATGGGACAGAAAATTACAAGCCAAAATCACATCATTAATGATGAGTGTTAATGCCTATAAATCTATTGAAATCGGTGAGGGGCTTACTTCTGGAGCAAAGTTTGGAAGCGAAATTCATGATGAAATTGGTTGGGATGGTAAAAAATATACAAGGTTCTCAAATAATGCTGGCGGAATTGAAGGTGGAATGAGCAATGGAATGCCAATAACAGTTAAAATGGCAATGAAGCCTATTCCAACATTAATTAAATCCCTTCGCTCAGTTGATATAACGACTAAAGAAAATAAGGATGCTCATAAAGAAAGAACTGATTCTTGTGCTGTCCCCGCAGCATCTATAATTGCAGAGAGCATGATGTGTATTGTTTTAGCTGATGTAGTTTTAGAAAAATTTGGTGGAGATTCAATGAAACAATTACTCAAGCACATAGAAGTATCTGCAAAATATTAATGATTTTTTATCTCATTGGGATGATGGGTAGTGGTAAAACATCTGTC
>SGYO01000013.1 GCA_004321745.1 bacterium | reverse complement strand
CCCATACACGACCATCATGCCCATACGCAGAATAAAAAACTCTTCCTTTACCCTGGTTTCTTACCCAAACCCAAGGTTCTCGCCTCCCATTTTCATCTCGCACCATTAAGTCTATTCTATCCTCGTTTAAATTCTTATGAATATAAGTTTCATCCCAAACTTCAAATTCAGCAACTCCTTTAAGCGCTGGGTGGTTTTCCTTGCCATTAATTATTCTTGCTTTAAATCTTCCGCTTCCATGCCTATCGAACTCACCCCCTATAAGATTTACAAAATCTTTATCCCCACCAAAAGCAGCACTAGTATTATGTAAGGCGACTAAACCCCCGCCAGCCTCTACATAATTAATTAATGCTGAAATTCTTTCTGGCTTTTCATTTGGAGCGCCTAAATACATTATAATTGCGTCATATTTTGATAATATATTTACACTTAATGAATTTAAATTTGAACTATAAGTAATATTCATATTATTACGTAAAAACTTTGGTCTCAGTTTGTGATGATTAATTTTACCATTATGGCTGCTATTCGGCTCGCCACTTCCAGCACTTAAAAAAAGAACATTTAGCTGTTCTTCATTCTTCATTTCACCACATGAAAAAAAATAAAAAACATTTAAAATAAAAAAATATTTGCTTATTACTTTCATTAGTTATTTGTTGGTAAACATAATATTGTGCTATTTATTTTCTTATAGAAACTTAGTGAAATGTAGTATAATGGTGAATAATATAATATAAAACTGTATAAATGAGTATTCGATGTATCCATAGATTCGTGTCTTGAATTAAACCGAGTTAAGTTAGAACTTAAACACCTTCACATGAGTGCTATTTCATATATAAAAGCAGTTTTAAATGAAATTAGTCCACGGACTAATATTACTTCTTTTTCAAAAAATATTAAGGGAGATATTATTGCCGGTATTACCGTTGGGATAATTGCACTTCCACTTGCCCTTGCATTTGGTGAAATTTCACAACTTGGTCCAATCGCAGGTGTATGGGGGGCTATAGCTGGTGGTATCGTAGGTGGATTTTTTGGGGGTTGTCTTGTTGGGGTAAGCGGCCCCACTGCTCCGAAAGCTGCACAAATAGCCGCATATATGAGTTTTTTCGTTATTGGTAGAACAAATGATCCAGATTTAGTTGCAGCTTTTTCAATAATATTTATTAGCGGAGTAATTTTAGTTATCATTTCATTTGTCAGAATATCTCATTTTATCCATTACACCCCTTATCCTGTCGTGGCAGGATTTATGTGCGGTATAGGAGTAATAGTCATACTAACTCAACTAAATGCTTTTGTTGGCCTTGAGGTCAAAAAAAACATTCATGATGTAATTATAAATTTATCTGATACTATAGAAAATGCTAATATAGAAGCATTATACGTTTCATTACCCTCGCTTGCTATACTGTTCTTGTGGCCTTTTTTAGGAAAGAAGTATTCAATATTAAATAAAGTTCCTGCTCCACTTACCGCGTTAGTCGTTGGTACCTACATTGCTCAAATTTTTAATCTCGATATTCCTTATATCGGAGATAAAATGGGCAATACTGATGCTAATCAAATATTTTCAATATATTTACCAGACTTAAGCCGTACTATTTCATTTATTAGCCCTGCGATTGCTTTAGCTGCACTAGCAATTCTAGATAGTTTATTAAGTTGTAAAGTTGCTGATAACATTACTGGGAAAAGACATAGCAGTGATAGAGAAACATTTGGTCAAGGAATGGCTAATATAGCAGCTGGCTTATTTGGAGGTGTCACTACAGCTACCGCCACCATGCGCACAGTGGCAAATATTAAATTCGGAGGGAAGACTCCTCTTGCTTCAATAGTTCATGGCCTCACATTGTTGGCGGTATTATTAGGTCTTGGATCTTTAGTGGCAAGGATACCAACTGCATGCTTAGCAGCAATTTTATTCAAAGTTGGAATAGAAATATTAGATTATCGTATAATACCAGTAATAAATAAACTACCAATAAAAGATTTAATTATATTTTGTATGGTTTTATTTATCACGGTTTATGAAGACTTAATGGTAGCAATAACATTAGGAGTTATCTTTGCCGTATTCAGCTCTATAAAAGATTTAAAAAATATTTTTAAAGAAAAAAATATTTATGCTTTCGTTGATTTTTCTGATTCAGATTACGCTAAGGATTTAGACACGAATGAAAAGAATCATAGAAATGTCAAAATTCTTAATCCAAAGGGATCATTATTTTTTGGATCTGTTGAAAAACTAATCAAATCCTTCAACCAGATACCAAATGACAGCCCCGTAATAATTGATATGAAAGAGGTCCCGAATATTGACTTATCAGGAATATTTGGTTTAGAAGACTTAATTAAATTATCTCAAAGCCAAAATAGAAATGTTGCCATAACAAACGCAAATGAGGAAATTAGAAATAACCTTATCGTTTTAAAATTTGTTGAAAATATAGGTTCAGAAAATATTGGTGAAACGCCATTTGAACTTTTTCATAAAATTAATAATGACCCTAGAGCATAGCATTAATATAATCTCTGCATGACTCTATCTCGCCTTTATGAACAACGAAATCTTTTCGCATATCTAGTTTATAACTATACATTTTATCATAATAACTAGTTAGTAATCTCAAGATCCATTCCTTATGAATTTCTTTTTCATTTTGATGAAATGCACTCTTCATTAAATCTTTAATATTATCATAAACTACATTCCCTAATCTTCTTTTGATATTATTCAATGAACCTAAATATTTTTCTAATAGATTATCTTCGCTAGTCCCATTATTTATTTCATCATATACATATTCATAATATATGTTTTCAGCTCTTTTATCATCATCAACCTCCAAAATTACAAGCTTTGAACTTTGCATTTTTTGATACCAAAACCCAGGTAAGCCAGTTCTACCTATTGTTCTACTTTCATCTTCAAGAATCAATTTCTCATATTTGTGATTCAAATAATCTAGAGTTAAAATATTCTCAAAATTTGATTGAGTAGGCTGTCCACTATCCCTAACACCAAAAGCAGATCCTCTATGATTAGCAATTTGCTCTAGATCTATTGACTCTTTAAAAGAACGCAAAAAATTTGTTTTCCCTGAACCTGTCAATCCACCAATTATTATCCAATCTTTAATATAATTTTCTATATCTAAATGTTGCGAAATCACCCAATTTCTAAAATTTTTATATCCTCCCTTTAATCTGTTTACTTTTACACCACACCCATTTAGCCACTTAACTGCTATTTCAGACCTCATACCCCCACGAAAACAATACAGTAAACATTCTGGATTTTTTTTCAAATGCTCAGTCCAATAGTAAATCAACTCTTCCTTTAATGATCCTTTAACCAATGAATGGCCTAAAGCTACAGCAGCATCACTTCCATTTTTTTTATACTCAATCCCTACCTTTTTGAATTGATCGTTATTTAAAATTGGTATATTTACACTTCGAGGAATAGAACCTTTTTTGAATTCATTTTCTGACCTTAGGTCAATATTGGAAACGTTAGATAAATTTCTTAATTGCAAGCTAATCTGAAAGAAAGATTTATCTTTATTTTAATTTTTCTATTGCTACGTTTGCTAGCAAATCAGCTCGCTCATTCTCAGGATGTCCTGAGTGACCTTTTACCCAATCCCAACTAATTGAATGAATTTGAATGAGAGAGTCTAGTTCAATCCATAGCTCTTTATTTTTTACTTCTTTTTTTGCAGCAGTCCTCCATCCATTTTTTTTCCAATTATGAATCCATTCAGTTATTCCATTTTTTACATATTTTGAATCAGTGGTAATAATTAATTCACAAGGCTTTTTTAAATTTTTTAAAGATTCTATAACAGCAGTTAACTCCATGATATTATTAGTTGTATTCTTACTAGCACCATAAATTTCTTTCTCAGTTGTACCATACCTTAGTATAGCGCCCCAACCTCCTGGTCCTGGGTTACCTTTACAAGCGCCATCAGTGAATATTTCTACTTTGTTCGTCATTAAACTATATTTACATCATTGAAGAATCAAACATTGCAGAACGTTTTTTTAACATCTCTAAACTTCTTATAGATTCTTTTAGTTTAAGTTCCAATTTGAATTTCGTTCTATTTTGATCCTTGTATTGAATATCTAAGCTCTTAAGTTTTGATGGTGCTTGTTTAATCCTTAAAGTATAATCCTTAATCACTTTTTCATTTTCTTTCATCCCATCAATATCTTTCAAGACTTCATATTCTTTGTCCAAAATATTCTTCTCAATTGGAGCGATGTTTTCTTGATAAATTTGCTTTAGTCCATTTAGACCAACACTAAGAGCTGAAAAATTTTCATGAAACTGATTTAATTTTAGGTTCATATTTTTCACTTCTTCTTCCAAGGATTTATGCTCCATCATTAATTTTTTAAGATCCTTGCTAGAATCTAAACGATTTTTCACAGTACCTATTTTAGCTTTAATTTTATCTTTTTCTTTAATTTGACTCTTTAACTCATTAGTTAAACTATCTTTAATTTGAATGCTATTTTCTAAATCTTTCCTTAAAGTTTCTGCCGATTTGTTATTTTGCTCTAGATTTAATTTTAAGTTCTGAATAGAATTTTCATTCTTAGTTTTTTCAGAATTAATTTTTTTTGTATCATGCTTAATGGTCTTTTTTATTTTCCGTATTGCCCCAATACTATTATTAATTTTTGAATCAACATTCTTTTTTTCAATTTTAAGGTCCTCTAGATCTAAAAAGTCATTTTTATTACGGTCTTCAATCATTTCTAGTTCTTTTTTTCTTGGTAGCAATGATCTCTCTAAGGTGTCAATACGATTAGAACACCTTTTAAGATTTGAATCTAAATTTGATAATGTTTTTTCTTTTTTTGATAAAAGGTCATCTATAACAGGAACATCTTTTTTATGCTGACGATTTAAAGTATCAATTTTTTTAACTAGACTACTTTTTCGATCTTTATAAATTTTCAATTGATGAGTTTCTGATTTCTTTAAAGTTTTTAGTTCAAAAATCTTGTTATCATTGTCATCTAATTCTTTCAATATATTTTGCAATTCATTTTCGTTTACATCTTTTTTAATGTGAAGTTGTTTATTTTTTTGCTCAGACTCTCTTTCTAGGATATGAAAGTTTTCATTCATTTTTTTTAATGTTTCCGCTCTGCTCTCACCTTCTTTATAACGAATATTATATAGTTCAGAAGTTTTATTTTTATCATTAATTAATGTGTCTGTGTAAGATAAAACTAGTTTTTTATTTTCTTTTATTATTCTTGAACTAGAAAAGAGTAATTCATACTCTTTCTGCAGCGATTTCAACATTTTTTGGGTTAATGAAAAATTTTGAGTATGACTATTTCTTGCAGATTGTAATTTTTTACTAAATAAATCAAAATCAGAAAGTTTTTCTAAAATTTCTTTTTCTGTTTTTGATAATATTAACCTGCTCATTTTTGCGTCTTTTTCTAATGCAGCTTTATTTTTATCAAGAGTATTAAGCTCACTTATTAAACTAGAGTAATCCTCTCTTGAATTTTCAAACCTTTTTTCTAAATTGTTTAAGCTATCAAATAGTTCTTTTTCTGAATGCTCTGTATAATTATCATTTATACTTTTATCTTTATTCAATTTGATTTTTCTTTGATTTAAATCTTCGACCATTTTCTTATTTTGACTTATATCATATTCCACTTGAGAATAGTCTCTCCCTAAGTTTATAGACTTATTATCAAAAGATTTTAATTCTAGCTTTATTACATTTTTATCTTTGCCAAGATTTAGTTTATTTGTTTCAGAATCTTCGATTTGATTTTTCAGCTTATCTAACTTTTTGATATTGGATTTTTTTTTCATCTTTAATCCATATTTTGTCTTTTCTAACTTGTTATCAAGCATGAATATCTTTTTATCATAAACTTTAATTGTAGAACCCAATTGATTCCTTTTTTTAGTTATTTCCTCAATAGCTAAATAAGATTCTTTTATTACTTCCTCACCGGTTGCAATAAGTTGATCAATTCTATTCATTCTTTGATCTGTTTTTTCAAGAACCTTTTTCAAATTTCTAGAGTTCTGGTTTATTTTCATTAATCTTAAATCTTCTTGGTTTTTAATTCTATTTTTCAACTCGTTCAATTTTGCTTTGTAGATTTTATCTAATTTTTTAGCATTCTTATTATACTCGTCCTCCAAGGCAGTTCTTTTTTGAACTAAAGCATCTAAATTTTCTTGTTCCTTTACCTGCAGGCTAATGAAAGATTTCTCAGCAAGGTCTTTCTCCTTGTCCAGTAATTCCTTTGATTGAATGAGTTTACTCAATGGCAGATTAAACTTTCTTTGACTTTTTTCGGTAGCACTAATTTTTTTGTTTAATGTAAATATATCTTTTTTCGCCAAAGATATTTTTGATCTTATTTTTTTTATATCTTTTTTATGAATCGATATTTTTTTTGATAATTCTTGTTTTTCAAAGCGTAAATCTTTCTTAATGAGAGAAATAGAATTTTGATGATTTAAAATGGAATCACTAACTAAAACGCTGGCTTGGCTTTCATCTATATCTATAGTTTGCTTCATGAAAGTTGCATATGTACTACCAGACTTAAAACTTATTTTATCCTCTAATGCTTTTACTTCAGAAGCAGCCTCAAGTATTTTATCCTTTAGTTTTACTTCAACATCCTTACACAAGGATAATTCTACATTTAATTGCTGATTAAAAGTGATTTGCCGAGAAGATATTTTTTCTTTTGATACCTTACATTGGTTTATCTTTCTTTCAAATTTATCTAATTCTCTTTTTTTAGTTAAATTGAATTTTTGAATTTTCTCTATCACTCTAGATATTTTTTTATGCAGATCAAGTAAGTTTTTCTCTTTTATTTTTATGACAGTTATGATCTTATTTTCTTCATCAAGTATTTTTGATCTGTTATCTAAATAAATTTTCTTTAGTTTGCTTTGCTTTATTATTTCTTGATCATATTCTTTATCCATTTCATTTCTTATTTTATTTATTACGTGGTCTCTGCGAGATGTTGCCTCTTCCTCTTTTTGAATCGTAACTTGCTGTGATTTTTCAATTTCATTGTTTATTAATTTTTTCTCTGCATTCAACCTATTTAATTCTTTTTTCCATAATCTGATTTCACCAAGAATTTGATTTTCCTCAAAACGTGAACTACTAATCCATGATTTCTTTTTAATTATCGAACTTTCATAATTATCTATATCTAGTCTTATTTTCTGAATCGCTGCACTTTTTTGCTCACTAATATTCTTGTCTTCAAATTCAATTAATTTGATTTTATGATTAACAGAATCAATTTTATCGCTTTCTTTTTCAATACTATGAATCAATTTTTCGAAAATCTTTAATTTTTTTTCTCTTTTCTGATTTATTATGTCCAGCTCTTTTAAGCTTTCTATTAATACTTCATTTGCTGCTTCTACATTAATTATTGTTTTATCTATGTTTTTAATTTCATCAACATGTTTAAAATCGTAATCGATCTTATTATTTTTTAATAATTTAGATTTTTCTTTTAACTTGGAAATTGATGTCTGAATATTTTCTAATAATTCCTCATTTTTTAATTTTTCTTTATTTAAAACTTTTATTGATTTTTCGCATGATCTAATTTGGTAAACTAATTGCCTTTCATTTTTCTTTAAATCACTTTTCTCTTTATTTAACGTCTTTATTTCTTCCTTACATGACTGAAAAATATTTTGTTCTTTTAAATAAGATATTGAGCTTTTTCTAGTTTCAATTAATTTTAAATTTAATTCTTCAAGTTTTTGGGGAATTGAAAGTAGTGAACTAGATATATCGATCACTATTTTTGATTCTTTTAAAATATCGTTATCATCTAAGTTCTTTATAAACTTATTTTCATGAAAATTAGAGCTGGCTTTTTTTAGTTGAGCAGCAGACCAATTAAAAGTTTTAGTATAACTGTCTAATATTATTTCCAGTGATCTGTCCTCATTGTTCTTTTCTATAGCTTTAGAATCAAAATTAATTTTAAATGTGTCGCTCTCAAACAGCCTTAAAGATTCTAGGACGGCTTTATGGAAATCTATCAGACTTTTTAAAACCTCAATTTCACTCGTTATTACTAATACTGTATCTTCACTTTTTTTAATTTTACCCTTTATGCTATCGTATTTTGAAAGCTCTTTTTTATATTCTTTTTGAAATAATGTTTTAGAATTTTCAACAAAAGACTGGTCTTGATATAATTCTTCTTGTAAAGAGCTAATAGACTTTTTAAGCAAGTCTTTTTTAAAATTTAGACTTTTCTTATTTTGTGCAAGCGTTTTTAATTGTTCTGATAATTTTGAAGTTTCATTCTTTTTTATTACGATTTCAATTTCTTTCAATAAGTCAAAGCATTCATCTATTTTATCCTTGTGTGCATTTACTAACTGTTTTTTATTTTGGCTTATTGAATCAATGTCAGAGCTAATTATTGATTGTTTTTTCAATAATTTTTCCTGCTTAGCTCTTAGACCCTTAAGCTCTGCGTGATCCGGCTTAATTGATTTACTTATAGTACTTATTTGTTTCTGATTACTTCTTATATTTTCATTTAGAAAAATCAATTTATCATCAACCTCTTTTTTTCTATTGTTAAGATCTAGTAATTCATTTTCCAAGTTCTTTTCAAGTAATTCATTGTTATTTAAAACCTTATCTACAGATGAACCAAATAGTTTCGTTTGATGTAAAAGATTATTCAAATCATTGTCATAGGAAACAGTTTGAGCAGCGATTAGTTCTATCGCTTTTTGAATTTGAGTTATTTTTTCATCTCTCAATGTTATTTGGATTTTTTTATTTGTGATATCTTCTTTTAAATCCTTTTTCTTAATATTTAAAACTGAAAGATCATTTTTAAAATTAAACTTTTCATAATTTTTTAATATGGAATCCCCATCATAAATATTTTTGATATAAGATTCTATTTGATCTTTTTTATTTGATTGAATAAGAAGCTCTTTTTCAGTCTCTTCAATTTTAGTCAGCAACTCCTTTATTGTAATACTCTGTTTAATTTTTTCATCATTGTAATTTTTTTTTATAATAGAGATCTTATCATTAGATAATGCAATATCTTTTTTATAGGTATCTATTCTTTTTGAAAATTGTTCATTCTCTTGGATAAGTCTTTTTTGATTTGCATATAATTGATCTGAATCATTATAAAGTGATATTTGAGTAATGATAGATTCAATCTTTTCTTTAACTGCGTTAATATCATTGCGAGTATTAAAAATGACCGAGCTTAATTTTTTAATCTTAGAATTTATCTGATATTTCTGAATTACAATTTCACTAGCTGAGCTGTTGCCCATCATTTTATTAGCAATAGCCTTAACATATTCAAATTTTGATGCAGTTTCTTTTTCTACAATTTTGGTTTTTAATTCTTCATTTATGTATAAATCATTTTCATGTATGTCATCATACAACCTATCTTTTTTGAATGATGAAGAAATTTCGGCTAATCTGTATTTTTTTTGAATGATACCTTTAATTTCATTTGTTTCTGAAACCGTTAGTATTTTAAATGCAACCAATTTTTTTATATGGTAATAAATCTTCTCTTTTGGGAAAGATATCTTATCCGCAATTTCAGATGCAGTAAAAGAATCTCCTCCAATACATGAAATTATCTTTTTGGGTATTGGCTTGGAAATTGCTTTAATGACTTTTTGGTCTATAAGATTAGATATTAAATTTTCAAAATCCATTATTATTTTGTTGTATTTTATTTTTATTAATTTTTACAACATTAAAAAAAGCCTATAAATAGAACATAAATGCTCTATAATTGTTGTAAATCAATTTAGCTATATAAATATAGGAAGACAATGAGTTTACAATGTTATAACCTTGTAAAAATTATTTACAATAGTTTGAAGTATATAAAGTTAAAAGGATTTACTTTTAGCTTACAATTATGTTTTTACCAGAATACGACGCTGGAATTATAAAAGTTAGAATACACAAAATTAATCTTTATAGAAATTTCATATTCATTCAATCGTTTCGGAAACATAATTACTGGAACCTATATTATTACTATAGTTAGTTAGATTAAAACTTCCTTGTGAATCGTTCAAATTTCCTTGAAATTGATAATACATGACAAGGTTTCCAGAATTAGTATAATTACCAGAATTAGACAATGCGGATAAAGGAGTACCACTGTTATACAGTGCGGCAATTGCATTAGCACTTAATTCAGTATTCCAGTATGCTACCTCATCAATTTTTCCATTATAATATCCTGCATTGGTATCATATCTACGACCTATAGAGAATTCACTATTTTGATTTACGGTACTACCTGAGTATGATTCCTGATTAATTTTAATTCCATTTACATAAATTCTTAAACGATTCGAATAATCATCAAAAGTAAAAACAACATGGTACCAACCCCCGCTTGCGTCTGATAATGTTGATCCTTCGATATTCTCATAAGTCCCACCGCTCCTATGCTGAGCAATAATTTTTGTAGTTCCACCATTATTATCTAAACCCATTCTGTAAACTCTATTTTTATTTACAAACCATGCCTGATTTCCAGTACTAGGGAGGCTACTTGGGTCTACCCACGCTTGAATGGAAAAAGCTGTTGTTTCAAAAGCTGGATCATCATCTACGTACGCTGCTTCATTAGAACCGTTTAAATCTAAAATGTAATTGAAAACATTTTTCGCTTGGACAGCATGGAATGTGGGAAGCGCAAACTGAGCATATATCACACTGTGAATGTAAAGACCTATTAAATAGTAATAATTTATAAAAATAAAACGCACTCTGATTTTTATCTATTATTTCATTAACAACATTTTTGTGATTCTTCTTTCATTTCGGTTCCTTAGCTCTGCGAAGTAAACTCCTGATGCTACATTAACTCCTTTACTATCTAAACCATTCCAGGAAATAGAATAATTTCCATAAGATTTTTTTTCATTTATCAGCGTTATCACTTCTTGTCCCATCATATTAAATACTCGCAAAGTTACATTTGATCTCTTAGGAATAGAATAATCTAGATTAGTTATTGGATTGAATGGATTCGGGTAATTTTTACTTAAAGAAAAATTATTTGGAATGATTTCTAGAAGATTTTTGATCATTTGATCAACATACCCTGATTCACCAGCTACTACTTTGAATTCGTACTCCAGCCCTCCTATTTTATCAAAAATTATTTTTCTTGAAAAAATATTTGTAAAAACGATACGCCTTTGCACATCAAGCATTGCAATGGAAATTCCCTTTGGTAAAGAAATAATATCTTTTACCATTAGTTCAATATTATCGACATTTTGTTCAGATAAGATTTGTAAATCCCACACTCCATTTATCGCATCAATTGATCTAAAATCACTAGAATATTTTTTGCTTTCTTGTCCATTTAAAAATAGTGCAGCATTAATGCCCTCCTTTTCGATCTTTGGTAACATGGGAGTATCAGAAAAATCAATGTCATCAAAAGCAGATTCCTTTCTACCCATCAAAGTTGAATTATCAAAGGAATTCTTTTCCTTAACTAAAAATTGAATAGTCCATTCTTGGTTTACTTTTTTTCCTGATGACCTATTTACATTTTCATTCGGAAATGGTTTAAGTGTTATGCTTGACGTGTCTGAACTAGAATGTACTGCATAACCAGCCCAAGGCTGCATCTCCTTTAATACAACTGACCAACCATCTTTATTTGTGCTATCACCAAAATAGTATAGATCGGAAACCTCAATTGAATTAGCTTCAAATTCAACTGTTGAAGCAAAAGGACTTCCAATCATATTCCACCCTTGTTTTAATTCAATTTTATAAGGTTGCAAAGAAATTGCTGTGCCAGAATCTGATTTAAATAGAATGGAATTATCATAAAAATGTTTAAACCAATAAGCCTCAGCTCTTTTTACCACATTAGGAATAACCCACTCACTATTTGAATCATCCCATTGATAAAAAACATGGTCATCATCTTTTGCACTACTAATAATTGAATCATTGATACTTCCTGGAAAAGAGATCATCCTCCATTTTTTGGAAGGAACTCCATCAGGATAAATGCTATTCTTTATTGATGTATTTAATTCATTCGAACCATATAATAGAGTTGGGTAAAATAATTTACTATTTCCCGTAATCTCTAAATTATCAATTCCACTTATATATGCTCTGAAATTATTTACGGTTACAAGCGTATCTGGAATAGTTACTTGATATAATGTATCATTTAACGCAACCATGGGTAAAATAATTTCTTCATTTTCTCCTCCTTTTTGAAGGTGAAGATTTGCTGAGGCGACACCGTTCACATCTTGAAGCACACCAACTATATTTATTGATGTTCTTGTCTGAAACAAGTTGTTGTTCATCGTTATGTTAATATCTGGTGGCATCACACTTATAGTTTGAATAATACCAATCATACTTAGAGATACTGAAAAGGAGTCAGATATAGTAGGATTAGATGTCATACTTGATGTCCCAGAACTAATACGATATTGATTAGAGCTTGCTGCTACTTGACCTGATGTAATTTGAGCACCACTAATCTTATATTCTTGCCCTCTAGGAACCTGAACAAAGCTTAACAGCGTAAATAATAAAATTAAATTAGATTTTAAATTCATATTAATTCAGGTCTAAGATGCAGTGTCACCAGAAACGACAAAAACATTACTTCCTAGGTGTACTAATGTCATTATTGCATGCTGACCAGCTGTTTTTAGTCCATTTCTATTATTTAATGTTGTGCTAGACGCACTAAGCGTGACTTGCCCGCTACCACTTTGTATAATCATACAATTAAATCCTACTGGTAAACTAGTTGGTACTGTAATAGTTATCGCACTACCATTTGAGCAATTTATAATTGTCCCATTGTCAGTAGCAGCAAGAGTCTTTGAAGTACCTGATTCACTACTTATATCTGCTCCAAAACCAGTAAGGGGACTATCATTGAAGTCTGTTTTTCCTGTGCCATTTGGAGCTAAAGTAATATCACCATTAGAACCGTCAGTAATTGTAATCGACCCAGTTGTTGAATTGCCTGTTTGTAAAACTAAATCATTATCTCCATTCGAAGTAAAAACCCCTGAAGCACTACCTGTACCAGAGGCTACTGTACCATTTATCAAAACAGTTCCATCTGTTGAATTAGTTACCGTCTCATCATTTTCAAGACTAAAACCTGCAGCATATACTGTAGCACCTTTATCTTGAGCCATGTAGACTGCAGTCACATCAGCATTACCTAACGTCACTGAGTTATCAGCCTGCCCAGTTGCGCCGTAACCAACTACTGTCTGGTTTGTTGCATCAGCTGCGCCGGGATCAGTGCTAGCACCAATTAAAACGTTTTGAGACCCTGTAGACACTACATCGCCTGCTGCATATCCTAGACCAGTATTATTTGTTCCAGTAGTATTTAACTTTAAAGATTCCGTACCGATACCAGTATTATAGGAAGCCTCAGTGTTCTTACCTAGTGCAACATAACCCAAAGCAACATTTTTGTCTCCAAATGTATTTTCATCTAACGAATAAGTACCGACAGCTACATTGAATTCACCTCCGTCTGTCTGAACTTTAAGAGCATCTCTTCCAATGGCAATGTTCTGTCCTTTTGTGGTATTGGCAACTAATGCATTGTACCCTATTGCAATATTATCAGAGCCTGTTGTATTTGCGCTCAAAGAATTGTACCCAAGGGCTGTATTATTATCACCTTCTGATAATGCATCCAAAGAACCTCTACCAACTCCAGTATTATACTCTGATGCATTTAAGGTCCCTGTAGTTTCATGGCCGATGAGTAATGATTCTGTAAAGTTTGTACCGCCAGATTTAGCATCATATAATGATTCTAAACTTGAGATAGATCCTACGTAAGTAGCTACATCTGACATAGCAACTTGTTTCATAGTACCGTCATCATTTAAAACTACTCTGTCTGCAGCTACTATAGTAGTAGATGTTGCTGATGTACCTCCATCTATAATATTTATTTCAGCTGCAGTACTCGTAACAGAAGTGCCGCCTAAAACCATTCCAGCTGCGTAGACTGTTGCGCCTGCATCCTGAGCCATATAAACAGCTGTAACATCTGCATTACCAAGAGTAACAGAATTATTCGCTTGGCCCGAAGACCCATAGCCAATCACAGTCTGATTTGTACCTGCTGCAGCTGAAGCTGCAGTAGATGCACCAATTAATGTGTTATTTTCACCAGTAGTAATATCATTAGTACCTGTATTTGCTGAATGATAGCCTAAGGTAGTATTGTTTGAGCCTTCAGTATTATCATTCAAACTTCCTTTACCTACGGCAACATTATAATTACCATCTGTATTATTACCCATACTAGCTTTTCCAATCGCTGTATTTGAAGCACCTCCAATGTTTAACTTTAAAGCAGAACTACCAACTGCGACATTTTCGCCACCTGTTATTGCTGTATTTGTAGTTCCTCTCATAGCATTTGCACCAATAGCAACATTACCAGCAGCATTTGACTCTTGTAGCGCGCTCATACCAATTGCCACATTTTGGCTAGTTGTGCTATTGTCCCTTAAAGCTTCATACCCAATTGCAACGTTATTATTACCAGTGGTTTGGTTCGTCAAAGCATCATAACCAAAAGCTGTATTATAATCACCAGTTGTAATTGCGTCCAACGCAGTTTTTCCAAATGCGACACTATTTAGTGCATTATCTGTTGTGGAGGAGGGATCATTACCAATCCATATTGAATTATTTTCTTTTAACGCACCATCTAAAATATTTATTTCAGTAGCGGTTGCAGTAATATTTGTCCCTCCGATATCTAATGTAGTAGCAGTTATTTCACCTGCAACCGTTACCGTACCATTCGATAATGTAACCAAGTCCGTATCATCTGTATGACCAATCGTTGCACCATCGACTAATACATCATCCACATCTAAAGAACCAACCGTCGCTAAACCAGATCCTGTGATCGTGGTCACACCACTTAGTGCTCCACTAGTCATCGTAGCGGTACCATCGGTTACACTACCACCCGTGATCGCACCAGATGCAGTGATCGTACTGGCACCAGTTACCGCACCACCATCTACATTTACGCTACCATCCAGTACAACTGCTGAACCAGTTGCTGGAGTTAAATTAATTGCACCGGTAGAAGTGCTGATCGTTACCGCTGCATCACCTTCTGTGATATCATCCGACTTAAGTGAGTTTGCAGATACACCCGTAATACCAGAACCATCACCCGTTAACGTTGTCGCTGCCAACG
The DNA here is from genome assembly GCA_004321745.1 of bacterium. Classification (GTDB taxonomy): domain Bacteria; phylum Fidelibacterota; class Marinisomatia; order Marinisomatales; family UBA1611; genus TMED80. The sequence continues at coordinate 34,894 of SGYO01000013.1, read as the reverse complement.
TGCCTGCAACCGTTACCGTACCATTCGATAACGTAACCAAGTCCGTATCATCTGTATGACCAATCGTTGCACCATCTAGCAGAATATCATCAATCGTAGCAAAGGCGGTAAAAAAGTTTTCTTCTATTAATAAACTATTGAGACCACTTATTGAAGAATTTTCATTAGGAATTAAAACTTTGTTTGGTAGTGCGGTACCAATTATAGCGCCATCAATGGAGCTCATTTCATCAGGACTAATATTTATTACACCATTTCCTAGTGTTATGCCATTTACAGACTCAAGGGAACTAAACCTGCCTGAATCTGGGGAAGACATTCCAATTGATGTAGAATTAATATTCCCATTTTCAACCGTAAGATCATTAGCTATATAATCATCTTGGATAGGACTACCTTGCCATGTTCCTTCGTTTATTATGCCAACAGCATCAATTATTGAATCATTAGAACTAGTTAATAAAGTTCCAGTTACATTTGGAATCATAATTATCTGATCTGAGGTTGGCTCTTCAACTTGAATTGTTGTTTGAAAATCATCACTATTTTCTCCTTCAAAAACTAAAGGACTATTTCCAATGAGGTCACCAACGCTTGATGCACTTACTCCTGTGATACCAGAGCCATCGCCCATGAACATCCCCGCAAAAGAATCAGCAGTAATTACTCCTGACGCATTGATATTTCTTAATCCTGAAATATCGTTATTGCTATCAGTTACGAGAACTTTATTTTCAGATGCCTCTCCAAACAAGGCACTGTCCAATAATAATAATTCATCATTTGAAAGAAAATTATCTCCTCCATCAAAAAATAAGCCATTCTGAGAAGTAAGACTGCTAAAATTACCAGTGGACGGAATAGAATCACCAATTGGTGTATTATCTATAACTCCCCCTAAAATATCTAGATCATTATCAATGAATGAATCTTCAATTTCACCACCCATCCATATTCCAGAGTTGATTACACCTACAGCATCTATAAGTTCATCATTTCCAGTAGTGATTATCGTCCCACTTACATTAGGTATTACTATCTCGTGGTCTTCACTTGGTTCTTCAATATTTAAAGATATCTGATTATTATCATAAATCTCTCCCTCAAAAACTAAAGGGCTATTACCACTCAATACGCCGACAGAATCAGCTAAAATGCCTGTTAACCCTGATGCGCTTCCTATAAATAATTCAGCTGATAACGTATCTGGGAGATTGATAAGGTCAGAATATTTTCCTGAAATTGCAACAGGTGCTAAATCGTCTGTTTTTGTATAGCCTTTAGCAAAGTAGGATGTATCAGATATCACAGAATAGAAAACTGAAGTCATTTCTTGACGAGGGTCAAGTATACTCCCTCCAACTTCAATTTCTAAATATGTAGTTCTAGGGACTTCATTTATTTCATTGGAAGAACCAATAGTAGCAGATAGAAAGCCATCTTTTACAAATATCATTTGAGATTCTTCCCAGAAATGGTTACCTCCCTCAAGTTCGCGATATAATCGAAACTTAACGTTATAAAGCATATCATTTGCTGGTTGCCCATTTTCATTTGTTAGAAAACCTTGATAAGAAATTCTTCTAGGCACTGAAGTTGAATTAGTCTCACTAATACTTTTTTCAGGCACAACGATTTGTTTTGATTCTGCTATTTCCCACTTTGACTTTTGTGCAAAAATTGGCATCAAAATAATTAGCATTAGATAAATATGTTTTCTCATGATTTACTCCTCATTAAAAACGATGATATTTTTAAAAAATTAATCTAAAAGGGCCAGTCAGGCGGCGTACCAAGCTCTCCGTTATTTGATAATTCTGATGAAACTTGGAGTCCACCAAAAAGTAAAACTGCAAATAACAAAGGTCTTTCACTAAAATAATCTGAAATATTTTTGTTAATACTCTTTAATCTTTTTGAAATTGGTATTTTCTGTTTTGGCATGTAGCCTTTTAATATTTTAGGAAGTACTGATTTAAAATGAGATTCTAACCCTGAAATACCATTTTTATTAATTATATGCATCGGGGTCATTAATAAATCTGAACCAATATAATTATAGTTTTCAGTTGGGGTTATACATATAATGGAATTATCAACCATTAGTGATAGGTAGATTTTTGGACCATTACCTATCCTAATTTTTGTAACATTTTTTAAATCAACATCATTGGTACTAGTTAGCCCATCTAGATTTATTTCACTCCCTCCTCCAGCTACTCTGTTCAAAACTCCATCAGAATTAATTATCCTTAAATAGCCTTTCTCTTTTTCAGCAATGTAAAGGTTGCCTTTATTATCAAAATCGATTGAAACTGGTTTAAACAGCTTAGCTTCTTTTGCAGGAATGTTATTGCCCTTTAATCCTTTATTTTTGTCTGCACCAGCAACCAATTCAACTTTACTACTAGAAAGTATTTTTAAAACTCTATTTTCGTATGGGCTTACAATATATATATCAGAATTCTGATATACAGCTATATCAGTCATTCCAGAAACGATGCCAGGCTCTAGTAATGTAGAGATTCTCCCATTTGAACTTACTCTCTTTACAGATTGGCCATCATCACATACCGCAACTATGGAACCATTTTTTAGAGCTCTTAGAGCTGAGGGGCTCTTAAGTCCAGAGTTTGAATCCATTATATTTTTATATTTATTTTTTTCTTTCGCAAAGATTCTATTATTGTCCTTGTCTGAGACATAAACCTTTCCATCTGTGCCCACATCAATACCTGATGGGTTAATAAGCTCCCTATTGTACACTATCCCAGCTATGTATTCCTCGAATGTTTGATCCAAACCAGCTTTATAGATACTATGGTTATTAGAACTTGCAATAATTAAATCTCCATTTTTATCTATAGCTATTGAACTTGGAAGCTTCATCAATTCATTTCTTTCGGGGTCAATTGGTAGCGAAAAAGCTCTCCAGGAGAATTCTTTATTTTTTATTAAATACTCCTTTGGATCAAAAAACTTCATAGATAACGAACTATGATCATTAAATGTCCATGCTAGTACGTGAGTTGCTTTTTGCATAATAGCATTTTGTGATGCGCAAGAATCTGTGAAACAGGTATAGTTATATCGAGATTGAATAGCATCTTTTGTATTATCCATTTCCTTGATTTCATAAAGAGTATCTGGCATATAATCTGTTGGGTCGATAATATTATTCATTCCAAAATCTTTTAAGATATTATAGATCATATAATTAATTGCTGATTCCTGCATTGGTACAATAGTATTGGAAGAAACTGCTTGTATCGATATTTTGTAATATTGCTGTTCTTCTTTTCTGTTTTTATCTTCAATTATAATAATATCATCATTTTCTTTATCAGATATTTGCGAACTATCTGGCATTATCACTTCTAAAATAAATGAGTCTTTAGAAGATAAACCCTCAGGATCTTTAACAACTAGGTTAATTTCATAATTTGACCCTACTGGAGAAAACTCAGGTACATCTAAAAGAAAAGCCCTAGTATATGTCTCAATGGTCTCAATAGAATTATCATCTGGGTTTTTATGAATTTTGATTCTGTCTGATCTATGATACTTGTAACTATCCTCAAAGATCAATGATGGAGGAAAAGACCATATATATTTTATTCTGTCTCCATCGGGATCTAGAGAGCCTTCCCCACTAATTGGGATAGTTCCACCAGGAAAAGCTTTAATATCGTCTCCTGCATTAGCCTTAGGGGCTTTATTTGTACTCTCTTTTTTACTATCGTTAGGCGCATTTTTATCTTGAGGAAAGCATATGTTAGATAAAATAATGCCTGCTATTAGAGCGAAAGTTTTAACATACTTCATATTTTTCTCTTTTCATTTTATTGTTAAATATTTTGATAATTATTAGAGTTTTATTAAAAATGATGTATTTTTTTCAGAATTAAATTTCCACCAATTTTTAGTGTTGGCTTTAGAATGATCAAAAGAATAGCTTTTCAAACTTATCTTAATATTTGTATATCTTTTCTGTCTATCTATGTTTAAATAACTATTGTTATCATTTACCATTTTTGATAATGCCCTTGCAAACCAGTAGGAGCTATTTAAATGAATGTTTATACTCCTGTTTAATCTCGTTATAAATGTACGCTGCTCATTAAATGGCAATTTTTCTAAAACTTTCTTAGAGTCATCATTCAAGAAGTCAGTCATTTTTAAATTCGAATAAGTTATATCATCCTTTACCATAACTGTTAAAAACCTTTGATAAGTTGCATATTCAAAAGGGTTGTTTACTAATCTTTCTAAGTATAATGCTTCAAACCACATTTGCCAATCAAGCCTGGGCATATGAGGAAGAAAAAACTTTGGTCTTTGGTTTTCTAAACCTGGCTTATAATTAAAATTGACATCACTCCATGTACTATCTTGACCTTGTAATTCGATAATGATCTCAGGTCTAGTCGTAGTCATAACTCTAAAAAGACCATATGCATTCATTGATCTTGATACTCGAGCAACATCTATAATTTTTTGTCCAAGTGAAGAATGATTATCAGTTTTATTAATATTTTGTGGATTATTGCCCTGAAAATCCCTATAAAGAAATATTTTAAAAGTGTATAAAAAACAAACTAACACTATTAAAGAAAATCCAAATCTAATTTTTTTATATTTGATCATTCTGTTGAAACCTGATGAAGATATAAAAAAATTATTTTTAAAGACCTTATTTAAAAATTGATCATCAAATAGTGTGATGCAAATTGCTATCGTAAGAATGTTAAAAAATCCATAGTTACCCGATAATAGTATTAATAATTGAAAAGTAATTAAAATAATTGCAGAAAAACGCCTTAACCTTCTCGGAAAAAAAATAAAAAAAGGAATTATCAGTTCACATAAGTAGGTAAATATCAAAGCAGCATTATCAAAAATTGTTGGCAGCTTATCAATGTAATAGCTTATCCATGATGGGATAGGTTGGGTCCAAAAATGATAGTTTAAAGCAGTAAGATCCCTCCACGCATTAAAGCCCCTTTCTCCATAAAATGTAAATTTTACTACTCCAGACTCAAACATTAGCTTAAAAGCTAAAAGCCATAATAACCATCTTCCAAGAGCCGGAGGATTAGCTAAACTATTTCTGTTATGGTTCAGTTTCCATGGCACAAGAAAAAATGACAAGAAATAAGTCTCTAATAATAATGCATCCCATTGAAAATTAAGAAACGGTTCAGTAACAACCGCTATGGATAAATAACTAATCCAAGATAACATAATTGCTATATGAGGAATCAAACCACCAATTAATAAAAAGGAGCTGCAAATTCCGATTAATATCACAACATTAAGCCATATATCCGTCATAGAAATCCACAGAAGAGATGGCCGAATGAGCCATTTTGAAATTTCTAGATTATATTTAAAGATATAGGATTTTACTTGATTAAGGTCGTCACCAAATGGAATGATACCTTTTGAACTAATAAGTGACTCAGCTTGAAACCAAAAAGATAAAAAAGCAATCAGCCCCACTAAACCTAGAAACCTGCCGAAAAGCCAACTACTTATACCAAATGTATCTTTTAAAAAATTAGAGCCGAAAAAAAATGTTCCCAATACCCCTGCAACTTTTCTATTATTTGCAATTAGTCGATAAAAAAATTCAGTTGTACGCCGAAAAAATTTAAATTTATTATAAAGTATTTTTGGCCATTTTATTCCAATTTTTTTAAAATAGTTGAATATTGCTTCTGCACCGCTAGTTGATCCGGAATTTTCTAAAAAATATACTGAATTTTGATAGTCGTAAACTGGAGAGTTGGGATACTTTTCGCTAAGCAATTGATATGGAATAAATTCTATTAAATTTTTAGAACGAGTTTCAAAACGATCAGCAAACTTTTTACAAAAAGAGCATTCTCCATCCCATACCATTATCGGTACATTAGGGCTGAAACTTCTTTTTTTTGATTTTAACAAACTTTAATTAATCTGTTTTATATCTATCATATAGTTCTTCAATGATGCCATCTGCTAAACCTGACTGAGGAACTAATATTTTCCTAACACCGGCCCATTTCATACTTTTTAAATAGATTTTACTAGCATAATCAATCACGTCTGCTCTATCAGGTCTAAGCCCTAATTGAGTAATGCGCTGATCGTAGTTTTTTATTTTTATCTTTTTTATAATTTCTTTGATTTGATCATATTCAACATGCTTACCTTTTTTTTTGCCAAGCATAGAAGCAATTTTGTTGATATTCCCGCCACTACCGATAGCTTTATTTACATTTATATTCTTTATATTATCTTTAATCCAACTCCTCATTTGTTGCCAGGAAGCATCATTCACTTCCCCTTGCAACAACCTAACAGATCCTATTGGAAATGATCTAGATATTTTTGCTTTTTTTTTGTTTATTATTGAGAGTTCGGTACTACCTCCCCCAACATCGATATGAATATAGTTCGTACTAGCTTTGAGGTATTGATTAATATTTTTTGATAAAATCAATGCTGCCTCCTTAGAGCCATCAATGATTTCAATTTTAATATTAGTTTTTAATTTTACTGTAGATACAAGACCCTGTCCATTTCTTGCATTGCGCATGGCTGCGGTTGCACATGCCTTATAACTAATTGGCTCATATGCATCAATGAGATCTTTAAACCCTTTCATCGTTTTTAAAAATTTTTTAGAATTTATAGCTGATATTTCACCATCAATAAAAACATCCTGCCCTAACCTCAGAGGCATTCTAATAAGAGATTCTTTTATTAAGAATGGTTTATCATTACCATTTTCAATAATCCTAGCGAACAAAAGCCTTATAGCATTACTGCCAATATCTATTGCCGCGAATCGAAGACCAGTATCCATTTAAATAATATGCAATAATATTAAGAGTCTAGGAACTTACTTTTTTCCCAGAAGAATATTTAATACCTTTAAACACACCATCCCATTTTTTCCCATTTTTATAAAAACCACTAATTACTAATTCTCCATTACTCGTCCATTCAAACCATTCTCCGTTTTTTTTACCATTATCGTAATTGCCTTGATATTTCTTTTGGCCATTATCATACCACCACGTCCAAGATCCGTGCTTTTGACCATTTTTATAATTTCTTTTATAATACCTTTGCCCATTGTAGTACCACGCTCTCCATCCACCATCTTTTTTATCATTAATGTAAGATCCAATATCTTTTTTCTTTCCACTTTTGTACCATGTGGACCATTCACCATTTTTTTCGCCTTCTTTATAGATGCCATTTTCTTTCTTATTACCATTCTCATAGTAATATTCCCACCTATCTAATTTTATGTCCCCGATTTGCATGCCTTCAGCTTTTAGAGAACCATTATCATGATACTCTTCAACCTTACTGGCCATTTTGCCTTTGAAGTACATACCATCTTTAAAATTGCCTGTCCATTTTATATCATTATAATACGTTCCATTAATTTCAATCTCGCCAGACTCATCCCATTGCTGCCATTTCCCATCTTTTTTATCATTTAGATATAAGCCTTTATACTTCATTTTTCCATTACTATACCACCATATCCATTCACCTTCTTTTTTATCTGAAACATATGACCTTTCATAAAACTTCTGTCCTGAAAAATACCATCCCTCCCATTTACCATTCTTTAGATCATCATTGAAAACACCTGCCTTTTCTTTATCACCACTTTTATACCAATATACCCACTCACCATTTTTCTTATTATTATCGTAACGACCTCTGCTTTTCTTAGAACCATCTTTATGGTAAAAATTCCATTGACCTATTTTTATATTGCCATTATTAATTGTTAACCCTTTACTTGAAATTTCTGCAGTAGTACCCCCATCTGAAAAATAATTTATTTTTTCTTCTGCCTTTTCACCATCAAAATAAAACTCTCCTTTAAATAAACCATTGAATGGGTTCCCATTTTTATACGTACCATCAATATTTAAATCACCACTTTGATCATATTCTATCCATTTATCGTTTTTTATACCATCTTTATAAAATCCAGAATATTTTACCTGGTTATTATCGAACCACCAAGTCCACTTTCCATCTTTTTCACCATTTTTATAATTTCGTTCAAAAAATTGATTTCCATTAAAATACCATCCCCTCCATAAACCATCTTTTATACCATTTTGGTATACTCCAACTTTTTCTTTTTTACCACTTTTATACCAATAATACCATTTACCATGTTCCTTACCGGCAATATATAATCCAGTATTTTTCCTTTTCCCATTATCAAAATATTCTGTCCATCTACCAACCTTTGTATCATTAAAAATAATACCTTCCTCTTTAACTTGACCATCAGGATAATTAATGACAACACCTTTTTTCTCTACTCCTTCTAAATAAAATATTTCTTTATATCTTCCAGTCCATTTCTCCCCGTCAATGTACTTAATACTAACGATTACTTTACCTTTATCATCCCACTCTATCCATTCGCCATTTTTAATACCCAGATTATAGCTACCTTCAGATTGCTTTAGAGTATCATCATACCATTGAATCCAGTTACCATCTTTCTTGCCATTATTGAAATTTCCAATAAATTTTTTATTTCCACTCTCATAGTAGCCCTCCCATTCTCCATCTTTAATATCATTAGTAAAAAATCCAGACTCTTTTATGACCTCATTTTCATACCAAAAACTCCACTGTCCGATTTTAACTTCATTAATTAATACGCCTGATGATTTCAAAGCGCCACTGGGATATTTTTCTACAAAATCTTGTCTTAATAATCCGCTGACATAATTTTTGCCTCCAAATTGTCCATTCCATTTTTGACCGGACTTATACTCACCATCAATGATCTCATTTCCGCTTTCATCCCACTCAACCCATGATCCATGTCTGTTGCCATTTAAAAAGTTTCCAATATATTTTTTTTGCCCATTTGAATACCACTCAATCCATTCGCCAGATTTTTTATTATTTACAAATGTACCTGTTATCTTTTTTTCCCCGTTCTCAAAATACTCATTGTATTCTTGAGCTATACGCCCTTCACTATAAAAAAAGTTTTCAAACTGCCCTCTCCAAGGAGCATTGTTTTTATAAAAACCATTAATTATTTCTTCTTTACTCTGATTCCATTCAATCCATCTTCCATCCTTTTTGCCATCTTTATAAGTACCAGTATATTTTTTATATCCATTAGCATACCACTCTGACCAATTACCATTTTTAATTCCATCAATCAAAATTCCCTCAGCCTTTTTTTGACCATTTTTATAAAAATTTCTGACTAAAGATCCCCTCCGCCCTTCCAAATAATGATCATCTCCAAAAAACCCGCTCCATTTTTTCGTATTTTTGTAATAGCCTTCAGATATTTTTTTACCATCTTTGTCCCATTCTAAAAATTCTCCATCTAACTTGCCTGTGATATAATTACTTGAAGTTTTTTGTTTACCGTCTGAAAACCAAGTCATTGATTTTCCACTTCGCTTATCATCAACAAACTGGATTTCCTTTTCTTTATTTCCATCATTATACCAATATTTCCACAAACCATTTTTCCTACTAATTACATACTCCCCTTTAGAAACTATTATACCATCTTTTGAATAAGATGTCCACTCACCCTCCATGCTACCATCCAAATAGCTTCCTTCTTCTTTTTTGGAACCGCTATCATAAAAAAACGTCCAGCTACCTACTCTTTTCCCATCTTTATATTGACCAATAATTTTATTATTGCCATTTTCAAATTTGCTACTTATCGCTCCGGTATATGGTTCATCATGATTATTTAAATACTTTAGTGATGCCTTCTCAATGAGATCATCTTCATCAATAACATTATTTGAGCAACCAATTAAAAGCATTAAAGTCAAGATGTATATTGTATTTGTTAATTTCATACGCTGTCTATATTTCATTTAATTTACTTTAAATATTATACCTTTAGTTTTCAATCTTTTAATTAATATTTTTCCTATTGCTGATGCAGGTGTCAGAACACCAAATTTTTTTGGTATTTCTTCATTATTTAATATAATACTAAGCGCGGACTCAGTAATCATTATAGCTGTCCCAGAATATCCAGGATCTTTATCACCAGTTACAGTACAACTGATATGATTACCATCTACGTATCCATTTAATAAAATTTTAAAAAATCCATTATCTCTTTTCTCCTTTTTAGGACCCTCACCTGGACTTGGCAGATAAAAATTTTTTAAAAGCCAAAAAGTTGGTTTAAAACTCATTAAAAATTTTGTTAATCCTAAAAAAATCAGCATTGAATAGGACTTCAAATATCCCATAATGCCTTTTTGAAATGAAGTTACTTCCGTATAAATGAATTCATTACCATACATAAAACCTAATAACTCGTTTGATCTCCTCACAACTCTTGTATTAATGCCAGACATTATGAAGGGTGCAGTCCATAATCCAACATCCTGATCCCAAACAACTGATCTCAGACTTGAAACAGATGGGCCTGTATATATATGTGAATTCAGTGCATATGGATTTCCTAATAATCCTGACAAATTTGGTTTTGATTTAATGTAGTTTGAAATGGCGATCATGCTTGCTATAGTGCCCCCGCTAAAACCACCCTTAGTTGCTCGCACATAATATTTAATGTGGCTGCAAAAACGATCATACTTTTTTTTAGCTTCAGACTGAAGAAATAAAACTCCTAAGTCGGAAGGAACAGAATCAAAACCACAGCTATGGATAATTCTACATTCATTCTTTTTTGCTACTTTATCATATGCATCAATTGATTCTCTTATAAAAGGCACCTCCCCTGTTAAATCACAGTAGTGAGTTCCATTATGTGCACAATGAGATACTAAATTTTTGCCGTATTTGATATATGGGCCTACTGTGGAAATAATAACTTTTGCAGATTTAGAAAGATGATCAAGAGATTTTTCATCAAAACTATCAGCAATAAAAAATTTTATTTTTTTTATTTGATCATTTTTTGCTGCTAATGTTTCAATTACTTTTTTAATCTTATCTTCATTACGACCAGCTATTGCCCAAGTAAATAATTCATTATTTACACCGTAATGTTCTATCAGATATTCGACCACAAGTTTTCCAGTAAACCCAGTTACACCAAAAACAATAATATCGTAAGGCCGATTATGCATTTTCACTTATTGATTAACAACCATACTAACAAGATTAACTATATCAATTATACTTAATTCACCATCTTCATTTATATCCGCAACAAAGTCACAACATAGACCCGAGGAATTTCCATACACAATAAGCTCAGAAAGTAAAATCACATCTATGATATTTAATTCACCAGAATTATCTACATCTCCTAAAGACCAACTATTACAAATATCTGTTGGTAAAGCAAAAAACGAATGATATCCTGCCATTGGATGTTTTTCTTTCCTCCCCGAACTATCTAGCGCTTGAATAAAATACTTTATCTTAGACCCATAGAGTTGTGGAGGCAAAAAGCCAGTATATGTATTTGGTTCTTCTGGGACCAATGATAAGTAAAGATCAGTTGAATCATATTCAAATTCTGCTTCAGTTTTCCAGAATACTTTTACTGAACCATCAACAATGCCTGTTTTACTTATATCATCTATCACAGCATTTATCATATATCCTTCATTGATAAATGAATCAATTGTATCTCCAAGTGGGTTATGAAATAGTTGCAACATATCTAAATCAGGAATTCCTTTAACCCTACAATGCAATGCATCTGTAGACTCCCATGATCCTGTAACTCCAATGATTTCATAACCAGGCATAGCTAATTCATATGCATTAATTGCATCGCCATCCCAACTACTATTCATTATTGGAACAAGCACTTTTTCATTTAAAATGAGTGAGTTAGTGTATGGCTGATCGTTCGGTGTATAGACTCTATGCACTTCCCAAGGATATCCCCATTCTGTAAGAGATTCAGAAAAATAGCTTGCCACATATTCAATCTCATTATACTGCGGATGATTTTGCGGGACTTCTCTTATCAATACTTTGGTTGGACTGAGGTATTTCCCCCAACAATCTATATGATCTATATATGTATTATTTGGATCTGGAAGGACATGATAGGTATCAATGCCATAGTAAGACTCCATTAGATCATTTATTTGCTGATCGGTTTCATCATTTTCTGAATACACTAAATCAGACGAAGCAGCAGTACCAAGTCCATCCGTCATATAATTACCTCCACAATGAACCAGATCTGTAGAATAATAAGGAGCATTTAAATACTCAGATACTTTAAATGGTGCGTCGTTATCATTTGGCCTAGGTCTATTATATGTAAAATCCACAACACAAACATCCCCGCTCCCATCCACAACCCACCAAGGGCCATAATCTCTTATCCAATAGCTATCTGTTGAGCCAAGGATGAATTCAACATTGTTCATATTTACATTCGCATTTTCAAATGAACTAATAGCGTTATTTTGTTGCGATGATGATACTAAACAGTAAACTTTTATATCCTCAGCTAATTCCCTAACTATTTCAAGAGATATCCCAAGCGGATAACGAATAAGAACGCCACTCATACGCTCGAATTCAGCTATATTCCTTAATGGTGCAATGGGAGGGTCAGTTTCTCTGCCCATTTCATATATGATATTGATATTATTTTTCTCATGTTCAGTTAATCCTATAGGCAATTCGTCGGTATTATTTGTTTTGGCTTGAATAATGCCAATATTAATTATTGCGAAAATAAATAATATATATCGCATTTTTTGAAGAGGAAAACAGAGGAAAGTTATATAAATAATAAAGTAATTATTGTTTTAACCTATATGTAGCGCCTTCCATAGTCTTAATAAACTTATCAACTTGACTTTGCGTATGGAATAAATCTTCCATTGAAACAAATACATCGCTCGGATATCCATCTTCATCATAATCCATCAAAAAGTTAGATTCTAATTTTATAACAACGTCCCGAATGACCATGGGAGGAATTTCTTTACTGCGCATAAAGTTAATCTGAAGATTTAATTGTCCAATAGAAGTCATATGAAAAAGAGGCAGATTACCATCATCACTATCACACCTGTATGTCATAGTCCCATGATCAGTACCCCTACCCCAGCTAATATCTGAAGCATGTTGTTCAGCAAATTGTATAATTGCTTCACCAATTTTTGCAATTTCCCTACTACAATTCTCACGCATATGTTCGATAAAACTGTCTTTATCCCAGTTTGACATTAATGCCTCCCCTTTTTAAAATATTTAATTTCAACGAAAATTGATAAGTATAATTTACAATGACTTAATTTTACAAAAAAGGTCTCAGAGTCATTAAATGGAAGCGTGTGACGTTAGAATTCTACTTTTATGAGATTATCATCAACAATCCGATCAACAAACTTATTCATTGGATCAATCCCAGCTTTAATTGGTTTTTGGTCTATATTATATGTAAAAGTTGTCAATGAATCGGTGATAAGAACTTTTTCAATTAGGATGGGAATCTCAATCTTTTCTCCATTTAAATCGCTCTCACCTAGGACACCAACCTCAAGCCAATCATTCAATTTTGCATTGGTTTGATTTCCTAAACTATCGGAGAATACCTTTTTTGCTTCCACCGTAAATTTAACCTCATATGTTCCATCAACATTTTGCTTTGCCGTAGCACTTTTTGCCTTGTTTTCATACAAGGTAATTTTAGAAAATGTATCATCAACAAGATATTGCAGGTTTTCAGGAGTTTCCTCTTTTATCATTTTAACAAACGTTCCAATATCAGCGTAAGGTGACGACTTATACCTATAAATGTCCATAAATGCTTTTAGGGCTTTGTTAAACTTATCCTTACCAATGAAATCAGATAAGGTATACATCATTAGGCCGGCTTTATTATAGTGTATGTATTGCTGCCCTTCAGTTTTCATAATACTTGGCTCATGCCTACTCTCCATTGCTCTGCCCATCAAATATTTGTCCAATTCATATTTTAGAAATTTTCTTAGCTGTTTCTCGCCTTTCTCTTTTGCAAGTAAAGAGACTGCTGAATATTCAGATAGGCCCTCACTCAAAAATGCTGAACCTTGAACATTTCCCCCAGCAGTTTGATGAGGCCACCATTGATGACCCATTTCATGAGCAGTTACCCAAAAAGGCATATCTAAGTCTTCAGGATCATTTGGATCTACGTCCATTACAAATCCAATTGATTCAGAAAAAGGTATAGTATTAGGAAATGATACAGCAAAGGATGAATAGCGAGGAAATTCTATTATTCTACACTGTTCGTAAGGATATGGGCCATATAACTCTGAATAATATTCTATAGATTTTTTCATCCCGTCCATCATTGTTGCAAGGTTATAACTATGTTTTGGATGATAAAAGATCTCAAGCTTTATTCCATTCCATACCTCTTGCATAACCTGATATCTACCAGACACAAATGCAAATAAATTATGTATCGGCTTATCCATTTTATAATGATAGAATTTTCTATTATTTTCTTCATACTCTTTGATTAAATACCCTGGAGTTATCGCTATTTGGTCAACATCTGTACTAACTATCATTTCATATTCAACCCAATCAGCATCATCGCCTAATATTCCATATTGTAAGCCTTCAGCATCATTATATGCCCTCATAGGATCTTTATCTTCTTTTAATCCATATTTTTTTCTATTTCTCTTCTGGGATAATTCTCTATCACTGCTATAACCAAAAGTCGGAAATAATTGAGAACTGAATATCATGGTTCCATTATCTAACACAGTCATATCAACGCCACCATTTGTAAAGCCTTTTCTTTGTCTATTACCAGAGAAGGTCAAGATAATTTCATCTCCTGGTGATATTGGAGGGTCAAACACATAGGTATCCCAGCCATAAATACTATCCCTTACTACCCGCTTATTATCCACTGACCAGGAATATTGTTCATAAGGAAACCTAGCATTAAAATTTGAGTGAATAGTATCAATACTATTTTCTGTCTTATTTTTTAATATATATGACCCACTAAACTCAAGTCTAGATTCTTGGGGAAACAGGTGCACTTCGCCATTTATGGAAGTGATCTTTGGAAACTTGTTATCTTTATACTTCTTATATTTTTTTTCATATTCTGCCGCCAATTTCTCATAATATTTTGGTTGATGATAATCATTCAAAATATTCGTATTGTAAAATATATAACTGCCGAATGAAATAAATAAAATAAGTGAGATTGAAATTCCGATGATAGAAAACTTATTTATACGATTTTTAGCTATCTCTAGTCTTGACTTAAAATCTCCATATGACCCTCTAACCCAGAATAGATTTGACACAATTATAATTAAAGCACTAAAAGATATCCAATATAGTTTATATGTAATTAATCTTTCTAAATATGGGGTATAACCATTCATATCCGAGTATGGTGCACCAGAACCTGACCCAAAATAATACAACGTATGATTAAGCCCGAGTTGTCCCGCAAAAATGCCAAATAAGAAATATAATATCATCAAAAAATGTCCAAGATATTTGTGGTTAACCATAATTTGAATACTAAAAGCCAACACACAAAGCAGCATGTACCTAGTCCAATCTAAAATAAATAATTTCTTTAAATAGAGGGCGACCTCAAAATCGTAAAACCCTTTCCATGTTTGTATACCTATCCCTACAATCATCAATACTGAAAGCATAATTCCAGGCAGTATAATCAAAGCCACTAATTTTGAAACCATAGGTATCCAATTTGCAACTGGTAATGAATCAATTATCTGATCTGCTTTAAGTTCTCTTTCTTTCCAAATGATCTGTCCAGAATAGAATGTAATGATTATAATCATAAATAATGCAAAAGACCCGCTTAAGACAGATAAAACCTCATATGTAACAGGAAGAGTATTCACCCCATACATCTTTCCTATTGCAGATTGGTTTAATAATAAAAACCCCGCTGCGGTCCCAGCAATGGCTAAAAAATATGGATCTCTAAAAGCTCTTTTTATTTCAATTTTTAACTGAGTAGTAAATTGTAACAAAGTTGTAAAACGATTAAACACAGGCCTTATAATTTTTTGAACTTCGCTTGATTCAAAAACTTCTTCCTCTGCAGTTTGAGATGATTTGTCTCTTTTTAAATTGAATAATTTATATTCTTTCGAAAAACTAAATTTTTTCATGCCAAAAAGAAAAAAGAATGCACCTACAAAGAACCAAATAATCCTGTTAAATACTAGCCATTTTCCTAATGGAATCAGCAGCGTATCCCTTTCGCTAGGAGTCCAATATTTCACTAGATCACTTATTGCTTCTCCCCCAAAAGGATCTAGTAAACTTGCTATCCACCTAGTTTCAATGTCACTTGTCAAATTTGACGATGTGAGATAACCAAAGAGCAAAATCACTGATGCTAGGTATGTAGGAAGCATCCTTCTTGATAATATGGCCAATGAAAATAAAATAGCGCCAACTAAAAACACATTTGGTATGACCATGACAAAAATAGGATGTAAGTATGCATTTAATCGGAAGATGCCAATTGCATCCTGATCTAAATATGGCATTAAAAATCCGATAGCCAAACCTAAAGTGATTCCGAGCTGAATAAAGATAGTTAAGAAAAAAGAACCCAAAAATCGTCCTGAATAATAACTAGCTGGTTTTATGGGAGTTGTAAAGATCAAGGGGTGCATATTTGTCTCATAATCTCGATAACCCGCGTTCCCAAAAATCGCTGCGCAGATTAAAACGCCAAAAATTGTAAAAACCGTTTGAAGTTCAGCTATGAGTAAAGGCGAGTTAACATTTGTACCCTGGTTTCCAATAACTATACTAGCTCCAGTAAATGCGCCGCCAAGTATATTTGCGATTAAGAATGCTAACGCAAAAAATATTATAAAGTAAACCCAGACGGAGACTTTTTTAAAGCCCTGCTGAATTTCAAAATATAAAATATCTTTCCACATTTTATATTTTTTCTTTTAGATCCAGCTCGTTAATCGTTGCAAAATAAAGGTCCTCGATTTCGGGGTCTACTTGCTTAAAGCCATCTATAGGCTCCTGATCGTTTAGTACTCGAATCTGTACTTTCCCCATTGATAATTTTGAAGAAATGACCTGGTGATCATTTTTTACATTTTTAAAATCTTTTTTCGTTACTAAACCGGTCCACACCTGCGCTTTTAGGTCTTTCACAAGAGTTAGTGGCTCACCAACTAACTTTACTTTACCATCTTTAATTATAGCCATTTTGCTACATAGGTCACTAACATCTTCAACAATATGTGTTGATAGAATGACAATTACATTCTCACCAATAGCACTTAACAAGTTATGGAACCGATTTCTTTCTGTTGGATCTAGCCCAGCTGTTGGCTCATCAACAATGATTAGTTTAGGCTCCCCTATTAGGGCTTGGGCAATACCAAAGCGCTGCTTCATGCCTCCTGAAAATGTGCCTAATTTTCTATTTCTATACTTCCATAAATTAGTTTGAGAAAGTAGTGATTTAGTAAGCTCATCTCGCTCTTTTGAGTCTGTTATTCCTTTCATAGTAGCTAAATGATCAAATAATTCCAATGCATTTACCTTTGGGTATAAACCAAACTCTTGAGGAAGATAACCTAAAACTTTCCTGAGTTCATGCTTATGCTTCGAAACATCTATATCACCAACAGTTATGCTCCCACTATCTAATTCCTGCAGCCCAGCTATTGTTCTCATCAATGTCGACTTTCCTGCTCCGTTAGGGCCAAGAAGTCCAAACATGCCATTTCCTAATTCTAAGGTAACATCTTTCAAAGCCTCGACATTATTAGAATATGTTTTAGAAACATTTTTTATTGATAACTGCATAAATACTCCATTTACAAGACGTTAAAAATTAAGCCTATTCTACTTTTTTTAAATTTGAATCTATAAAAAATTGTTGATAACGATTTTATTTCTTCACTAAAGACAACTTAAATGGTTTTTGGAACTGAAAATGAAAATATGCTGAAGCGAACATAGAAATTATGAGAAATAAAAAAATTGATATTCCATTAATATTAAACCAACTAAAATTTTGCGATTGTAAAATCCATAAACCAAATATGAATCTTATTACTTCAGCAAAAAAAGCATAAGTACTTTTATCAAGAAGTGATGTATATGCAAAAATACTTATAAATATAAAAATGGCATAAAAATAATTATAACTGATGTCATTTTGATGTAAAACCAAAAACATATGAAACATAAAGCCAAGTGCAAAAATCAATTGAATCCAACAAAATAAAATCAGAAAAAAAGAATTATCTCTATCATATTTTTTTTGATTTTGCACACTACTAAGTTTTTTGATTGGATAATCTTTTGAAACATCAGCTGGTCTCCATCCTGTTGGCATAAACCAAATCTTAATTTTGTCTATTAGGTTTTTGGTTCTCCATGCATCTCGAAAAAGGTGAAGAAAATATTTATAATTAATTAATATTGGGTTCCAAGTATTAGCCTGATTTAACGTACCATAAACTGAAGGGACAGATTTTAGCTCAGATTGAAATGTCCCAAATATTTTATCCCATACTATTAAGATTTGACCATAGTTTTTATCTAGATACTCATCGTTTATAGCATGGTGAACTCTATGATGCGATGGCGTAACAAAAACGTATTCAAGTAATCCTAGGTCTCCAATTAATTGCGTGTGATACCAAAGTTGCATAAATAAATGTATAGGTCCTAAAACTGCAAAAATAGATGCTGGCACTCCAAGTAATGCGCCAGGAATCATAAAAATAGCTGAAAATTTAATCGTATTTGAAATAGACTGACGCAAAGCACATGATAAATTAAAATCCTCACTACTATGGTGAATGAAATGCCGATTCCATAGTATGTTTGCTCTGTGGTTTAATCTATGCACCCAATATCCGCTGAAATCTTGAACCAAAAATGCAATGAACAATACTAACCAATAAGAATCTAATTTATAGATGGCTATGTTGTCCACTAGCCATGAATACGTTACGATTGCAAATGTAAATTTAATAGCATCCCTGATGGTATTTGTGATACCAGAACTCAATGAAGAAATAACATCAGCAGACCGGTTTATTTTTAAACCTTTAATCTTAGCTGCTATTGCTTCAATTAGAATTAATAAAGCAAATGTTGGTATAGCATAGAAAAGTGTCTTTATGTAATAACTCATAATTTTTCGTTCAGCTTAATGATCTATCAAAACATAATCATTACCAATGTTAAATGAATCTATTTCAAAATCTTCAGCATACAGCGCCACAACTTCAGTCCCAAAACTTAAATTAGTGTCGTCACTTTCTTTATCAATAACTTTAACATCTCCTTTAATTATTTCTCCTGTAATAGGTTCTATTGAAAATTGAGAGAACAAACTATCCAATTTTGGTGAACCAATAACCGCCTCATTATTTGAGAGGCCTGCTCCATAAGTACTTGCCATTATGACCGAATCAGGAGTACCTGTTAAAACTAAAAGTTCCTTGTTTAAAGTATCTGCAATTCTTAAAAGAGATAACTCTTTAACAGCCCATTCATCTATTTTTATTCTATTTTTCATTGTTTCGAAAATAGTTGTGTATTTTTTGGTTTGAAAACCATGAATTTTTTCCACCCCTTCATGCTCTTTTCTTGAAATAAATAGAAAATCATCATCACTATCACCCACAGAAAAAGAAACACTTTTTGAATTACTTTCGTTATTTTTTTCAGAAGATTGTTTTTTCAAATAATCCCAGTACTCCTTATTGTTTTTGTTGTACCCCCATTGCTTACCATCAAAAGTGATCAAGTGACCAGTAGTATCATTGACATCAGAGATTAAGCCTGCAAGAAAGCCAAAAAGTCTTTTCTCAATGCTAGTAAACTCTCTAGTATTTTTTTGATTTTTTGCTAATAAAGTGGTCTGATATAAATTTATTTTCCCAACAACAGGAGCGTTGAAATACGACTTTGTTTCCATAACAATTTGCATGTCTTGACAAAAAATATCATTTGCAATGAAAAAAAGAAAAGAAACAAAAACTTTAAATGTCATTCACCCTCTTCCCATCTTGGCCTAGGTTTTAAATTTGGATTTTTATTAATAATAGATAAGGATTCATAGACACCAGAATGAATCCTCTGTCTCCAATCATAATATTTTGGGGATTTATTTTTCCTATTTGGATGAACCGCATTTGTGAGCAAAATAACAATTATACCCTGGTCAGGGTCGATCCACATTGAAGTACCTGTAAAACCAGTGTGCCCAAAACTATTATCGCTTAAATAAATTCCTCCGGATGCATAACCACCTGGACTATCCCAGCCTAAAAGCCTGGAACTACCATCAACAACATTAGCTTTAGTTGTAAACTCACTTACCGTCTCTGTTTTAAAAATTCTCTTCCATCCATAAAGACCATCATTTAACATCATTTGCGAAAAAACAGCTAAATCTTTGGCTGTTGAAAATAAACCAGCATGTCCAGCTACCCCTCCTAAGCTGTATGCATTTTCATCATGCACATATCCATGTACAATTGTACCATCAGGTTTAAATTCTGTAGGAACTATCCTCCGCATTTTATTTGATGGAGGATTGAAGAAAGTCGTTCCCATTCCAAGAGGTTTAAAGATCATAGAATCGGCAAAAACATTTAAAGAAAGACCACTAATTTTTTCGACAATTTCACCTAAAATGATCGCGCCTACATCTGAATAAATAGTTGTATCTCTATTACTTTTAATAGGAAAAGTATCATATATACTTTCCAAAACTAATTCTCTAGTTTTTTCCTCCTTGTAATATTGCTTGAATGCTGGTAGTCCGGATGCATGCGCCAGCAGATCTTTGATAGTGATTTTAGATTTTTGATTAAAATATTTTTTATCGTTCCCTTTAAATTTAGGCAGATAATGCACTACCGGCTGATTAATGTCAATTTTGCCTAAATCTTTAAGCTTCATAATTGAAGAAGTAGTCGCAACAGTTTTTGTTATTGACGCTAAATCAAAAATATCACTGGAGCGCGTAATATTTCTGCCCTGATAGGTATGATATCCATGACCTTTTTGATAAAAAATATTTCCTTCTTTAGAAGCTAATAGAACAGCGCCTGGCCAAGCATTTTCAGCAATTGCTTGATTCATCAACTGATCTATTTTTGAAATATTTGCATTAACAGTTTTTGGCCTAACTCTAAGCAATAATTTCCCGGGTTCAAATTTTTTCACAATTGGGTTATCTACTCTTTTTTCCAAAAATAAGCCAGAACCAATCTCATACATTCTTGGAATAGATATAGGAAGTCTTCCTGAGATATTTTCTTTTCCCATTAAAGCTTTATAGAGAGCATTTTGCATAACACTGCTTCCTTTATACGCACATAAATATGTTGATACATCTGGAAAGTCCATTAGCAAATAAGGAGTCCCTAAACTAACTAAAATAACTCTATCAGAAATTCTCATTAACTCTTTTACAAAATATGTCTCATTATCAGGAAAAAATATTCTATCCTTCCACTCTTTAGGACTAACAAAAGCATTAATTAAAATTCTGCTGTTTTTAGGTATCTTACCTAGTATAACATCTAGTACATGTTTTTTATCTGATTCATCTATTTGAATAGTTCTTATTGGAAATCTTTCTCTTTTTAGACTAGAAGATATACTGGATAAAGAATGCTTATGCTCCTGATCGTATATATCAAAAACATATAACGTATCTTTAAGATCTATATCTAACGGTAAAAGGTTTTTTTCATCTTTAACTAGAGTAATTGCCTCAGTTGAAATTCTATCCGATGCTTCTTTATGCTCTTTTATTCCAATTGTTTTCATCATAAAATCGAGATCTACAAATGGATTTAAATGCAATCCTGCATTTTCTTTCATTTTAAGCATTTTAAGAGCAGAAGAATTAATTTGTTCGATTGATATTTCATTGTTTTTAACTGCATCCTCTATCGCATTAATTGATCCAACAATATCATAATTCTGAATGATAACATCACACCCAGCTTTGACAGCTTCAATAATAGCGTAATCATCTGCATAGTTTTTCGTCACGCCACCCATACCCATTCCATCAGTAATTATTATACCCTTATACCCTATTTTATTTTTTAAAATATCGGTAACCCAAAATTTGCTAAGAGTAGCTGGAATATCTGATTCTGGCTGAAAATCTGGAGCATGTACATGAGCAATCATAATTGCATCTACGCCTGCATTAGCTACATCAATAAATGGTTTTAATTCAACGGACCATAATCTTGATGAATCACTGGGTATCATTGCTAATGAGCTATGAGAATCTGTTTGAGTATCTCCATGCCCTGGAAAATGTTTTGCTGTCGATATCATGCCATTTTCTTGTAAACCTCGAATGTATTGTGCACCATATTCACTCACAATTCCAGGATTTTCGCTAAAAGATCTAGTATTGATAATTGGATTTAGTGGGTTATTATTTACATCTACAACAGGTGAAAGGTTCCACTGAACTCCTGCAGCCCTAGATTCTTTTGCTACTATGGCTCCTACTTCATAAGCATTATTTGGATTCCCCGTTGCAGTAATTGCCATCAAGGGAGGGAAGTCTGTTCCTGCAGGAAAACGCTGACCAAGCCCTCTTTCAATGTCTGCATCGATCACAATGGGAATTGTTGACCTTCTTTGAATTTCATTTAACATCGATAGTGCGCTAGATCCATCTCCGGACCAAATGTGAATGCCTCCAATGCCATCATTATCTAACAAAGATTTAATTTCATCCCATTTTTGAGGAGTTATACTAGCATACTTGAGATGCATACGATAGATCATCATCTGGGCAATTTTTTGGCGAAGAGTTAATTTCTTTATCGTTTTTTCTGCCCAATTTTTTTGATTTAATTGAACACTAGCACAGCTACTCACTAGAAAAACAATAGCAGTTACGGAAATAAAAGTTCTGAATAATCTTAAGTAAGGTTTCATATTATCTGTATTCATACAGTATTAAATTTATTCAAATTATTTTAATATAATGGCAAAAACACTTGAACAAACAATCGGCCAGCTAATCATTGCTGGGTTTAGGGAAAGCACAATTACTCCTAATTCAGATATCTTGCGATATATAAAAGACTATAACATTTCAGGAGTTATCCTCTATGATGAGGATATGGAAAACAAAAGAAATAAAACGAGAAATGTAATATCACAACGTCAACTTCAAAATTTAACCAAAGGTCTACAAGATAGTTCAGACAACCCTCTTCTAATTTCAATTGACCAAGAAGGAGGAAAAGTAAATAGGTTAAAGAAAAGGTACGGCTTCCCTGATTTTCCATCATGGAATGAAATCGGATTCATTGATGATGTTCAAAATACCAAGCAGTATTCTGAATTGCTGGGCAACTGTTTAAATGATGTAGGTATTAATTTAAACTATGCACCTGTTCTAGATCTTGATTACGGTAAGTCTTCCTATATTGGTAATGCAAACCGAGCATTAAGTAAGGATCCCAATAAAGTAATTAATCATTCTTCAATCTTCATATCAGAATTAAAAAAAACTGGCGTACTATCATGTGCAAAACATTTTCCTGGGCAAGGCTCTGGGATAGGGGACACGCACAAAGGATTAACTGATATAACCAAAACTTGGTCTGAAGTCGAACTTTTACCCTACCAAAAACTTATTGAACAAAATGAGGTGGATATGGTAATGATATCTCATGTATTTCACAGAGGATTAGATCCGAATCTACCAGCTTCATTATCAAATAAGATAACCACTGAATTATTAAGAGATGAAATGAAATTTAATGGTGTCATCATTTGTGATGATCCAAGTATGAAAGCAATTTCAGAAAATTATTCTCTTGAGGACACTTTTTGTTTAATGATCAACGCAGGAATAGATATGTTCTGTTTAGGAAACAACTTATCCTATGATGTGAATTATATTCCAAAATGTATTGATGCAATTAAGAGCGGAATTAGAAATAAAAGAATTAGTCTCGATTTAGTAGAAAATTCAATTTCAAGAATCAATAAACTAAAGAAAAATATTTAGGCTAATGAATGATAAACACATACTAGGAATCGATGGCGGAGCTTCTAAGGTCTTTTCACAATTATATATTTTTAAAGATAATAATACAGTTGTTGATCAATCAGACACATATGAATGTAGGTATGATGAAATAAATGGTCATAACCAATCCTTTAGCCCTGTTTCATTAAACATTCAAACGAAAGAAATGAAGGATAACACTTATAAAATAAATAATGATGAAAAAATGCAAGCCGGTGTAATAGTTAAGGCTATAATGAAATCAATTGAATACTTCACAAAAGATAAGATAGATCATTTAGGATTTTGTTTTCCTGGTATAAAAATGAAAGAAAAGGATGGAATATCCATTATGGCAAACGGTCCAAGAAATCCTTACATGCTAAAAGAACTAAACGAAAATATTGCTAAAAATATTGGTATAAAAATTATACTAAAAAAAATATATGACGACTCCTTATCTTGCGTTAATGGAGAGAGGTTTTCTCGGAAAGGTAAATTAAAAGAAATTTCAGATGCCATTTATATTGGGGGTGGTACTGGGATTGCTGATGGAATACTCCATAATAAAAAATTAATCGATTTAAGCATGGACAAAAATTTAAAAAAATCATGGGAAATTATTATGCCAAATGGAGATACCATTGAAGAATGTATGTCTTTAGCTGGATTATGTAAAAAATGGGAAAAAAGAAAACCCATATCAATTGAACTTCTAAATGATTTATTTGATAAGGCTAGTGAAAAACATAAAATGGCTACAGATATCATTGAAACAGCAGGCCAAGCATTTCAACTATTAATTGATGAAAGAATGAATTTTTTCAAAGCTTATAACCGATTCCCAGAAAAAATTATAATTGGTCAAAGGATGGGACAAATTTTAAAAAAAGATAATCATCCATTAAAAATTATTTTTGATAATTATAACTCTCATGATATTCCAATTGAATTATCTTCAAGTGATAATACTGCTGCATTGGGTGCAGCACAATATGCAATAAATGAATAAAAATCATAATAACGAACCGGTAATATCCATAGGTCTTATACTTCCTGAGGATAATCAAAAAAATGTTTCAATAACTTTATTTGGAGAAAAATTTGGTTTGTTGATAGATGATGTAAAACAAGTTGAATTTAAAAATGATTTTAACGTTGGTGTTTGTGTTAACAAATTGAGTTTAAACGATATTCATTGTAATGAGATAATCATTAAAAACAATGATAGAGAGCTGGCCAACTATATTAAAGTTGATCCAGTCATTGCAGGCAGAGGTTTTCATTGGCAAAAATCCATAGATATAAAGGTTTTGGGTGATCTAGTTATTAAAATCATCGACCAACGATTGTTTGTAATTAATAAAATCTTCCTTGAAGATTACTTGATGTGCGTTGCCACATCAGAAATGGGAGCAAAATGTCCGCAATCTTTGTTAGAGGCACAAACGATAGTAGCAAGATCTTGGATATTAGCTGCGAAAGAAAAAAAGCATCAAAATTTAAAATTAGATGCATGCAACGATGACTGTTGCCAACGCTATCAAGGCATTTCTAATGTAGTTCTCTCATCGGTGCAAGCTGCTCAAAATACTAGGGGAAAAGTCTTAATTCATGGAGACACAATTTGTGACGCTAGATACTCTAAAAATTGCGGCGGCATATCTGAAAAAGGTAATAATGTATGGGATATTAATTTTCAACCATACCTTGATTCAATTATTGATAGTGAAAATACTGATACAATCGACTTATCAAAAGAAGAGAATTTTAAAGAATGGCTTTTAAACCAACAAAAATCATTCTGTGGGCCAGAGTATATTAATGAGGCTTATCTTAGACAATATTTAGGCAATGTCGATGAAAAAGGAGAATACTACAGATGGGAAATATCATACACAAATAGCGAATTAGTGAAGATCATATATGCAAAATCAGGGAAACAATTTTCAAAAATTATTATGATTCATCCGATAGAACGCGGAGCTTCTGGCAGAATCTTAACAATGAAGATTATGGGTAAGGATGGAAATGGAAATGATACCTCACTGAACATTAACTCTGAATACGAAATAAGAAGGATACTTCATAAAAAATTTTTATATAGTTCCGCATTTATCATTGAAACAAATTCAAAGCATAAAAATGAATATGATTTTACGTTGAAAGGTGCTGGGTGGGGTCATGGTGCAGGTCTATGTCAAATTGGGGCATTGGGAATGTCTTTGGCTGGCAAAACAACAGAAGAAATTGTTTTTCATTATTACAAAAAAACTAAACTAAAGGATATCTATGAGTGAATCAATAACATTACATTGGATTGATTGGTCAATTATTATTTCATATATATTATTTTCGCTTGGCGTAGGTATATATTTTTCAAAGAGAGCAGCTTCAAGCACTGAAGAATATTTCCTATCTGGTAGGTCACTGCCTTGGTGGATTGTAGGTACCTCTATGGTTGCAACGACCTTTGCTGCTGATACTCCTTTAGCCATTACAGAATTTGTTAGAGGACCAGGTATTTGGCAAAATTGGTTTTGGTGGAATTTATTAATGGGCTCCCTACTAAGTGTTTTTCTTTTTTCTAGACTTTGGAGGAGAGCAGAAATTCTAACAGATAATGAACTTCTTGAACTTCGTTACAGTGGAAAACCTGCGGCATTTCTTAGAGCCTTTAAAGCAGGATATTTTGCCATTCTATACAATTTTATTGTAATGGGTTGGGTTATAAATGCGATGGCCTCTGTGGTATCTGTTATGCTTAATATGGATAAATGGACCGCTGTATGGTTATGTGTTATAATTGCTTTGGTCTATGCAATACTATCAGGATTTTGGGGCGTAGTTGTGACCGATTTAGTTCAATTTGTAATTGCGATGTTTGGATCAATTGCATTAGCAATAATCGCATTGAGTTATGTTGGCGGTATGGAAGTTTTGTTATCAAAATTAAATGAACTTCTTGGATCAGATGTTGTAACTGACAACACATTAAAATTTATTCCACCAATACCAGATACTGGCGTAGCAACACAAACATTTTGGGAATCCCCATTTTCCAAGTTTTTAATCTTTATTTCCGTCATGTGGTGGTCACATCATGGTACAGATGGTGGAGGGTATATTATACAACGAATGTCCTCTGCAAAAAATGAAAGACACGCCCTACTAGCTACATTGTGGTTTAACATTGCACATTATGCTCTTCGCGTATGGCCTTGGATTATTGTAGCCGTGGTTTCTATAGTAATGTTCCCCATTATTCCTTCAGAATACTCAGAATTAGGAGTGAAAGCAGGTTATCCACTTGTAATGAACACGCTCCTTGGCCCTGGTCTTAAAGGTATTCTTATCGTTTCTTTTTTAGCAGCATTCATGTCTACAATTGATACGCACTTGAATTGGGGAGTTTCATATTTGATAAATGACATATATAAACGATTTTTCAAACCCAATGAAACTGAGAGGCATTATGTCTTAGTAGGAAAAATAATGACTGTTATCCTGATGATACTTGCTGCTTTTACTGCACTTAAAATGCAAAGTATATCTAAGGCATGGGAATTTATTTTTGCAATGGGTGCAGGTATTGGCCTTGTATTAATCCTTCGATGGTTTTGGTGGAGGGTAAATGCATGGAGTGAAATTACTGCGCTAGCTACTTCGATCTTGATTACAATATCATTTGAGATAATTGCCTATTTTCAAACAATTAATAACAATCTAGAGTACTCCTTATTCGGATCCGCTCCCTCAATTTTTGGTATGTCTCTTCAAGTTCATCACAAATTGATGATTATCGTTCCCATAGCTATAATTGCATGGGTTACAGTCACCTTTTTTACTGAGCCTGAGCCAATGACTAAACTTGAATCATTTTATAAAAGGGTACAACCTGGCGGATGGTGGGGACCAGTAACTTCCTCTTTTGATCATACTCTACAGCCTGTAACAAAAGGTATATTCATTTTGTGGCTTGCGGGTGTGATGATGATCTATGGATTTACTTTTGGCATTGGAAACTTAATTTTTCAAAATTACAGTTCATCAGTAATTCTGTTTGGATTTGCTGGAATAGGGTCATACCTTATTTGGAATAGAAATATTTCGAAATTAACCTAGATACATTATGTCAAAGCCTAGAAGAATTTTATCTATTGATATTTTTAGAGGTTTAACTATTGCAATGATGATAATAGTTAATAATCCGGGTAGTTGGGCATTTGTATATGCTCCATTAAGACATGCAAAATGGCATGGCTGTACGCCTACAGATCTAGTTTTTCCATTCTTTCTTTTTATTGTTGGTGCAGCAATGAGGTTTGCATTTGTAAGATGGCACTCCTTCGCATCAAAAGATTTTTATAAGCATGTTTTTTTTAGAACATTGTCTATTTTTTTAGCAGGTACATTTATTCATGCTTTCCCATTCATTCAACAAGATTGGGATTGGAGCAGTTTTAGGATAATGGGCGTCCTCCAGCGAATTGCTCTAGCCTATGGCATAGCAGCAATCATGGTAATACACTTGGATCTAAAAAAAATATTTATTTCTGCTTTAGGTATCTTAATTGCATACTGGGGTATTTTGTGGATTGGTGGAGGGGAGGATCCTTACAGTCTTGAGCATAATTTAATTCGAAAGATTGATATTTTTCTTTTGGGTGAAAGCCACCTTTACGGAGGGACTGGAATTCAGTTTGACCCTGAAGGATTACTAAGCACTATACCTTCGGTTGTAACTGTTTTGATTGGATATTTAGTAGGTTCAATGCTTCACACTACTAAGGATTTTTTGGATAATGTAAAAAGGATGTCTACTTTTGGAATTGGTCTTATAATAGTTGGAATGATATGGGGACTTCTATTCCCAATCAATAAACAGCTATGGACCAGCTCTTATGTTTTATTTACTGGCGGTATTGCTACACTTTTCTTATCTGCATTATGTTATATGATTGATATCAAAAAATGGAAAAAACCATTATGGGTTTTTCAGATATTTGGAACGAATTCCATATTCCTTTTTGTATTATCTGGACTATGGACAAAAATAATTTTAAGATTAAGATTTGACCTTGAAGGTCAGTCAATATCAGGATATGGATATCTTTATAAAACTTTGTTTGTGCCCATAGGGGGAGATATGTTTGGTTCTTTCTTATTTGCTTTTGCTCACCTAGTTGGGTTTTGGTTAGTCTTGCTATGGCTCTATAGAAAAAAGATATTTATAAACCTATAATGAGAATAATATTTTTTATTAGCTTTATAATTTCTGTTAGTCAAAAAATTCAATCTCAAAATAATCATCAATATTTAACAAAGCGACCCTATGCTGTAGTGCTTGGTACTACCCAGGATGGTGGGTTTCCACATGCTGGTTGCGAAAAATTGTGTTGTATAGATGCCTGGTTATCTGACAGTTTACGTAAAATGGTTGCTAGCATTGCAATCATTGATCCAAGAACAGGCCTAGCTTGGATGATAGATGCGACTCCTGATTTCGCAAAACAATACCACATAATTACGAATAAACATAAAGCTAGACTAGCAGGAATATTTTTGACTCATGCTCACATGGGTCATTACTCTGGCCTAATGCAATTAGGCAGAGAGGTAATGGGAGCAAAAAATGTTGTTGTTTATGCTATGCCAAAAATGAAAAAATATCTTGAAGAAAATGGTCCATGGAATCAACTAGTAAAACTTAAAAACATTAAACTTTTTCCTATAAAGGACAAAGAGGAAGTTTTGCTGGCTAGAGACCTCATAATTGAGCCTTTCCTAGTGCCACATAGAGATGAATTCTCTGAAACAGTCGGTTACAATATTATTGGCCCAAATGAATCGATGTTATATATACCTGACATAGACAAATGGGAAAAATGGGAGCATGATATTTTATTTTGGATAGAATCCAATTCATATGCTCTTTTGGATGGAACTTTCTATTATGATGACGAAGTACCAAATAGGAATATGAGTGAAATACCGCATCCTTTGATCATTGAAAGTATGAATTATTTTAGCAGACTTTTAAAACGGGACCAAAGAAAGATATTTTTCATCCATATGAACCACACAAATCCTGCCTTATTAGAGAAATCAGCTGCATCTAGAAGTATTATCAAAAATGGTCATAACACTGCAAGATTAGGCATGAAATTTTATTTTTAGGAATGAAGAGAAAAATATTTATTATGGGCGCAAGTACTGGTATAGGAAGAGCTTTAGCAATTAACTATGCAAGTGATAATACAATTCTAGGTTTAGGTGCGCGAAGAGTAGAATTACTAGAGGAATTAAAAGAAGAATGTGAACTACGAAATTGTGAAACATTCATTTATGAAAATGATGTGAATATCCCGCTAAATTGTGAAAAATCAGCCCAAGATTTCATAAAAAAGGCCAAAGGTATTGATATTATAATTGCGAATTCTGGAGTAGGTAGCAGTGATCATTTATTTTCAGGCTCAAGCGAAAAAATAAATAACGTATTACATACAAATATTCTTGGAGTAACAAATACTATTGTACCTTTTTTAATTCAAATGCAGAAGCAAAAACGAGGTAAAGTCGTAGTTGTTAGCTCTGTTGCAAGCTTTATTCCAATCCCACATAAAGGAGGTTACTCAGCATCAAAAGTTGCAGTTAGGCGCCTTTTTGATTCTTGGAGACCAATACTTTCCGATTATGGTATTAATACTATTTCTATCTGCCCTGGTTTTATAGATACTCCAATGACAAAGAAAATTTTATTCAAACCTTTCTTAAAAGATGTCAACACTGCTGCTTTAGCATTTATTAAAGTAATAGAAAAAAATAAAAAAACATATGTGTACCCATGGCAAATGAATGTACTTACAAAGCTAATAAATTTATTACCACAGTTCATCATTGACTCATTAGTCTATCGATCAAAAAATAGAATAACAAAGTACGATAAAAACTAATTATTTTAACTTTGTCTAGACGCTGGCAATGTTTTTAATGTTGAGACCAACCAGGTAAGTCCTATTCCGAAGGCTACAATAGTTGAAAGGATCATAGAATACCAAACCCATTCAACAGTTTTATCCATGATGAAAACAAAAAATAGTGCTAGAGGAGCAGAAACGCCAAGTACCCTCACAATAGTTATTATCAATACGGGTAGGCCTTTCCCAAGTCCTTGCAAAACTCTACCAGTAGTTATGCCCACTGCAATAAAAGGATAAGCAAATGCAAAAATTTGTAGAAAGTTTACCGCAATGACGACAATAGATGCATCATCAGTAAAAAACCTTACTACATTTCCAGCAAAAGTATAAACAATAATAGATGATATTATTGTTATGAGTAACGCAGAAAAAATACCATATTTAATAATATACCTTAGTGCACCGTACTCTTTAGCACCGTAAAACATACCAACTAGTGTAGTTAAAGATGCGGCAATTGAAAAGATCGGGAGAAAGACAAGCATATCTAACCTCCCCGCGACTTGATAAGCACCCACTGTGTTAACAGAAATATGAACAAGTATTTTATTAAACACTCCCTGCCCTACTGCCATAACGATCATAGATAATGAAGCAGGTAGACCTACTTTAATAATATCCCATATAATATCAGTCGAAAAAGTGAAATCACTTAGATTGAATGATATATAAGAATGGTTTTTAAAAAATAACATGAAAATAAAAACAATGAAAACCACTACTTGACTAATAACCGTAGCCATAGCAGCACCAGCAATTCCTAGCCCGAAACCAAATCCCCCAAAACTTTCTAAATCAAATATAAAAATTGGATCAAGAATGATATTTAATATTGTGCCTAACCCTGCAACCATCATTGGAAACTTCATGTCACCCTCACCTGAGAGGATTGATCTAAAAAATCCAGAAAAGATCATGAAAGGCATTCCCACACACATTACATGTAAATATTCCCAGCCTAAATTTAAAATCTCGCCCTCTGCACCAAACAAAGATAAAATTTCTTTCCCGAATAATAATCCAATTGATGATAATGTTATACTGATTATAACAGCCATCACTACCGCATGCTCTGCACAATTATCAGCTTGTTTTTTATTTTCCTGTCCAATAAATCGCGCTATTGCTGCTGTAACTCCAGTACCTAGACCCATAGTCAATCCAAGGACTAAAAAGAAAAGAGGCATATTAAATGCAATGCCAGTTATTGCGTTGCCCCCTAGTTTTCCTATAAATATCATATCCACTAGGTTATAAAACGTTTGAATACCCATCCCGAACATTATGGGTATTGCTAAGGACCATAGAGCTTTAGAGGGATTTTCTAAAAAAACTTTGAGTCGAGATTTTTTACCAGATTCGTCATTCATAGCGATTAAATTTACTAATCACTAGCAACTAACTTCTCATACTAATACGCTATCTGCGCTTTATTATTTAATAAAAATCATTTTTTGAGATGCTACAAAAGCTCCTGCTTTAATACGATAGAAATAAATACCCGATCCAACAATAGCGCCACCTGTATTTTTTCCATCCCATACTACTTTATAATTCCCAGTTACCATATTATAATTAATGATCTCATTTACAATTTTCCCATTAACATCATAAATAACTAACTCTACATGTGAATCTACTGGTAGAGAAAATTGGATCGCTGTTTTTGGGTTAAAAGGATTAGGATAATTTTGTTTTAGTGAAAACTCCTCTGGAATGAAAACACGATTTACAACACTATCCTTTTCATCAAGAAGATTGTAATTATCATCAAAAAGAGCATATGTCACACGCACATCAAGGTCTTCAGCAGTACCTGCTTTAAAATTAAATCCTATCGGAAGATTTAAATCCCCAAAGTGAGCAAATTCAATTATGGCAACTCCTTCAGCATCATTGATATCATTTAATATGATTCCATTTCCATTTAATTGAATGTTATCAATAACATTAATAGAATTAATATTATATCCATATTCCAAAGTCAATTGGCCGTATTTCACACCTCGCATCGGAATTATGCTTACCATATCATTACTGATCTGCAATAAAGAGTTATTTTCATCATTTTCATTAGCTAAATATAAAGGTCCATATTTCTCTATTGACCATCGCCACATCTGAGTAAAAGCCATTCCATCATCGATACCAAATAAACTATCTTGAGAAATCTTAATATTTGGAGGGGTTCCAATATAAGGACCAAGGTTCTTCGAAAAATCATTTGAATTCCAACTTGAAATAAAAACAGCAAGGTCTTCTAAACTAATACGATCATCAGGCGGGTCACTGAAATCTCCTGCTGCTTTTGTAAAAAAACGTCTACTTAATAGGCTATCTCTAACATTTCCTGATGTATCTTCAATGAATACGACCTCTAATTGAAGAGTATCAAAAGACATAATTGTAGAGTCTAATAGGATTGTTAATGAATCAGGTTCAAGCCTTGAATCAAATTGGAACCCAAGTGTATCTAAACTTGAAGTAAACCTATAAGAAAAACTCTCAACATTTATTGGCTCAGAAAATTTGATAATTATAGTAGTATCGCTCACAAGGTCAACAAAGCCCTCATGCTCCAAGCTAGTAGAATCAATTGTAGGAAATCTTAGATCATATGTTGTTAATGTATCACTAGTACTTTCTGCACTCATAGAGTTTTGACCAAGGTCATAAATAGCATTATCACTAAATGGCCTTATATAAAATTTTTCTTTCCCCGATGGTACTTCGTCAAATTTTATTTGGAAAATTATTGAATCATTACCAGAATTTTCCGGGGCAACAAAAGTAAGGTTTTCAATATTAGCTGATGATGAAAACCCATTTCCTTTAATCACATCTATAGAAAAATCCTCTGGTATAACTTCATCTATACCAGATTGATCAGTAAATATATTGTCATCTATCGATAATTGAACATTACAGTATCTTCGAGAATTTTGAGAAGGGTTATTCTGTAATGAAATATAAAATAAAGAATCAATTTTTGCTGATCCAGCCACAAAATCAGGTGCTATATTATCGATAGTTTCAAAGTTTATTGTATCGGCAGATAAAATCCTATTGCCAGAAAAATCTTCAAAGTTATCTTTTATGATTAAAGACATAGTATGCTCGCTTCCAAAAGGTTGAGTCATTATAACCCATATACTATCTGGAGATGGATCATTAACTATAGTGAAATACGTTACATAATCCACGACGCTGTCCGGAGGTATAATTATTGTAGAGTCTGGAGTAGAGATTATAATACTATCAGACCTAGCAATATCTTTAATTACAAAACTTTCCATAGCAGAATCATCCGTTAATGGTTGACCGTTTAATAATCTAATTGGCTCATTAAAAGAGAAAATTATTGTATCCTTGTATGAAATATTTATCGCACCTGTCTCAATGTTTGAATTATGAAATGGTTTCAACTGATCATTTAGGGTAAATGGTCCAGCAAATTCAGCTGAATCCATGTTTACTCCATTCGAATTAAAAATAGCATTTGATGACTTTGGGAAAATTCTAACTATCTCTCCACCTGTTGGAATGAAATCAAGATTGACGTCAAGTTTAACAGTGTCTGCACCAGAAGCATCAAGTAAATTATTATTTTGATCTACTACATACAGTGGGAATACCTCTTCAACTTGTCCATTAAGGCTTGTTAATAAAACCTTAAAATCTTGTATACCTAAACCAGATGTGGAGGCTTCATCGGAAAAAACAGGGCCCTCTTCAAAAATTAATTTAAAATATCCATTATCAGAACTGAGACTACTATTTGTATTAAAGGTCGGAGAAGGAAGTAAAAAATATTGATCAGTTGCTTCAGTAGCGCTCATTAAATTACCCCCTGCATCATAAACCTCATTGG
>SGYO01000012.1 GCA_004321745.1 bacterium | reverse complement strand
AAAAATAAAAAAACAAACATCTATGGTACTTTGAAAAGAGCTGATATGAGAGACATGCTCTTTTTAAAAACTGAACTAAAAAACTTAAAATATATTGATGAACTAATAATAATGACCTCATCACCAAGACGCAGGTACGCCTTGGAGACCAATTTAACAGATCTTATTCCTATTTCATTTGGAAAGATTAATTTCATAGATATAAGAGGTAACATTGATACAAGATTGAAAAAATTCATGGCAGGTGAAGCTCATGGCATAGTTGTAGCGAAAGCTGCTATAGATAGAATTCTTGAATATGAAAAATCTAATAACATAAGCACCTCTCCAATTCTAACATGCCTTAAAGAAACTAAATGGATGGTACTACCTCTCTCCCTTTTTCCATCTGCTCCAGCTCAAGGCGCAATTGGTATTGAAGTTGCAAATAAGAATCATGCACTAATTGACCTAGTTCAATCAATTAATGAAAAAGAAACCTTTAATAATGTTGTTAATGAACGAAAAATAATGTCTAAATACGGCGGTGGATGCAGTCAAAAAATTGGTGTTTCAATTTGGGAAAAAAACAATCTAAAAATTAAATCAATCAATGGCCTAACTGAGGATGGTGAGGTGTTAAAAGATTTTACTACAATTAGTACTAGATTAAGCGAACCGGGCTCAAGAAAAACAACAATCAGATCCAATGCATTCCCTGTTGCCAAAAGTGAAAAAAATATTTTTAGTAGAAGATTTTTAGATAAAAACACTCATATTGGTAAAATCAAGGATAGTATTATTTATATTACAAGAAAAACCGTTTTAAAAAACAAGCCTGCCTTTGCACACTCATGCATTCTTATAACTAGTGGAATAAAAACATGGAGAGAAAGTGTAAGAAAAGGATATTGGATTAATGGTACCACAGACAGCATGGGGCAATCAGAATTAAAACACTTAGGATTAATTACAAAAGATAAGGATGTCATAAAGCTTTCATTTAAAGAAAATAGCAGTGATAAAACAGACACTATTGATTTATACGAACTTTTAGATCCTAAATTCCCTAAAGACTTTGAAAAAAGAGAGGAGTATTTCTGGATGAGCTCATTTGCTTTTTCAGTTGCACTGGAGCGTTATCCTGCTATTATTAAAAAGCGTCATGCTAGTGGTATGGGTAACACATATAAAAAGATCAAAAAACTGATAGGCCAGAATCACGATATAACACCCTATTTAAGCTATGAGCATTGGCTGAAATCTTTAAAGGATTAAAAATGATACGAAATGAAAAATTTAGAAATGCGATAAATAACATCCCTCAAAAAGTGCCTCCAATTTGGTTTATGAGGCAAGCTGGCAGATACCACTCTCATTATCAAAACCTTAGAAGAAAACATAGTTTTTTACAACTATGTAAAACTCCTGAACTTGCAGCTGAGGTTGCAATGGGACCTATAAATGACTTTGACTATGATGTTGCGATTTTATTTAGCGATATACTTTTCCCTCTTGAGTCGCTAGGGTTAGAACTTGATTATGCACCCGGCCCAGTATTTAATCGATTTTTAAATAAAAATGATATATCGGCCCCAATTAGTAGTTCAGAAATATTAGAATCAAACAAGTTTCAAGCTGAAGCCCTTAATATTACAAGAAACCTGCTTCCATATAATAAAAGTCTTGTTGGATTTGTTGGAGGTCCTTGGACATTGCTATCTTACGGTTTGGGGAGGAAAGATGAAAATAAGATATTAGATATTGAAAAACATCCATTCATAGAAAAAGCATTATACGACATACTCATACCTATGCTGAGGGAAATAATCAAAATGCAATTGGACAACCATTCGGAAATAGTTTACGTTTTTGATACAAATGCAAAACAACTTGAAAAAAATTATTTTGTTCAGCACTACATAGAAAATTTAAAAAATAATATATTTTCAGAGTTCAAAGGTAAAATAGCCTATTTTTGTAAAGACAATCCTCTTTTATCAAACCCTGATAATATTTCAGACTATAACCTCTCTGGTATGGTATTCGGGAAAAATGATGGTCTTGAAGATTTTCTACCAAACCTGAATGACGGTTTCATACAAGGTAATTTTGAACCTACACACTTATTAAAATATGAAAATGAATTTGAGATGGAACTTGACCATTTCATTCAAAATTTTTCTAAGCTTTCGGCTTCAGAAAGAAGCGGATGGGTGTGCAGTTTAAACCATGGAGTTTTGCCGAAAGCTAAGGAGGAAAATGTGAAGCGTTTTATTAATAAAGTCAGGACAACTTTTGATCAATTAGAATATTAGTAACATGCAAAAAGAATTTGAAGGAAAAAACAAACAGATCGGAGTACTGATTACAAATCTTGGTACACCTGACAGTCCTACCAAGAAGGGTCTAAAAAAATATTTAAATCAATTTTTAATGGATAGAAGAGTAGTTGATATTTCAAGGCTACTGTGGGTCCCTCTGCTTAAACTAATCATATTAAATGTCAGGCCAAAAAAATCAGCAAAGCTTTACAAATCAATTTGGACTGAGGACGGTTCCCCTCTTCTTGCTATCTCAAAAAAAATATTAGGGAGATTAAAAGACGCTTTTAAAGATAATAAAAGTCTTTTTTTTGATTTAGGAATGCGGTATGGAAACCCCTCAATTGATAAGGCCCTCAAACGGTTTAAAGATAAAGGCATTTCAAAAATCATCGTGCTACCACTATATCCTCAAGCAGGATCACCAACTACTTCAAGCACCATGGACGCTGTAAATAATTTTTTAAGTGAACAAAGTTGGACTCCTAATCTAAGGTTTATTTCTGGTTACCATGATAACGATAATTACATTGATTCGATATCAAAATCCGTTGAAGATAGCTTTTCAAAAAATGGAAGACCTGATAAACTAATTTTCAGCTATCATGGTATGCCTGAACGGTACTTACATGAGGGAGATCCATATTTTTGTTTTTGCCATAAAACAACCAGATTAGTAGCTGAAAAACTGAGGTTGGACGAAGATGATTACGAAATGGCTTTTCAATCAAGGTTTGGATATGAAAAATGGCTTCAACCTTATGTTGATGAAATGATTCCTAGCCTAGCTAAAAATGGCACAAAACATCTACAAATCATTTCTCCTGGATTTAGCGTAGACTGTCTTGAAACCTTAGAAGAAATTGATATCCAATACCGTGAATTATTTGAAGAACATGGTGGTAAAAAATATAGCTATATCCCTTGCTTAAACGATTCGAATGATCAAATAGAACTAGTTAAAAGCTTAATTATGACTAACTCAAAAGGTTGGCATTAATCATGAACGAGGAACAGAAAAATGCCAAGGAATGGTTTTTCAATCTTCGAAACGATTTGGTTAATACGCTTGAGATAATTGAAGGCAAAAAATTTAATTTTAAAGATTGGAGTCACTCTGGCTCTGGCGGTGGCACAATGGGAAGTATCAAAGGTAAAATTATTGAAAAAGGAGGTGTGAACATATCCACAGTTTCAGGCGAATTTAGTGACAAAATGAGATCTAGAATACCTGGCACTGAAGAAAGCGCTAAATACTGGGCAACTGGTATAAGCGTTGTAATACACCCTTTCTCTCCTCTCATACCATCGATGCATTTTAATTCAAGATATCTCAAAACCAATAAATCTTGGTTTGGCGGCGGTGTTGATATAACGCCTGCTACTCCCTTTGAAGAAGAAACAAAGAACTTTCATAATAAACTGAAATCTACTTGCGACATGCACGATAATTCATATTATGAAAAACATAAAAAGTGGTGTGATGATTATTTCTTTTTAAAGCACCGGAATGAAGCAAGAGGCGTTGGCGGAGTATTCTTTGATTATATAGATACTGGAGATTACAAAAGTGATTTTGCCTATACTAGTTCCATAGGAAGCTTTTTTCTTGAATACGTTAAATATATTTTTGACAAATACTCTAAAGAGAAATGGACTGATAATGATAAAAGATTGCAAATGGTTAAAAGAGGTAGGTATGTTGAGTTCAATCTTCTTTATGATAGAGGAACCAAGTTTGGTTTAGAGACTGGGGGTAATACTGAAGCTATTTTAATGTCAATGCCTCCTTTAGCATCATGGGATTAGAATTTTATAGTATTTATAACTGGGTAAAAATATTACATATATCTTTCGTAGTAGCATGGATGGCTGGACTTTTATATCTACCAAGACTATTTGTTTATCATAAAGAAAATGAAAATGAAAATAAAACTGTAGCAATCTTTAAAGTTATGGAAAAACGATTATATTTTTACATAATGAACCCTGCTGCAGTACTTGTATGGTTTAGTGGAATTTACCTAGGGCATGTTTTGGGCTTTGACACATGGCTTATTGTCAAAATTGGAGTAGTGTTAATTATGACAGTTTACCACATTATTCTAGGGTTTCATTTAAACGATTTTAAATTGGATAAACAAATTCGTACTTCAAGATATTTTAGAATCATCAATGAGATACCATTTTTTCTTCTTTTCATAATTTTAATAATGGTTATAATGAAACCATTTTATTAGTGCATAAAATAGACCTATTTAAACACACACTTTTTACAATGAAAAGAAAAGTTTATTTTATTGTAATTGACTAGTTCAAAAACACCACTAGAAATCAAATAAAAACCCCATACTAAATGTCCTTGGCATATTAGGCCTCACGCCAGCAGGTCTAGAAGCAACAATAGATTGATCATTGAAAAGATTTAATATTTTTGATTCAACCATAAAATTAGAATTAATCGAATATTTTAATGATAAATCCATAACCTTTATGTTATCTGTGCTGTATAATCTATCATAGTCGCCTTGCCCTGCTGTAGTTCTTGTTCTCGAAACATACTTATACCTAGATATAAATTTAAATTTGTTGAACTCTACACCAGATCTTAAATGATACATGTTTCTAGGAATGTATGGCAATTCATCATTTTTGATCACATTACCCCAAGGATCAAAATCACTATCAAATGAGTTTAAAAATTTTGCATCAGTATACGTATAACTAAAAGAAACTGGGAAAATAAGTTTATTTGAACGAAATACTTTTTCTAAAGACAGCTCTATTCCTTTTATCTGTACTTCACCACCATTAAACTGAGCATATGTTCCTGAACCGGTAGATTCAGTATCTTCTCCTAAAAGATTCTCATAATCATTATAAAAAAATAAAATCTCTGCTGAATTAAGACCCTGATTATATCGAGTGCCAATTTCATAATTGACACTTTTCTCTGGTAATATATCATCATCATCATCAATGCCAGGACCTGGAGGAGAAAAACCTGCATGTACTCCACCAAAAATATTTATACCATCCTTAATCAAATAAGAAAATCCTGCTCCTGGAACAAAAACATCTAATTTAGCTTGTTTAATCGAGCCAGCTGTGGAGTCTCTATTTATATCTTCACCCCAATCTTTTCTTTCGAGATTAATAGATTCAAATCGTCCTCCAGCGGTTAAAATCATTTTACTAATTTTTACCTCATTTTCAATAAAAATTGATTTAGCATTTGCAGTATATAACCTATTGTTTTTACTGCCTTCACCTTGAGTACCAGCAGTAGTAATAAAAAGATTATTATTATCCATTTTGTATAAATCAACCCACTGAAATCTGTCCATTTCATCATAATGCATTCTAAATCCTAACATAAAATCATTTCTGTTGCCTAATATATCGAAATCTGACCTTATTATAGATTGTATCCCTGTTGATAGGTAATCCCTATTATTCGCTTTAATATCATAAATATCATCTTCAGAATTCAATGTGGATAGTAAATTATAATTTTCACCGTTGTTACCATCTGCTAATATAGAACTTATACTTTGACCAGCTATTTTATTCAATTTATACCAATTCCTATGAAATTTATTCTGATATAAAGTGGTAGTAAGATCTGAATTTGTAAATAGTTTAATTGCCCCTGTTAGTGATATCTGTGCGTGATTTGCTGTCATTTTATCTTTGTGAGATGCTCTGTATCTACTATATGGGTCAACATCAAAATCTTCCCGTGTTAATCCAAGATAAGTTTCATTACTTATTTCATTTGTTTGACTGACTTTTAGCTCTGCTGCAGCTAATTCATTAGTAGAATTAACTCTTGCTTTAAATAAGTAATCATTTTTGGTAAAGCCAGTATTTCCACCGCCTTTAATAGTTTTAAATCCATCTGAGCCATTTAATACAGTTTGAAACATAATACCATAATTCTTATTAGAGACCCCAGTTTTAAATTTTCCAAACTTATTTCCAAATTGACCACCTGAAATATTACCTTGAAATTTTAGGTTATCGGGTATGGATGCAGAAACATAATTTATAGCTCCTCCTGTGGAGTGAGGACCATATTTAACCTGAGATGAGCCTTTTCTAATCTCAAATGATTCCATTCTGCCTGCAGTTGGTGAATAATATGCAGCTGGAGATGAATACGGAGCTGGTGCAATTAAAATACCATCTTCCATCATGTTAATTTTTGCGCTTCGCTCAAGGCCACTTCCTCTCATTCCTATATTAGGGCGTAAACCGTATCCATC
The DNA here is from genome assembly GCA_004321745.1 of bacterium. Lineage (GTDB taxonomy): Bacteria > Fidelibacterota > Marinisomatia > Marinisomatales > UBA1611 > TMED80. Next base: position 44,559 of record SGYO01000012.1, on the reverse strand, counting down.
TTCCTCTTGAGTGTAAACACCAGGAACTTGAGATATTACTCTGTTTATGTCCGTATCATTAAATTCAATAACTTCAGCTCTTGATATAAGTGATGATGAACCATTTAAACGAAAAAAGTTCTTGGTGACCCCGATCAAACTATTTCTTCCTGCTAAAACTTCAACTGGCGAAAGTTTAATAGTTTTTTTCTGTAGTTTGATATTCACAGGATCTGCTTGATCTAAAAAAACAAACTTATTATAATCTTTGTACCCAATTGCCTTAACCAAAATTTCTATGCTATCTGAGTTGATTTGAATTGAAAACAATCCTTTTTCATTTGTTGTTGCGCCTCTTGAAATATCATCAGTATAGATTATATTTGCATCGATTACAGGCGTTCCATTAGAATAATCTGTTACTACACCAATAAAAGTACCAGAGTACAGACTTGATGATAAAATAAATGTTAAAATTGTTAAACGGTTCATTATTATTTCCTTTTCTAAAATTTATAATTTTTATTAAGACGCTGTTTTTCTCCAAGTAAACCCCAAGCCAGTGGCTACTAAGACCCATGCAATCAGTTCGATAGCGCTTGGGTCTCCATTATAACCAAAGAGACCTTTCATAAGACCACCAATTGCTCCTTTATCATGAAATACAGGGTATGTACCATCAAAATTTTTAGGTGGATTTAAATCCCATATCCTTGAGGCCCATTTACTAGCTTTGTATGACACATCATCAATGTTATCTGAGGAAGAATCAAATGTAAATATTTTTGTATCTCCATTCATTCGTTTTGCAACTAAACTATTATCATTTTCGATAACCTCACCGCCATAAAATGGAATTACTCGTGCTGACTCTAGCTCGTGAACGCCATATGTAAACATCCCAGCAGCCACAAAGATGAGTATTACTGAAGTAACATTAAAAAATGTTTTTAGAGGAACTTTTTTACCCTGGATAAAGATCATAAAAGATAAACCAATACCAAGCGCAGCACCGACCAAAGAAAGAACTATGTTTAAACCTCCTTCTTTAATGATAATACCATAAAGGAAAAGTATAGTCTCTATTCCCTCCCTAAAAACGGAAACAAATGCTAAAGCAAAAATTCCATAGCCAACATTCTCACCCGATAGAGCTTCATTGGCTTTATCTTTAAGATCATCAGCTATATTCCTATTTTTGGCCATCCATACTATCATAGAACCCAAAACAGCAGCAGCAATGATCATTATGATACCTTCAAATAACTTACCAGCGCGCCCCTCGAACCCATCTGCAAATATCTGAAATATAAATGAACCTAAAACACTAACTATCAGTGCTGCAGCTACACCTTGCCACAATCTTAAGATAGCTGCTGGTTGATTGGTTTTTTTTAAGTATGTATAAAGAATTCCAACAATTAATGATCCTTCCAATACTTCCCTAAAAACTATTATTAATTCTGCCATATTTTAATACCTGCTTTTGTAAAAGGGCTCAAATTTTTAGAAGGAACCTGATCTTGGAGTTTAGATTTATAATTCAAAAAATAGAGCCCTGAATACATATATTTTTGTTTAGATAATGTCAATTATTATTGTTATTGAGACTAAGTCTCATTAAATATAATAACACATTTTAACATAATGCAAACAAAAAAGGCCCGTCTTTAAACGAACCTTTTAACTGCATATTAAAAATATATTATCTTATTTTATTATGATGCTTTTGAGGTGTAAAAAGCCAATGCAGTTAAACCTAATGTTATAATAACTGCAGGGATTGGGGGGTGTACTTCTGGGTTCATAATGTGGAGTAAAACGCTAGCTAAATTAATGATATATGCTACTCCAATTGCAAAAAGAAGTTTTTTTGCTGAAGTATCTTCCATGTCCCTACTTAAAATAGCAACACACCCAAAAGCGATCATAAAGGATGCTACTGCCTCGTGCATGTATGTACCAACTTTAGTTGAGGCATCATTAATTAGATAGCCACTAAATGCTCCCCCTGTTACAATTGTTTCCGCTCCAGCATATATTGCAATACCCATTAAAATATTTATTGCACCAATGATTGTTAAAACTAATTGAGGACTCATAAGTAACTCCTTGCTAATTTTTTAAATTTAGTAACTGCAATGTTAATTCCAAACAATTGTATTAAAATAAATTAATTTGTCTATATAAAAATTAGAGGAATAATAATTAAAGTTGTACTTTAAATATTATACATAAATAATCTATTTAATTATGTTATACGTATTTTTAATTTCGTCAAATTTTAAAAATAACGTATTTTTATTAAAATTATCTTGATCTAGTTTAAAAGCAACTCTTACTGGCTTTCCCATATCATTCACTTTCTGAATAGTAACTTTACCAGAACTCATTTTTACTTCATTTCCAGGATAAAAAGATCGAAGCCCAAGCCTTTGTTCATTATCCCCCAGAAGGAAATAGGAGCTCTCCTCGCAAGTATTTATGACAAATCCGTCTTCGACGATATTTACATCAGTTGGTTTTATAATACTATTATGAACTACGTTTATAGGTCTGATTATTTTTTTACTTGACCCAGTTTTTAATTTAATTAGCGACTCAAAACCATCAACAAATGTGGCAACTCGATTAACTTTAGATGGAAAATTTAAAATAGCTATAGTTTTAATATTATCATTCATTTTGATCTGATGCTCAAGGCCATTAACGACCACCCTCCCTATTTGAGCATTATCTAACCATATCTTATAATTTAAAACGCTGCCTAAAATGAATGTAATTAAATACAAAACTGAAAACGAATAGGCAAAATTTGACTTATTTTTAATTTTAATAATTAGAGTGGCTAATACTATTGAAAAAAACGATACTGGGATGTATAAGTACCATCTCATGGTAAGACTAAAAAGAGGCAATACACTAATTAACAAAAGAACAGTCAGCATTATAATTTTATATTGCCTTGATCTATTATTAAAAAGATAAATACATGATTTGACCAAGAATGGAACCATCAAGATGATTGTATAAGTTTTGTAATTCATTACCTTCATCTCAAACCATGCATGTCCAAAAGGCACGGTCAAGAAAGAACCTATTTTTATCATATTAGTTACTAATTGAGATAATCCTCCTATTGTATAAATCGAATCAATGATAAATGGGTTTTGATTAAAAATTGAGAACCGATAATATAAAAACATTAAAAATACTACAGCGCTAGAGGCTATTAACTTGATTATATACTTCCTAAAATCCTCTGACAGTTTAATATAATTCTTTTTCCAGAATATCATCCAAACTTGAGCAAGTGGTAAAGTAATTGATACCTCTTTGGTAAGCATTGCGCACAAAAATAATACTTGGACTAGAATCAATTTTTTAAAGCTAGTTCGCTCAATGTAAGATGAAGTATTAATTAAAGAAAGCAAATAAAAGCTCAATGCAAGCATGTCTGTCCTTCCGCTTATCCAGAATATTGAGTGACCGAGGATAGGATGAAAAACAAAAATCAATGCGCTTAATAAGGCCACATTATTTTTCTTTAATAAGATTAATGATAACCGGTATATAAGGACACTATTTAAGGTATGGATCAAACCATTTATAAGATGATAACCTAGCGGATTAATACCCCACAAATAGTATTCGAAAAGGTTTATTGATGAAATAATTGGTCTAAATAAATTACCCTTATTTAAGAATTCTCCAGAAGGAAACCATATATTTTTTAAATTTTCAAAAAATGTGTTTTCAATAAATAAAATTGCAAATTTTATATCTTCAGATACAAAATACAAAAAAAGTGATGGGCTTAAATAGATTGAAGCTATAATTAATATGATAATATTTGGCCTTGAATTGATATGGCGCTTCAAATATTCTAAATAGTTTTTGTTGATCATATTAATTAAAAATTAACATACTTTACATCAAATTCAGATTTATGATTTTGAGATAGTTAATAAAAGGACTAGAATACACTAATGGATAAAACAGAATTACGAAAAGATATTAAAATAGAATCTCCTACAATACATGATTCAGTATTCGTTGCAGATGGCGCGAGAGTCATTGGCGATGTAACCTTAAAAAAAGGTTCATCAATATGGTATAATACTGTAGCAAGAGCTGATATAAACAAAATTATCATTGGCGAAAGATCTAACGTCCAAGATAATTCAGTCATTCACTTAGAGAACGATCAAGGTGTAATAATTGGGAATGATGTAACTATCGGCCACAATGCAATAATTCATGGCTGTACAATAGAGGATGGCGCACTTATTGGTATGGGATCAATTATAATGAATGGAGCGGTAGTAGGAAAAGGAGCGGTAATTGGAGCTGGGGCTGTTGTAAAAGAGAATATGATTATAGAACCTTATCAGCTAGTTGTTGGAGTTCCTGCAAAAGTAGTGAAGAAGCTCCCAGAAACTATTTTAGAACAAAATATTAATTGGGCAGGTAAATATGTAAAACTAGCTAAAATACATAAGGAACATCAAAGTATGTAACTATTTAAAATCTTTTGACTTTACTACTTTTCCTTCAGCATTATATTTTTCTTCAGTAGTCATTTTCCCTTTTTTATTATAATACTTCCAAGTTCCTACCTGATTACCTTCTTTGTAAACACCTTCATATTTAGTTTTTCCATTATCATGATACCCTACCCATTTACCATCTTCTTTTCCATTGAGATAACCACCTTTGTATTTAAGGTTTCCTTTTTCATCCCATCCATTCCAAACTCCAGATTTAGCACCATTAACAATTTCACCTTTTTCCTTACGCTCACCATTTTTATGAAGGGTAAAGGCTGGCCCATTATAAACTTTGAGGTTATAAAACCACATTGAACTATAATCAGCCCTTGTTATATACCTACCACCGCGGTCAAATAGTTTTTCATCCATATTAACGGGCGTTTCTGAACAACTAATTAAAAAAAGAAATATAAACGTAAATATTTTCTTCATAAATGCTCCTGAATAATTTAAAACCTAATAAAGAATAGAATTAATTGCTAAATAATTAAGTACTCTTGTGTAAAAATAACTGTTATATAACCACGTTAACTGGAATGATAAATCACTTAACAAAAAGCATCTTTTTTGATAATGCTTTTGAATTTGAGCTAATAGTATAAATATAAACTCCTGCGCTCACTTCTCTGCTTAAATGATCTAACCCATCCCATTTTACTTCGTATTGTCCTGGCATCTTGTAATCATTTACAAGATTTTTAACATAGTTTCCTTTGAGGTCATAAATTTCAATTTTAACTAATTTACCAGTTATAATTTCATATTTTATGTTAGTTGTTGGGTTAAATGGGTTTGGATAATTTTGATTTAATTTGAAGTCATTAGGATATGGAGACCTTTCTAAAATACTAAGATTTGATAAGTCAATAGAGAAAGTATGGATGCTATCATTCGCAAAAGTAGAGTCTAACCCATCAGAGGAGTATACTGACCAATGTAATTGATTAAGTCCCTCTACTAATGAAAGCTGTCCCATCATCATCCAAACATAAGGTTGATATATCCTTTCTTGAAGAGTTTGTTCCATGCATAATGAAGTATCACTATTACATATTTTAACGGTGTAGTTTAATTCTAAACCATCGGGATCAACACTGGAAGTCCATATAAAGGGAACTTGACTAGATAGCGTAGATTGTTCGAATGAAAGAGATGCTCCATCTGGAGGGGAAACAAAATCAAATGGCCCAGGAGGGCTATTAACTATATCTATTGTAACATTATTTGTAGAATCTGATATACCCTCAGATGTTAAAGCCCTAACAGAGAACGTATGAAATCCTTCAGTCATTGGACCAAAATTCACTCTTTCCCTGCCACTATATAATGGAGACTGATACATAGGCTCAACTATTTCAGCGATAGTACCATTTTGAAAAACATAATAATTATCAACATCATTGGTTTGATCTTCGCTTTTGAGCTGTAGTGCCATTAGAAAATTTCTATTTACATTTGGAGATACTGAATTACAGGTTATGCTGTCGACACTTGCACCTCCACAAAAAACTTGAATATCGCCATACCCGAGATTGACTGGTCCATTATCCATCCCAACAGGATCACCGCTAAAATTTCTTACATAATATCCATACCATAAATCTTTGGTGCTATCTATTTGATATGTTGAAGGTTCAACCATATTTTCCCAAATAATACCAGGTTGAAAGGTCGCAAGATTTACATAATTCCAATCATTTAATGTAAGATTTTGATCTCCTAAAGATACAAATGGGCCTGTTAAAACCATATCAGATTTATAAATGTAATCTGGTTCTTCACCTTTCTCAGGAGCGTATACATGAGCATGAAATATTGCAGAATCTGGACCTGACTTGAATGCTATTTTTTCTAAAATTAAACCATGATATGCTGAAAGCGAATCTCCACTTATTTTATGAAAAACAAAGTGATGGTAACCATTATAAACAGAACCGATAGCATAATTAAAATTTGGACTCATGTTGCTTTGATTTGACTGAGTAACAATTTCTCGAGTAAATGCTGCTGGATGATCCCATGACAACTGAACCCCTCCCAAAGTCGCTATCTCTACTTCCAAATTAGTTGGCGCATTTTGATCCTGAGATAGTATTACCTGCACCGAAAAAATTAAAAGAATTAAAACAAATATTTTTTTTAACATCATTTACTTTCTATTTAAGAAGGATCATTTTCCTTGTAGAGGAGAAAGATGGAGTATCGATTCTATATAGATATATTCCTCCGCTAACATTTTGACCCAGTTCATTTTTTCCATCCCACTTAGCATACCCTAAACCAGAATCAACATGTAGATTAAAAATACTTTTAATCCTGTTTCCAGCTAAATCAAAAATTGATATACTTACAAATTCACTTTTTGCAATGTGGTACTCAATAGTTGTAGAAGGATTAAAGGGATTTGGATAGTTTTGTTTCAAACTATAATTGGTAGGAATATTAGATGGGTCCAATCCAAGTTGTGTAGTTGAAAATGTAAAATAACGTATGCTATCATCCTCCCCACCAGCAAAAAGCGTATCAATACCATCAGTTACTCTCACACTCCAGAACATATCAAAATCTCCATTTCCAAGCGAAAAACTATCAATAATTGACTGATTAGTTGGTTGGTAAATTCTTTCTGTCATGGTGGTATCGAAACAAAATTCACTATCCTGAACCTTACACATCTTGAATAAATAATGAAGCTCTTGCCCATCAGTATCCACAGAATTTGACCAAATAAAAGTATTTGGATTATTTAGATTAGAGGGCGTTACGGAAATTGATGCATTTTCTTCTGGAGCAATTAGAAAAAAGTTACCGGGAGCATTATTTTCAAGATCCACAGATACAACATTAGATGAATCTGAAAGTCCATCTGTAGTTTGAGCACGCACGAAATAACTGTATGTACCTGGCTCCCTAGGCCCAAGTATAGAGCTTTCTCGTGTGATAACATTAAATTCAAGATATGTAGGTTGAACTACATCAACAACTACACCATTTTCAAAAAGAAAATAATTGGAAATGTCACGATTTCTTAAAGTATTTATATCTAGAAATATTTCTTGTCTAGGCCCATGGCCCATTAAAAAAGAATTTGGTAATGGACTTACAGAGCTAGGATGTTGATTGTTCTTGGGTAAGCTTATATCCTCATGATATGATAAAGTGAAAGTTCTGGAGGGCGCGTTTGAATTGATTAAGCTTAACGCTATCATCCAATTATAATCTAATGTAGTGCCCTCTGCCGCTGCTTCAGCTAATGTTAACTCACCACAACCATTAGTGTTACACCATACTACCATATTACCCAAACCATCTAGTGCTGGTCCATTATCACAACCTGCAGGATACAGAGGGTAATCAGATATTACATATCCTATATATAAATTTTTTGTACTATCAATAATGTATGATGAGGGTTGAATATCATCAGATAACGTGTTACCTGGAACATGATCTTTCAACTCAGCTGTTGCCCATGCACCAAAACCACTTTCATACCGCGCTAGTGGTGCACTTAAAACTAAGTTAGTGTAATTTAACCAATCAGGCACTTCTCCTATATTATTGGGATCAGTTTCAAAAATTAATGGTTGAAAGGACGAGGTATCACCAGGAACAAAAGCAATCTCCTTGACTAGCATCCCATGATATTCTGACAATAATGAATCTGGATATTTTTGTCCGTAAAAGACAGATCCACCTCCAACTTGTCCTATTCCAGTAAAATAAACTCCATTCGAATGTGTAATCCAATTTCTTCTGTAGTTTTCAGGAGTGTCCCAAGAAAGTTGAACACCACCAACTGATGCAGCATCAATCGATAAATTTGTGGGCGTGTTCCCATCTTGCGAAATAGCAATATTTAAAACAAAAATTAGATTTATTAAAAAAAAGTTAATGATTTTCATATTGATTTACCTTGAGTATGTAGAATTTAATAATAGATAAGAAAAGCTCTCATCTACACCTATATTATATTATATTTTTAACAATACGAGCAATTAATATTTATTATTTTATAATAAACATTATATTTACGTTAAAATAGAAGACTTTATGCACTTATTCCCTAAGTAAATAAAACTCTTTATTGAATTTTCAGATATTACTTCTGCATCCCTTTTCAAAGCTGCTGCAAGTGTTTTAACAGGTAATCCTAGGTTAGTACTATCAAAGAACTTTTGCATTCTTGAATGCTCATTATATTTCCTAATCAACATACCAGGTCTAAATATTGAAACATTATCAAAACCAAAATGTTTTGTCAGCGTCTCTTCTTTCATGCCAATTGTTTTTGTATAAAGTAGCGGATGAATCCAGTCAACTGCCCAAGCATTTGCGTTAGCTCCACCAGCAGATATTAATGACGCATTGGGAATGTTTGCTTTGCTAGCAAGTTCAGCACATTTTAAAGATAATCCAAATTCAATATCTACAAACTGTTTAGCTCCTCCAGCTATTTTTCTGGTCGTGCCAATGCAGTTAAAAAAAGAATCATGCCCTAGCCACGATTCAGCCGTTTGATTTAGATTATCAAAGGAATCAATAACTATTTGATTTAATTTTTTATGGTTTTCACCATTTAAAACTGGCTTTCGAGTAATCGTTGTTATCTTATCCCAATTATTGCTTTCAAGTAACAAACTAAGCAATTGGGCGCCTGTTGCTCCAGTAGCACCTATTACCAAGGCTCTCTTTTTATGACTAATTATGTCTCCTCTGGGATGAGCAAATAGCTCTTTTTTAATGATATCCATAAAATGGGATTATTTCATAGACTCCTCTTTAGCCATAGCCTCGAAATTTTCATAAAGCCTAGGCTCTCCTGCTGCTTTACGTACGCCTATCGCAAAACCACTTAATCTTGACCATGGAAGTTTAATTGTTAGCCAATCAAACAAAAGCTCACTATTTAGTAGATCTTGTTTATAAAGAGTTCCAACCGACTCAAACCAACCACATACTTTGCTCGCATACCCATACTCTTTACAACCCACTGGATATTTAGCAATAAATTCATCATAATCGGAAATGAACTCGTCGCTCCAAATCCAATTTCTTGCATCCTGCAGATTTTCAGCGGCCCCCCATCTCATAAGTTGGATCATTAAATTTGCATCATCTTTTGTTGGTTTACTCATTATCTACTCCTATTCGTTGTATTTTTATTTTGCTTTCATCTTTTTTTTCAGCATTTTAAATATAGATTGTTCATATTGATCGAACCTACCATCTGCAAGATAAACTTCTTTTATTTCATCTAACATTTGATCAAGCTTTTTTTGCTTAATATTTTTTAGTTTAATGTAGTCAGTTATTATTTTTGAACGCTGAAAATCGTTTAAATTATCTGTTTCAGATTTAATCGCCTCAAGTGTTTTTACATCAAATTTCGACTCAATAAAAGATTTTTCTTCAGCGTTATATTCAAAATTTGAGTCAGCAGCATATAAAAATAAATAAGCTCTGAACTCTTTTTCACTCCAATTTTTATGTTTACCCATATTAATTTCCTAACTACATCTTTTTGTTACTAAAACTATTAAAACATCTACATACAATCTATTTACTGTTTTAATTTAAATCGACAATAAAATTATTAACCTTAATGACCACAAAGCGGTTCGGGACCAATTAATTTGTACCAGCCTATCAACAATACTGTGGTCATATCCATTGGTCAACTTTTGATGCATATTTGTAAAAAAAATGAATGTAATCGCCCAAATTCCTAAAACAAAAGCTAATAAAATAATTGTCAAGCTAGATTCAAAAAAATAGGCTATCAATAGAGCGCTAGCTAACTCAATAAGCATAACCGGCACAACAATGAAAGATATACGCTGCATATGAAAATGTTGAAACTCAATATAATTTTTTTCATTGATAAAATGAAATGATGGGTAATGAAGTAATTGAATTATCCATATAACACCAACCATAACTGATGTTGAGAGTAAATTCACTTTTAATAGCAACTCAAACTCCACTAGCCAACCTCCTAGCAAATACTTGATATTATAAAAGATAGTTTCATAATATTCGACATGGACTTAAATGATTTAATAGAAAGCAACCCTGGTTTATTCAGAGTAATAGCAATTGTAGGGGGTTTACTCATTGGGTACATTATTTATATTCTTCGAATTTAATATATTTTTTTTCCATCAAAATCTTTAATTTTTTTAAAGGTTTTATTTTCTGTCACATTTCTAATTTTTTTTAATCCCTCATATAATTCACTAAAACTAGTTGTTAAAGGAGACATTGCTATTCTAATTTGATTGGGCTTCCTATAATCAACAATTACATTCTCAAAATTTCTTAATGCTACACTTATACTTCTTGCATTTTCATGCATAATCGATATGTGACCTCCTCTTTTATATTTGTCTCTGGGAGTCATCAGCTTATAACCTAGAGATTTTAGCCACTGATCATAAAACTCTATCATAATATCTGTGCCTTTCTGAGCCTTTTTAACTATTTCTGGGATACTAGCATTATTAATTATTTTAATTGCCGTATTGACACACCTTAAACCTAATATTGATGGGCTGGCTATTTGAAAACCCCTGATATCTTCACTTTTTATGAATTTAGGTCCCATTTCAAACTGATCTTTCTGAGCAAACCATCCCTGTATTGGAACTTGAAGTTTTTTTTGCAAACTTTTTTTAACATATAAATATGCTGGAGAACCTGGTCCAGAACATAGGTATTTATAAGTACAGCCCACAGCCAGATCAATATTATTTTTTGCAAAATCAAGATTTACTGATCCAGCAGCGTGACTTGCGTCCCATACAGTCAAACAATCATATTCCCTTATCAAACTGGTTATCTCCCTCATGGGGTTTAATGCGCCAGACCTATATTGCAGAACTTGAAATGTAGCTAAAGCAATATCATTATTTAAATAAGGCCTAATAAGATCAGGTGTGATCCTCTCATACTCATTAGCATCAGTTTCTTCATTATCTATGATGACAAGTTTTAAACCAAATGTATCGGCAATGCCTTCTAAAATATATCTATCCGTTGGAAAATTAGCAGCATCTGTAATTATAATTTTTCTATCTGGATTTAATTTTATAACCGCTGAACAAAGTTGATAGAAATTAACTGAAGTGGTGTCACAAACAAGGGCCTCTCCCTTTTTAGCTCCAAGAACATTCTCTGCAAGCAAATCACCGCTTATCTGAGCTTCATTTATCCAATTTTCCCATCCATTCACTAATTGATCTCCCCACTCATTTAGCATGAAGTCATTTATATTAGTTATAGTTTTTTTCGGGAGCCTGCCTAGAGAATTACCATCTAAATAAATTAAACTGCTGTCATGAATGTAAAATTCATTTATATGCGTAGAAATTTTGTCTAGTTGATCAAGTTTTTTTATTTGCGCTGAATCAATTGGCATGTTTTATTAATGATTTGAAATTTTATTAGATATCTAGTTTAATTTAAACTATGGTTAATATCCAAATAAGGGGAAATTTGATTGATATTGAAATAACTTCAATTTCAAAATACAATTTTGACAATTTTTCAACAGGAGAATTTTCTAATGACCAAATTAAGGATTTTTTAATCAATTCAACCGATTGTAAAACAATTTATAAAAGCACTTTACCAATAATTGAGCAAAATTCTGAGTTGCAGGTAACCTCTTTCGAAAACGACAATTATTACGATGATGGTTATACTTTTCTTAGATCGACTCTCAGCGATATTACCAGCAAAGATGTCAATCTAAAAATATCATTAGATGCAGAGGGGGAAAAATTTATAATTATAATACTCAAATATGGATATGGAGCAGCATTTGAGACTGAATTAATGGATTTAGATTATCGAAGCTTTGAGAATAATGAGCTACAAAATAATGCAACTAAACTCTTTGATGGAGCAAACAAGGTAATTACATCAACGAAATTAAATTATCTGCCTTTAGAAGATTTGAGAAGAAGTAAGTACGATATTGTCAGTGAACAAATTATGTTTTTTAATAAAAATTCTAGTAGTGCTGAAATTAACTTATCTGACAGTTTAGAGAATCAAGGAGATATTGCGCTATTAAGAGGTAATAATTCAAGTGGAAAGAAAAATTAAACGGGCGGTTTTAATAAACCGCCCGTTTAGTAGTAAAGGGAATTTATTTACTTGGAGCTATCCATTGTAGCACCAACCCAAATAGCTAAACCAAAAGCTGTTTTGTTTACTAAATCGGCAATATTGTAAATAATATTAACTGTGCCAAAATCAGTGGTTTCACTTCCAGACATATATCCTAGAAAATATCCAATTGGGTAAATTGCCCAACCAATAGTTACAATATATCTAAGCGTATTAAACGCAAACTGACCACCAGCGTTTTTACTGTCTTCACTTAGCTTAGCAGCTTCTCCAGCAAAGATCTCATAGATGATATATATCCAGCCAGCCATACCAATAATAAAACCAACTGTAACATCCATCAAACCAGCTTCACCAAGATAACCAAATACTAACATTACAAGCGAGGCACCCAATAATCGCCAGAATAGAATGCTTGTTACAGCTGTTACAGCTGCTAGTATCAAATAAAACTCCACTATCTGCAATGGTACAGTGACTAGCCAGTCAATGTAACGAAATACAGTAGTTACTTCTCCTTGAAGGTGAGCTTCTCTCATGTAAAGGTAATGCCAGAATGCAATACCTGTTACAAGGCCAGCAACAGTCATGGAGGTTCTCCATTTACCTGCTACATCTGCTCTTTCTATGAAAAAGAAAACGGTAGATGCCAACATTATAGATGTAGCTAACCAAAAAGTCATTCCAACGTAATCATTTTCAGCTAACAGTGTCATTGAAGCGATCATATATACTCCTCTTTATTTTATTAAAACGCTTAAAACGCTCAATAGCATCAGGGTACTCTTTAATTATATTTATAATAATATTCATCACTGGAGATACAATAAGTCAAAAAAAACAATAATTGCGGATACAGTCTTCGTATTAATCAGAATTTCCTTCTCTTAATTCTATTGAGATTAATTCGCGAAAGGTAATTAAAATTTATAGTTTGACACAATAAAAATCTTAAACAATGTTAAGAGAATATTTTTAAGATGATTTGAATTTAAAAAAAGTTTATAAGTTTCTTATGTAAATATCAGGAATTTTCTTTTATAACATGAAAAATTTTATTTATTTGATTAAATGTAAGTTTCAAACCAACTTTTTATTATTTCCTCTAATGGCCCAATTCATATGTTTTCTCTTTTCATGCGAAAGCAATGATCAAAAAAATTCAGAAATCACCCCAGATATCATTGATAGTTCTGTTGTAATGCAAAATGGTTTATTAACTGTTAGTGGTAACAAAATAGTAAATAAAAATAACGAGCCGGTAAGTTTTGCCGGTAATAGCTTTTTTTGGAGTAACGACAACTGGGGTGGTGAGCGATTTTATAATTCCTCTACTGTTAAGTGGTTAAAAACTGATTGGAATGCTAAGATCGTCAGAGCGGCCATGGGCGTTGAAGATCCTGGAGGTTATCTAGATAATAAGCAATCTAACAAAGAAAGACTTAAAACTATCGTCGATTCAGCTATTGATGAAGGAATATATGTAATAATAGATTGGCATTCTCACAATGCTGAAGATCATTTAGATGAGGCAAAAATATTTTTTCAAGAAATGGCACAGACATATGGAGAATATGAAAACATCATCTATGAGATCTACAATGAACCATTAGATGTTTCTTGGTCTGAGGTTGTAAAGCCGTATGCTCTAGAGGTCATTCAAACCATTAGATCTATAGATTCTGACAATTTAATTATCGTAGGATCGCCTGAGTGGTCACAGCGAGTTGACCTTGTTTCTGAGGACCCTATAACTACTTTTGATAATATCGCCTACACTCTTCATTTTTACACAGTACATCATCAAGAATGGTTAAGAGAAAGGGCTACATCTGCTTTAAATAACGGTATACCTCTTTTTGTAACCGAATGGGGTTCTATTGGGTATAGTATTATTGATTCTGAAGCAAACAAATGGATGAATTGGTGCCATTTAAATAAAATTAGTCATGTTAATTGGGCTGTAAATGACAAGGAGGAAGAGTGGTCAATAGTAAGACCAGGAGCTAGCACTACTGGAAATTGGCAGGAGTCAGATTTGACTGAAGCAGGGAAACTTGCAAAAAATATAATCTCTAATTGGCCTGACTAAATCCCCTCCACCAATGCTGCTTAATTTTATTTTCATCATTTAATACCAAAATTTGCCCAATTTCTGGAATCATAAAATCTTGATTTAACTTTTTTGCCTCCTTTGATACAATCTCTGGTGGCTCTATCCAACTGTGAGAAGCTAGAGTGAAAGCTCCCCAATGTATTGGAATGAGATATTTAGTGTTTAAATCTAGAGCAGCATTTATAGCCTGCTTTGGAAACATATGAGAAAATTTCCATGCTTTATTATATTGTCCACAATCAATTAGTGAAAAATCAAAAGGGCCATGTTCTTGCCCTATTTTCTTAAAATGCGCACCATAACCGCTATCACCACTAAAATATATTTTACCTCTGTTGGATTTTATTGCCCATGAGCTCCAAAGCGTGCTGTTTCTGTTCAATGGGCCCCTCCCAGAAAAATGTCTTGCTGGCAAACAAACAAATTCAATATCATTAAAATTAAAAGACTCATTCCAATTGAGTTCAATTATTGATTCACTTTGCACTCCCCAACTTTTTAAATGATTCCCAATTCCATGTGGAACAATAAAATTTTTAACTCTACTCTTAATTTTCTTAATCGTAGGATAATCTAAGTGATCGTAATGATCATGGGAAAAAACTACAAAGTCAATCACTTCTAATTCGTCAATATCAAATGCTATTTTAGAACTATATCTTTTCAGCGAAGGAAGCGGTACAGGAGCAGCATGGCTTCCAAGCATAGGGTCAAGCAGTATTACAGAACCGTTAATATTAATGAGAAATGCCGAATGACCTAACCATACCATTTTAACTTGTTCAATATTATCTTTTACAAATGATTCTACATCTACGTTTAGTGGTATAATTTCTTTGATTGGCACCCTGTTCAGTTCTGTTTTAAAGAAATCCCAAAAACTCATTTCATCAGTAAATAATGCAGTGGGTTCATTATTTTTAAATTCACCATTTTCAAAATTTTTAAAACTAGAGAAAAACTGTTTTTGAGATTTGCTTGGATTAGATCCGAATTGAGGACTGATATTTATGAAAAGAGTAGTTACAGCAAATAATGTAAGCAGCACATATAGTATTATTTTTAAAACTTTCATGTAAATATATTAGAAATATGTAAGAGTAGGTTTTAGAAAAGTAAACTAATCGAGGATATTTTGTCTATCTTTCTTTCCAAAAGTAATACAAGCATATAAAAATAAAATGCCGCCTATCATTTGCAATAAAACGGCCAGCCACTCCAATTCCTCGGATAAATAAGCGTTAGTAAAAAAACCTAGACCGCCAATAAGCAATGATATAATTAAAAATGAAGGGGCATCATGACCTAAAAGTTTTCTAGATGAAAAAATTTTACGTCTTTTTATTTCCTTTGGTTGCTCATCTAATTGAGCAGTATCGGTGTCATTTACATAAACCTCTTTAATCTCAGCCGTAGGCTCTTCTTCTTTTTGAGGAATTTCATCCTCAAAAAATTCTCCACAAAAACGACATTTAATCGCCTCTGCCTTTATATTTTCAGCACAGTATGGACATTTTTTCATAATCGTAATTTACTACATAATACAAATAATTAAATCTCTTGAAACAAAAAACCCCACATTAGTGGGGCTTTTTGTAATAATTGAAAAAACTATGACTTGAAACGCTCGAGAGACCAACCCATTGCTGCGCCCGACACTCCATACATTACTGCAGTTAAGACAATATCAATGGCAATGTAGTTCCAATCTCCCCATACTTCAGGCATAACAGCAGCCATTTGAGTATTAAAGAAAAACCATTTTGCAGATCCAAACCATGCTCCAGTAATAGCACCATTTTCTAAACCAGATACACCCATCTTGTCGTAAATGATCGCCATAACAAATACGTATACAACCATACCAATCATCGCTGAGGCAACATCCGGTGGAAATTGAACAATACCAGGAAATTTATTAGCTACCCCTGTCATATGTTTTTGATAATACAATACCGTATTAATGCCACCCATTACAGCTGTTGATACAAAACCAATAACGCCAGTGATGCCTATTTTTTTAATATCCATATTTACTCCTTTTTATAAATGCTCAAGATAGAGATGATGCTATTGATTTACAAGCAAAGATAGACCGCTTCTTTGATTTTCAATCTTAGCTAGTGCCTTTTCTTCATTCGATGCAAAATTTTCATCCCAATCAATCAACTTTTTTGACATTACCCTATTAAATAAAAATGGAGCAAATATTGCCATGTATAGCATTGTTAGATATCCATAGGGCATCATAGGAGAGTTCTTGTACGGCCTAAGCTCCCAAAATTTCAAATAAGCCTTTTCATGATGGGAAGAATGCCTTGTTACATTGTAAAGGTAAATACTACTCATTATGCTATTGGAATTCCAAGAGTGTCTGGGCATAACTTTCTCACCCTCAACTCGAATTAGGCCATAGTGCTCTGTAAAGTTGATAACTTCAAGAAGCGCTTTTGCTGTAAATGCACACAGTAAGAAAATTAGTAGGCCTGCTAAACCACCTACTAAATACGATAGAATTGATATTGAGACACTTTTCATGTAGCCTTTAATTAATTTGTTATTAAAGCCCAGAACATGAAGTGATTTTGAATTCAATCTTTTTTTCTCAATCTGCCATGCATCTCTTTGCTCATTTATTATTGCATTAATAATAAATTTATAAATGTTATCCCCTCTTCTTGCAGTGGCTGGATCTTTTGGAAGAGCTACATTTTTGTGGTGACCATATACATGCTCAATCGCAAAAGCACAATCCCAAGATAGAGACAAAAGCCAGCTGCCTATGAATAAATCATACTTATTGTTTATTCTGTGACTCAATTCATGGCCAGGTACTGTGCCCATAATGCCTATAAAAAGGCTAGATAATGCGACTAAGGAAATTTTATCAACGAGATTGATTGATTCCCTGAAGCTTAAAAGATCAATGTTTAAATAATTGAAGAAAAAAAGTGATAAAAAGTTTGAACCACTTCTACTAAAAACAAAAACTACCACCATTAAGAATAAAATCAATAGAGGCAGGTTTATGTAAATGGGGAAATCAAGCCAAAAAGGATATTTATATTTATGAATTTTATCATCGTGATTGATAAGAATATCTCCGAAGATAATAAAAGAGGAAAAACCTATAAAATAAATGGTCGGGTAATATGCACCCAATGAACAATAATACATTGCACTGACCAAGGTTATTGTTGATATAAAATATTTTAGATATTTCACTTTAACTAGTTCCCTTTTAGAAAATCTCGAGGTAAATCATATTTTTTATAAAGTTCATTACCATATATAATTGTTTCACCATCAACAAACTTTAGTACTGATCTGTAGAATTTTCCATCATATTCAGTATTGGTATATATTTTTCCAAACCAACTTTTATGAATTTTTCTTGAATAAATTAAATTTTGATTATCGGCTACTTTGATGTATTGTTCAAGAACTTGACCTTCTTTAGTTGAATTAATATTCAGATAAATTTGCCAATTTGTTCCAACTTTATACCATTTTCCATTTAACTCAGTTTTAGCATGCAAACTACATACTACAATAAAAAAAGTTTTAATTATTAAATTCAATTTTATCAAATTTAGTAGAATTTTTTCTTAATTCAAAAACTACGCTGCCTTTTTCTAAAAAAATGATAATCTAAACTATATTTTCCAGAACCAGCAATGATAAGAACAAAGAAAATAATTCCATAAACTAATGCTAGTTCAAAAGCCCCACCTAAGAAAACTTTTTTTAGAGTGGCAACTGTCATAGTGAAAAATAGAAAAAATGATGAAATCCTTGTAAAAAACCCTAGAGCAATCAATACTGAACCAAATGACTCTGAAAGAGATGCTAGAAAACCAAAGAAAACATGAAATGAATCAATGCCTATAAGATTAGTTAAAGAGTGACCAAGACCCTCCCACCTTTCTGTTCCAGCAGTGATTTTACTTAATCCATGGTATGTAAACATTAGATACCCAGTAAAAACTCTGAGAATGAGCAATCCGATATCAACTTTACCACCGGGATTTAAAACTATACCTATTAAGTTTTTTATTTTTATGAGCATACAAACCGATTGTATTAATCTTTGTTTTTTAAAAAATAGAATGGAACACTTGCTATTAGCATTAATATTACACCAATGATGTTTAAATAAATCAAATAAAAAGGCCATTCTCCAAAAACCAATGGATTATCAACGTTAGGTATTCTTGCTAAATACATATAGTTACCCCCTGTAAGCCAGCATATAATTCCAACCGGCAGAGAGACTAAGGCAAGAAAAACTAAACAATAAAGTATCGATAACTTTCTTAGACGCATTCCATCTACAATTATATTCCATAAAGAAAAAGCAGGTATAAGGGAATGATGCATAAAATATGTAACATACATAACCCAACCATCAAAATCATTGAACTCAGGTGTCAATATAGCAATGAACGTTCCAGTTACGCCTAGCAAGTAAGTGAATTCAAAACAAAACTGATTTTTTGAAAGTAAAGACACAGAAGACATTATTAATGCGTAACTGCAAATGTGTAATGGTAGGTCTTCAGCAAGATTAAAACCATCAAAATTATACCTTGATACGTAATCAACTATTTCTTGAATTACAGCAATAGAAATAAGAATATAAATGAAAGTTTTACGGTTGTCCGGTCGAATAATTTTTCCAATGATAGGAACAAGTATAATAATACACAGACTTAAAAATATAGCGATCAAATGATTTGTATCAAAGGGTTCAAGTCCAGATAATTTTGATTTCATTTTATTATTCTTTGTCGATTTGTATATTCATTACAAAGGAAAGTTATTCATTATAATACTTAATTATTTGAATCTATTTTTCATCTTTTGATTTTAACTGGAGGAGAGAGAATTATGTTAAAACCTAAAATGGTATTTACTGTTCTAGCAGTATGGTGGGCATTTCATATAATAATATTGTGGATATTAAACCCTATGGCTGTGGAAGCTTTGATAAGTGATGATAAAGCACAATTAATGAATAGATCTTTGGGATACATCGCTGGTACGATGTCGATGTTGATTGCATTTATTTTTTATATGCTTAGGGAAATTGATCATTCAAAGGCAAAGCAAGTTTTGTTAGGTACTGGAATTATAATGGTTGCAGCGGTGGCAATAATAATAGCTTCAAATATGTCGGTTGCAGAAAAGTTTCCAACAGAAACAATGATGGGCACTCCCCCACCAGCTGTTGGTTTGTGGATATTGCTTACTGTTTACACTCTTTATGTTGCCTTAAACTCTGATTCATAGGAATTTATATATTTTTTTAAAATGACAGCAGCTGCATAGAAACAAGTTTTTTACCATTTTCTGTGCGCTGCTGGCCTACCTCTTTAAATCCATACTTCTTATGAAACTTCATTGAAATATCATTTTTTGGGATGATATTAACTTCACACGTCATAGAATCATAACTGTCTTTAAAGCAGTTCTTCAAATCATCGTAAAACAAGGTTCCAAATCCCTTATTTTGGTACCTAAATGATATTACAATCCTATCAATGTAAATGAAAGATCTATACTTTTTTTCAAACCATTTATAATTAACACTATTATACGGACGATTAGGAAGTACCCCAATCATAAACCCGATGAACTGATTATCGTATTTTACTAATTTAAAATAATCGGAATATTCTAAAAACCTCTTAAATGATTTCTCATTAAGTCTTCCAACAGCAGGCATATTTTCCCTGTTTAATTTTATTATAAAATCTTTATGAAAAGATTCAGCCTTAACTAATTGATATTCCTCCATTATCTTAAATCTCACTAAGAAAACCAAATGTGTTTTCCATACTTATTTTTTGTTACGGTTTTGCCCTGTTCAAGATAATATTTCAACCCACTAGTCACACTTTTTAAATAAGATAAAAGGAATGGTCTTGTGATTAAATGATATGGAAGTATATTAAAATATTTATTCCCACTGTTGAAGAGGTACGGACTTACAGAAATATTAATTATACTTTTATAACTGTCGCCCTTGATTTTCCACTCAACTCTAGATTTTGGCTTACCAATTTGGTGAATGTAAAGTTTATAACCTTTATTTTCTTCCCATTCAAAAAATTCTCTTTGAAAAATTAAACCATTTAAATATTCTATCTGATCAATTGAATTTTCATTTGACCATTTAATAACTGTATTCTTTTTACAAAATGGGTGAAAAAGATCAAGGTTTGATGGTAACGATATAACTTTCCAAAGAGAAGTAATATCACAACTGATACTTTTTTCAGCATAAACAGACCGATATAACATTTTCGAGCTCATCACTATCCTCAAAATAATAATATAAAAAACTAATTATTTTTAAAATAAAACCATCCTAAAAAGCAAATTAAATATATAACAGTTACAATAACTACCATTTCAAATTGTATCGTTTTGGTTATATAAGTAATTAAAAGAAGACCAATTAAAATCATTTCAATTAAAATTATTTTTTTTTGATTACTATGCATTTTTACATTGGAAATTTTAAATGAATAATAGCCTTTTTTAGTTCTATGGTATAATTATCAATTTGAGCAATTAGCTTTTTTTCTTTTATATTATATTTCCTATTTTTTGATCGATGAAAATCATTTTTGTTTTTTAACAACATTTTCACAGTCGACTCTAATAACTTACTAGTTCTACTGTTCACTTTTTGATTGAATACCTCATCCTCAAGTTTTATAAAATAATGTAGGATCCTCTGAGTTGAAAAGAGATACTCTTGTATGTCGTTATTTAGGACTGTTTTTTGATAATTTTGTGAAAGATAGAATGAAAGTGGAATTAAAATAAGAGCTAGTTTTCTTATCATCATTATGTATGATTTTAAGAAAAAATATTTGGATAATCTAATTAATAGGCTCTAGTTCTGTGTAATAAGCATTCGATATCCAATTATTTGGATTTTTAAAATCTCTTTCCCAAAGCATCTTACAATTAAAAGTGATCCACTTTTGATTTTTAGATTTTAAAATTGAAACGCCATCTAAACTAATTGTAGAATTTGAATTTGTAGTACCTGATAAAATACTAATAATTTTAAACCCATCATTAATACTCTCAGGATGGTATAAATCATTAAACTCTTTTGGAGACATATGCTCTAGCTCTTTTATACTATAACCTAAACATTTGGTATTACCTTCTACTTTTCTTTCTACTGATTGATGAATTTCGTAACCAGGTTTCTCAAAATTTTTTTTATTTTTAAAGGTTATGAATGATTGAATATTGAATGTATAAAGATGGGTTTTCCAATTATTATCGTTTGTATGCTGAGACTTTAAGTTGTGAATCTCATCTTGCAAAAACTGGACTTTTTCTCTTAGCAACCGAATGTTTTCATTCTGAAGAGATATCATTTCTTTACTATTTGAGTTATTATTATCAGACATAAGTTCCTTTCTACTAGTAGACTTTACTTCAATTTCATCTTCATTTAACCAATTAATTTCATGACCAGTAATTGCTGCCATTTTGTTGATATTCCCAACTTTTGGTTTACTTTTACCTTTTTTCCAAAGGTACAAATTTGATCTATCTACATCAATTTTAGATGAAATCTCATCTATTGAATATTTACTATTAAGTAAAATATAGTTTACTAATTCTTGTCTGTTCATTTTTTTCTCACAACTTTATAATATAAGATTTAAATTAATAATTTTTTAAAATATTTTTTTATAGAAAGAAATACCAGCAAATGTAATAATTTTTTATATTTTTTGTTAATAAAATTAAATTGCGTAAAACTATATTACATTCCACTTTTGGTATGGAGTTTTGATCTTTCATCTATAAAAATGACTTGATTATTTAACCATTTAAGGTATTTTTCTGTTTTATTTAATTCTGCAATTAGTTTAGGCTGATCAACAATTTTTGCTGTTTTTAAGCTCTCCCTAATATTGATCAATCTTTTTCTCTCTGCAGGCACTGCGTGTTCTGCAATTATTTTCCTTCTTTTAGTTCTAAAATCCATTACATTTTCTGCATTATGCCTTTCTAAATAATCTGATAATAGTTTTTCAAGTTCATTGGTTTTAGCAGGCATTGCATCAGACAGATCATTTGATTCTTCAATATCCTTGTTTACATCAAACAACCAGGTCTGCCCAGAATCAATATTTTTTATTAATTTATAATCTCCTAGCCTAATGGCAGATTCAGGCTCTCCACTAAACCATGGAAAATGAAAAATCATCTCCTCAGTATTTCTTATTACTTTACCGGCATTACCGTTCTCAAAAACGGATAGCAAACTTCCTCCATCAAATTCTGAAGCTAATCTTTTTGGATTTCCAATTATTTCACTAACTGTGGGATAAAAATCCCAACCTGCAATAGGAACATCGCAGTATTGATTCCTCAATACCTTCGGACCTCGAACAATAGTCGGTACCCGTATACCCCCTTCCCATAAATCAGCCTTACCCATCTTTAATGGATCATTTCCTCTAAATCCACCTCCATTATCGCTGGTAAATATCACATAAGTATTTTCCTTAATTCCTAGTTCATCTATTTTATCTAATATCATCCCAAACCCAGTATCAAGGTCTTCAAGCATAGCCGCATAAGATACCATCCCCTCATTTAATGGTGGTGGTGGTAGTTCAAAATCCCGCGGAACACTTTTTTTTCCTGCTTTCTTCTTCCTATATTTTTCTGTTGTTGCCTCCAGTCCATAATTTGGAACATGTACCGCGTAATAGGAGACCTGCATAAAAAAAGGATTCTTTTTTGACACTTGATCTGCCATAAAATCACAAGCACGCCTAGAAATACCGAAAGTCCTTTTAAGATCATCTGAGCTATTTTTAATACCATTTCTAACCCAATCCCCTTCAAAATTACCTGTTGGACCATCACTCACGTCGTAACCGGCTACTTCAGGAGTTAAAGATTTAGGTCTTAAATGCCATTTTCCAAAATGTGCTGCTTTGTAATTATCATTTATTTCTTTTATCATCTGTGGTATGGATATTTCATCTTCAAAAGGTGTCGCATGCCAATCTTTAAGAGTAGTATGCCTCAACTTAGCTGGAGTCTTTCCGTATAATATACTATAACGAGACGGTGTACAAACCGGTGCGGGTGCATATGCACTAGAAAAAATTAATCCTTCATTAGCCATTCTCTGCATATTAGGTGTCTCGTAAAAATCACTTTTAGAATCGTCCCTGTCTTTCATCATCTTAACAGATGAATCCGTCCAGCCTTGATCATCTGTCAATACAATAATAATGTTGGGTTGGCTTCGAGAACTGTCACATGAATACAAAATAAAAAAAATAGTTGTAAATAAAACCAATTTAAAACTACCGAAAACATTTTTTATTATAACATTCAAAATATATATCCTATTAAAGGTGCAATTTTGCTCTTTCATCCGTAAAAACGACTTCACCTTTGAGCCATTTTAAATACCTTTTTGTATTTTTTAAATCCTCTTCAAGCTCAATTTTTCTATCTCCCACAGCAGATATTAATTCTTTTTCAATCTGAAGAATTTTTTGTGTTGCATCAGGTATGTTTTGTTCCACCATTTCAGCCCTTCTTACCTTTCGAAGATCCATCACATCTTCTGCATCATGTTTCTTCAAATACTCTGATAATGATGTTTCAAGCTCATTTGCTTTTCCAGGCATTAAACTTGATAAATCATTTGACTCTTCAATATCCTTACTTACATCAAACAACCAAGTCTGCTTAGAGTCAATATTTTTGATTAATTTATAATCTCCAAGTCTTATGGCAGATTCCGGCTCTCCATTAAACCATGGAAAATGAAATATCAACGCCTTAGTATTTCTTATTACATCACCAGCATTACCATTCTCAAAAAGAGAAACTAAACTGCCGCCATCAAATTCTGAAGGTAATCTTTTTGGATTCCCAATTATCTCTTTAACTGTGGGGTAAAAATCCCATCCTACAATAGGAACGTCACAATATTGGTTACGTAACACCTTTGGTCCTCTGACAATTGTTGGTACGCGTATACCCCCTTCCCAGAGGTCAGCTTTTCCCATTTTTAATGGGTCGTTTCCTCTAAAACCGCCACCATTATCGCTGGTATATATCACATAGGTATTTTCTTTTATGTTAAGCTCATCAATTTTATCCAATATAATTCCAAATCCAGTATCAAGATCTTCAAGCATAGCCGCGTAAGATACCATGCCTTGATTTAGTGGTGGTGGTGGTAATTCAAAATCCCGCGAAACGCTCTTCTTACCTGGCTTCTTTTTCCGATACTTTTCTTTAGTTGTTTCCAAAGCGTAATTCTGAACATGCACTGCATAATAAGATACTTGCATGAAAAAAGGATTATCTTTTGACACTTGATCTGCCATGAAATCACAAGCTCGCTTAGAAATTCCGAAAGTTCTCTTTGGGTCGTCTGCATTATTTTTAACTCCTTGTGATACCCAGTCTCCTTCAAAATTACCTGTAGGGCCATCGCTGACATCGTACCCTACATCTGTTGGCGTTAAAGACTGATGCCATTTACCAAAATGCGCTGTTTGATAATTAGGATCATTAGATTTTATCATTTTTGGTATAGAAGTTTCTTTTTTTGGGCTTGCTTGCCAATTTTTAAGAGTACTGTGCCTCAATTTAGCAGGAGTCTTTCCGTATAATATGCTGTAGCGAGTCGGTGTGCAAACTGGGGCTGGTGCATACGCACTCGAAAAAACCAATCCTTCCTTAGCCATTCTTTCCATATTTGGAGTCTCATAAAAATCACTTCTTGAGTCTTCCCTATCTTTCATCATACGAACAGATGAATCTGTCCAACCTTGATCATCCACTAGTACAAGGATAATGTTAGGTTGACTATTTTTAGATTCACATGAGAATGATATAATAGTGATAAACGTTATAATTGTTTTTAATAAATAATCTCTCATAATATTTAATACCTCATACGTTAGGTTAAAAGATTCCGTTATTTTTTAAAAAAGTTTCAAGTTTAGCCCTCTGCCCTTGATCTCTTGATTCAAGTTCATATAATTCTTGGGAAATATTTTTTTTATATTTTTCATGAGGTAACCATCGATCAGAATCGTTTGAATGAAACTGCTTTGCATAAATGAACCGCATAAAAACCGTATATCTAGGAAAATTTTCAGTCCATTTTCTTGCCCCATGTCTAAGCAATGGCGTAAATACAATAGCATCTCCAGATTCTATTGGCACGTTTGCAACAGTTGGGGAATCATCATATAGAGTAATATTTTTAGGGATTTTAAAATTGCCCTTGTGAGAGCCTGGTACGCAGGTAAAACCTAAATTATCAGGAATATCTACTAATGAAACACCAACATTTACAAAACTTGCAAATATATCATTATTAGCAACAATAAATTGCTGATTTGGGTCTTGAAATCCCCCCTCAAAACCACTGTGTAGTTTGGTTTCAGAATCCTCTTTAGTAGATTTAGCAAGGGCAACATCATAAACACGTGTATTCTTTTTTTGTATTCCGTTAATGAACCGAAGAATTTTTTTGTTAAGAACCAAATTCTCAAAATATTTCTCAACGTAATGAAAATTGTAGAGAAATTTTGCTGCAGGCGAATTAAAATTTCTATGAATTGGCTTTGGCAGGTTATTACTTGAATCGAACCAAGATTTAGCTATTCGCCTCATATTTATAATATCTTTTTTGGGTACAGCTTTTTTAATCACAAAATAACCTTTGAGATCAAAATACCATTTTTCAAAGTCATTTAGCTTCATAAGTGGATGAATGAATTCATTTTAGTTAAGATATATCTTCTTTAATCTCTTGACAATTAACTTATCTTGATGAATGTTTTTCTGCTCCATCTCATACAGTTCATCGCTAATATTATTTTTGTACTTTTCAAAAGTATGTCCAACATATCCTTCATCCACATATTTACCGAATACATATCGATTAAAAACAGTATATCTTGGGTAATCCATTTTCCATTTGCGAGTAGTATGTAATAAGTTTGGAACAAAAACAATTGCATCCCCAGCAGATAGCTTAAAAGATTGAATATATTCACTATAAGGATCTTCAGATTCAATTAGTGGAGTGTTGAAACTAGACTTATGACTACCAGGTATAAGACCAATCCCATGATCTTTAGGAACATCTACAAGCGTTACAGAGACATTAACATAACCACTGTGAATTATTCCATTGATACATTGATATCCAATTAATGGATTTATGAATGACTCAAATGGGTAATTATAACCATTTGTATCTCGGTGAAGGAGCACGTTACCATCTTTAATGAACTTTGTAAATTTATTTTTTTTCTTTTTTTCATCTTTTTTAAGGCGAATAACAGAAGTGAACATTAACCTTGGATTGTGTAATAGAACGCTGCTGACGTATTTCATGATACGATCGTTAATAATTAGGTCATGATATAGTTTTTCTACGTAATGAACATTCTGGAAAACATTTTTATTTGGACTTATTGTCATTGGAGCGGGCAAGTCCTTTCTGGGCATTGAACGCCATTCTTCAAATTTATCAATCAAATAATTTGCATTTTTTCTTGATAGCACATTCCTAACAATAATGTATCCGTGCGTATCAAAAAACCATTTTTCATCTTCTGACATAAAAGATTCAAAATTTAAACTATTATAATCAGCTATGATTTGATCCATTTTTTTCATTTTTATTTAACCTTATTTAACTACTACAAATTTTCCAACCTGAATATTGCCTGTAGTTTGAGATTCAGCTGTAAAAAGATAAATCCCACTGGCTATTGTTTGGCCGACATTTGACGTTAGGTTCCAATCCAAGTAACCTTTTTGATCATCATTGTGTGTAAGAGTTCTTACAACATCACCAGACAAAGTATAAATAACTATTCTACTTGGGCTTGGAACATTAATAAATTGTATTCTTCTATCTTGTTCCAACCAGGTTGCCTCATAATTATTATTTACGTTATTTAATGAAAGTCCTCCACTCGGTTTTTCCCAAGCAGGATTAAAATTCTGATAATACT
Source organism: bacterium (assembly GCA_004321745.1). Classification (GTDB taxonomy): domain Bacteria; phylum Fidelibacterota; class Marinisomatia; order Marinisomatales; family UBA1611; genus TMED80. Next base: position 16,717 of record SGYO01000012.1, on the reverse strand, counting down.
CATCTCCCCTGTATGGGTTAGGGACTACAGCAATTGTGCCTACATCACTTTGTGCCTCCGTACCAGGTATTACTGTAATACTGTAATTTGATGAGGAAAGAGATTCATAGCCACTTACTTGATCAGGTTTTGAGAAACTCGCAATTGCATAATAATATTCAATATTATTTAAAAGACCTACATCAACATATTCCCTCTCTAGACCAAAATTATACCCAAAAGCATTGCCTGGAATATCGTATGTACCAAGGAGTGTCCAAGGCCCTTTTTCAGATATACTACTTTTATACAACCTATATCCTTCAAAAGGTTGATCCACAATGCCATAATCAAGACGAACTGGATCTTGCCATTCTTCTACATTTTCTTCTCCAGCGATTGGAGACCATTGCAGCGTCACTTTATTATCTCCCGGTAATGCCCTTAGTTTTGGTGCAGGCGGTGGGCTTGGTAGCGGGTAACCTGCAGCTGCAAATTCATCAAACCTTTGCAAAGATTCTCTTACATCATCCTCGCTAGTTCCTTGTAGTGTTATTAATCTAAATTTTAAAGTATCACCGGGATTCAAGTCAAAAGAACCGACAGCCATCCAAATACTGCTTATGCCTCTAGGATCGATTCCGGGCTGACTTTGATTTCCTGATGACATGAAGTTATACATATCGACATCAATGTGGTTTAAATATTGCCCGTGATCCATTGTCCACTCTAGCTCATCTTCAGAATACCCTTCTGGGGGATATATTTTAAAAGCTCTAGGATGATCATACCTGTCACCATTATTACTGTAGTCATCATCATTGCCGATAGGATCATGGGTAAATCCAATTTTATCCTCAAAGTCAAAAGATAGCACATCATCCTGACCGATATTACTTCCACTTCCTATACCACCCATGTTGTAGATACCCACCCATACATCTGTTAAGGGAGCTCTGGGAATTAAGTAATAATCATAAACGAGCCAGTTACTATAACCAATGAGACCCCAAGCATGACTAGTCTGTATTACATCCATTCTTAGTTGACCTTGCTGTTCAGGATGATTCATATAATAATCACCGTAATGGGTTACAAAATTTTGTTGAGCAAATCCAACAAAATCAGGATAATATGGCATACTCCCGGTGTCACCCTTTTCAACGACCCAGACTGTATCCCAATCATTTTGCGATGGCCACCACTCGTACCCATAGATATCAGCTCCATCTGCTCTCCAACCATGACCTCTTGAAAAAATTGGACTTCCTCTTTTCCCGCCAACTAATAACGTATAAATACCTGTCCCAGCAAAAGTACTTCCATCATCCGCACAACATGCTCTTTGTCCGCTTTCCGCCATATTCAAATTTGGAAAATTATCAGGAGTATATTGTTCAGGCAAACAAGTAGTGGCTATATTATTTACATAAAAACCATTCCCCATATTATGAGATTTTACGTCTAAAGGAAATAATGCTGCATCAGGAGGATATTGAGCATAAATAATTAGTGGGCTTAATAAAAAAATTATATTTGTTTTAATTAAATATTTAAAAAACAAACTCATGATATTAAATATACATAATACTACAACAAACTACTTGTTTTTTATAAAATAAATGTGAGTATATCATATTCTTTTTTTGCTTTCAAAATCAAAAAATAATGCTTTTTCTAAATTAAAATTCACATTCACTTTCATACCTAAATTCCAATCAGAATGTTTATGTTCATAATGTCTTGATATGAGAGTTATATCATCTAATTTAATATGATAGAGAGTCTCATTACCCAAAGGTTCAATTAATTTCAACTCACCTTCAAGTATATCCCCATTATTTTTAATTTCATTCAATACCACGTATTCAGGGCGAATGCCTAGGATTACTTTTTTCTTTGAATGATTTTTAAAAATTGCCTTCGTATCAATATCTTCAGATATGATAGGATTTTTCTTTTTACCTTCAATGTGGATTTCAAAATTCTCAGAAATATTGACAGGTATCAAATTTATTCCAGGATTGCCTATGAACTTTCCAACGAAAGTATCAGCAGGGTCACTGTATAAATTAATAGGAGAATCAACTTGATGGATCACGCCTTCATTTAATGCAATGATTTTTGTACCTAGTGTCATTGCTTCTACTTGATCATGAGTGACGTATACCATCGTAGCATCAAGTTCTTCATGAAGTCTTTTTATTACCGTACGCATTTGAATTCTTAATTTTGCATCTAAGTTTGATAAAGGCTCATCAAATAAGAATACTTTTGGCTCACGGACGATAGCTCTACCAAGTGCAACTCTTTGTTTTTGACCTCCTGATAATTCTTTAGGTTTCCTAGATAGTAATTTCTCTAAACTTAATTTTTTAGAAGCCCATTGAATTTTTTCCTTAATTAATTCACTAGGTTCATTTCTCATTTTTAAACCAAAAGCCATATTTTCATAAACAGTCATCTGGGGATATAGAGCATAGTTTTGAAACACCATTGATATGTCTCTATCCTTTGGTACAGTAGTAGTTACTCTTTTATTATTAATGTATATTTCGCCATTAGTGACCTCCTCAAGCCCTGCTATGAGTCGAAGAAGTGTCGATTTTCCACAGCCAGAAGGACCAACAATTACAGCAAATTCCCCCTCGTTAATTTCAAGATCTAAATTTTTAATGACAGGAGTATCTTTAGTATAACATTTTTCTATATTTTCTAATTTTATTGTTGCCATTTTTATTTCTCCACTGGTAGAACAATTCCTCTTAATATAATATTTTGTGCAAAGATAAAAACTACTAGAGTTGGAATTGCAGATAATACTAAAGAAGCCATCATAGCTCCCCTTGATGAAAATGCTTGCATCTGAACCAACCAAACCATTAGCGTCCACATTTTCTCATCAGGGCATAGCACAACTGCAAACATAAAGTTTGAATATGCACCATTAAATGCGCCTAATGCTATCACAGCTAATATGGGTTTTGATAAGGACATTGCTATATGCCAAAATTTATGAAACTCAGAAGCTGCATCAATATCAGCGGCTTCATAAAGTTCTCTTGGCAGACTGTCAAAGAAGCCTTTTAACAAAAAAATACTATACCCATTAGCCATACCTGGAATTATTAAAGCATAAAACGTGTTTAGAAACCCTATATCTTTCATTAATAAATAATTAGGAATCATGGTTACCATTGGCGGAAATGTCATTGTAGCAATGAAAAAAAGTAAAATTTTAAATTGGCTTGGTAATTGATACCTCGAAAGAGCATATGCAGCGATTGGGTTTACTATTAAAGATGTTAAAATTGCAAAAAAACAATATAATATCGTATTTTTAAAACCATCTCCAAATAAGGTCAAATATTCTATGACCATTTTATAATTATGTGTTATATAATTCCATCTTAATTTGATTTTATTTTCAATTACATATTTAAAGTCCATACTTTTTAAAGGCATTGAGACATCTGAAAATGAGCCAAAAGTCCGATTAGCTACATCATTCAGGTTGTTTATACTTTGATATTTATTAATCAAAAAATTTTGCCATAGTGTTTCAACACTATTTACTCTTAGAAAAGAAGTAAGACAAAGATCAGGAATTTTAATAAAGTTTGCAAATTCCTCCGATAATTTTGATTCAAAAGGAGTAGGATTTAAAATAATTATATCACCAAAATTTGTAAAATCTGTATCGAGCTTCGAGTTTAAATCATTTATATCACTAAATCTAAATTTTAAATATTTATTAAATGCAATATTCCCCTCCTCGTTTAGATATATAAATTGGGTGTTTAACTCATTCCTGACAAAATTTTCCCAATGCAAAGCTAGAGGATCATCCAGTTTTATATTTGAGAATGTTATCTCATAAAAAGAACTATACGATGTCTCATTTTTTTCATTTAATAAATTTATATCACCATTATAATCATTAAGAGACCTAAGGTATTTTGAAAATTTGCCATCAATTGATAAATATATTCTATCGCTGGGGGAAATATTTTTCTTAAAATCATAAAAAACTTCTGCGAACTTAGTTCGTGGTACTTTATAATTTCTATCCATAAGCCTTTCATGGCTAAGATCTAAAAAATACCAATTGGGAAGTCGCGTTTGAAACATTTTTTTGAACTTTTCAGGATTATTTCCACAAATATTTTTTATATAATTCCTAAAATTTCTAGTATTTTTTGTTGTTATTCTATTACTAGCTCCAGGCAAGTAATACATTTCTCCTACATGGAAAAATCCAGGGGATATATTTGAACTATTTTCAAATTGCAACCAATCCTTAATTATAACATCATTTAAATTTTGAGGAGGTTTTACTGATTTAAATATTCTGACAAACTCTTTATTAGCAATTTGGTATTCATCTATTTTTTCATTGTATTTATGCTCAACATACCTCTTAAATAACACTTCATCATTCACTAAAAACTTTGGGACTACATCAAACTCATAAGCGTCAAGCTTACCTTTTAATGAGCCAGATATCATTAAGAGAAAAGGATAAACCATCGTCAATGCTCCAGCACTTAGAATAAAATATATAATTATTAAAAGAAATATTACCTTTGGGTCTTTCCTTTCAGATTTAAGAAATATTGACATTAGACCTCTACAGACTCAGCCGTTTTAAAAGCCATATTAGATAACCTTTTCATCTGGTATACAGTGAAGCCCATTAAAATAAAACCGATTATCCAACCCATTGCTGTTGCAATTCCAAATCGTTGAAACATAAATGCATTCAGAAAAATTTCTAAGCCAACTAAAGTAGTTGCGCCATCAGGACCTCCACCGGTCATCACAAGCATTTGCTCTGAAGACAAAAATGCACCAATGAAAGCAAAGATAATATTGATCATAATAAGAGGCTTAATCATTGGAATAGTAATATTGAATAACCTACTAAAAAATCCACATCCATCTATGGCAGCAGCTTCATATAGATCACTTGGAACTGTCTTCAACGCAGCTAAATAGATCAAACATCCCGGACCTAAACCAGCCCAAGCACTAGGGATTATAATAGCAATCATAGCTGTATTTTTGTTCCCAAACCAATCAACTGGCTCAAAACCTAAAAATCCAATTAATGTATTCAAAACACCATCTTGTGCTGGGTCAAAAAAACTTTTCCACATTAGCATAACTATTATTCCGGAGATTACAGCAGGTAAATAATAAATTACCCTGTAAAAAATTTTTCCTATTGGAATCTCTGATAATAAAATAGCCAGAGTGATTGGAGGAAAAAATACTAAGGTTATATACAAAAAGGAGAAGTATATTGAGCGTAAAATGGATAACCAAAAATCTTGATCAAAAAATACCTTAGCAAAATTCTCAAACCCCACATACTTACCTCCTGTTGAAACTCCGTATTCTTGAAAAGCCATCATGGCTCCTCTAAACAATGGGTAATAACTGAATATTAAGACAGTTAAAATTGCAGGAGCTAATAAAATATATGCTACTCTATTTACTTTGTGAGAATATTCACTATGATGTAATGAGATTACTTGGTCCTTTGGAGAAAAGGCCTTCCAAACATAATAAAAAAGTACTCCATAAAGTAAAAAAATTAATAAAGATAGAGCTACTGCAACTGGATACCTCTTCCCTACTTCAGAGGCTGGAATTCTTCCAATCATTTTTTCATTTGCTTTTTTTACAGCTTGATCATGAAAAATTTGTAATTTTGCTATCCTTTCACTTTTATTAGGGTTTTTGCCAATTTCTTCCATATAACCTTTACTTATAGGAATATCCATGTATTTGTATATATGCTGGGTATTTTTACCATATGGTTCTAATTCATGATTCTTTATGCTATGTGTCACGGCTTCAGCCCAGTCTTTAGGCACCTTTTCAATGAACTCAGGATATCCATATTTTTCTAAAATATCAGGCAAAATATATCTACCAAATCCATTTTCAATATAAGTATCTACAGCTATCTTTTTTGCTTCATCGCTACCCATAAAGCGTATGAATTTCCAACAGGCATCTATGACAGCTGGATCTTTAATTGCAGAACTTATCCCAAGATTCATTCCGTAAAGCTCACTAACACTTTTCCCTAATGGGCTTGAGGGAATTTTTGCAATTCCTATTTCATCGTATGTTTTGGATTGTACCCAAAGGTTTGAATTCATTAGGAGGTCAGATGAGGTTAAAAAAACAATAGCTAATTTGCCTTGATGAAATTTTACCCATCCATCGCCTTTATGCCCAACTCCGTATCTCATTTTTCCATTATTATCTTGCCAAGGTTTTTGCAATAAAGATAAATAATAATCCGTTGCCTCAACAGCACCTGGATCATTAAATGTAGAGGTCCATCTTTTTTCCTTGCTATCAAAAGATAAAGCCATGGAGTTCATGGATAGATAAAAAGGCCTGGACGTCCAGCTAGAATAACTGTCGGAGCCAATATTAAGAGCATATACACTACTTTCAGAATCCAAATCATTGATCTGGGTTAACTTTTTACCAACCTCAAATAGTTCATCCCATGTTTTAGGAACATCTCTGATAGGATCTAAACCAGCTTCTTGAAAGAGCTGTTTATTATAACACATAACCCTAACATCATAACTCCTAGGAAGAAAATAATAATGTTTTTGATCATCAGGTCCCAACGTATAAGCTGCATCCATAACCTTTGGCCAGATTCTTTCAAGTAATTCGTCCTTATACATAATATTTGGGTCATAATAACCAGCTTCTTTAGCCTCATCTGATGTTACATCATCTCTTATAAATTCATCTAAAGGTCTGATAAAACCTTTGTCAACAAACGTACCAGATTGTCTATAATTGAAATCAAATACATCTGGCGAATTACCAGCGGCAATCGCCAATAAATCGCTAGACTCATTACCTATCCCTTCAATCATTATAGGGGTATTTGTTCCTCCAAGGGATATATTTGGATATTTTTTCTTAAATGCCTCAAACTGAGCAGACTGAACCTTACCATCCACTGAAAAACTTGCTTGCATGCCGCGCCAAGTTCCTGGTTGAAACTTTGATTTTATCATAATCTCATTTTCTGCCTTCGTAATACAAAAAATCGATAAAAAAAATATGTATATCTTACAGTAAAATGAGATCAAACTTTTGCTCTAATTAATTTTTATATCGGATTTAATGAGATATGGAAATAATCTCTTTTTCTGAATTATTATGAAACTGGATCCTATAAATATTCTCACTTTTATCTGGTAAAATATTTTTACCATTCATTTCCAAAGATAAGCTTTTCAAATTATCAGTAGAGATATCTATGTAGGACATATGATCATCTTTTGAAGTATTGTTAATAGTCATTTGTAATATATTATCTTTTTTAAATATTATGATTGGCTCAGTATCTGAAAACTGATCTCTTTTTAATTCTATACTCATGTTTAGATCTTTTAAGCGACAATGAAATTTATTCCTTACACCATCTAATGAAAAAATCTCATACCTGTCATCATATTCCTTAAGATTTCCTCCATAACATATCGTTTTAAAGCAAGGGTCATCAATTAAAATAGTGCACAAGGAATCAATAGATGAACCTAAACCCATATCAATTTCTCCATCCACATTCCAAATACCTCTTTCCATTTCGCTAACACCCCACGGATTATTTTTTAACTTTGGTTCATATGACCATCCTGCTGCACCATCGTTTTCTATACCCTTAAACCAGTAGCCAAAATCGTTTTTTTCATTCCCAGAATTCAATAAAGCCCATGAAGATAAAATAGAAGCATAACCAAGATTAATGTGATCATACAGATTTTTTGAATGATTAAGTCCATAATCTAAAACTGCCCAACCACCCAGCTGAGACATGTAACTTAGATTATAACTACTGTTGCCACCAGCCCTAATATCACTGCCAAACTGATTAAAATTCATTTCAAGCCAGCCACGGCATGCAATATTACCTTGGATTTGCCGATGCATAAAATGATTAATGTCTTCAACCTTTATTTCAGGATGACTATACCACTCTTTGCTGTTTGGATCTTGCCAAAGTTTTTCATCCGGGTTAATATGATTATCTATAGCGTATTTTGCAATTGCATGAGTGGATTCAAAAGCTGTTGCATCAAAAAACATTTCTGATCCAAATGGAAATTCATGATCATAGATGAAATATTTAACTTTTTTTTCCCACTCATTTTTAATTTTACTTGCTTCTTCCTCTTTCCCCTCATTTTGCAAAACATTTATCAAATCAGGTATTATTTTTTCATTAAAATTTCCTTGTGTATAGGCCCATGTTGGATACCCATTAAAGTCCCAGGGTTTTTTCATTTCAATGGCTATAGGTACCTCAAAAAATGCAACTGCCGTTCTGTAAGCTCGCTCTAAATATTGGTCAAAGGTCAAATAATTACATTTATCAGGATAATATTTTGCTATTTCATACATTTTTAAATAAACAAGTACCAAATGAGGGTAGTCAAATGATCTCCACATCCTATCCTGGCCTAATCCGCCTGAGCCAAATCCAATTTTATTGTTTCTATTTACATACCAATTTTCTCCTCCATGAATACCATATGGATACGGCTTTTCTTTATCTGTCCTCTGGTGTTTGCCCCAAACATAATTTTCTAAGTAGTATTCTATTATTTTAATCTCTTCATCCATAGGATAAATAGAATTTTTCCTGGCCAAAAATGGCGCTTTAAAACAGTCATCACCTCCACTAACCATATAATCTTGGAGCCCATGGGTATTATCAGGATTCGGACTGCTTTTTTCCTTCATATTCCATAAACCAATCAGTCCATCAAACCACTTGGTTTTGTTATTATAAAATTGATTTTTTGTTATGAAATCAGAACGCTTTTTTATCATTGTCTCTAATGGCTCTGTTACAAAAAACTGAAGGTAAGATTTAAAACCATTTTTATCAACGATGGTAATCAAATTTTCTCCTAATTTTTGAAATGATACTGAAAACAAATAGTTGTCAGCCTCTGAATCAATTTCAATTATGTTAGTCTCATTTTCAAATTCAGGTATAATAGATATTTCTTTTAATTTAGTTCTAAGATAAATTTTGCATTCTAGCCCAACAGGAACGGTCATCCCAGGCATTATCCTAACATCTATTAAATTATTTAAATATAAACATTCTCGGATTTGCTCATGGTTTTTAACCCATTTAAAAACGAAGCCATAACTCTGACTATCACCACCATTGATAAGCTTATTAGGTGTAGGCAATCTCCACTTTTTATCTTGGTTTTTATTGTTTGCGTGCAAATAAATGGAGTAAATGCCTTCAAATCTCCCTGCATCATGTGTGGTTTCAACATCAAAACAATCAACTGACGTACCTGGTGTTGGCATAATCAATAAAAATGGGGGGTCTCCGCCTGCTTTATTTAAAAATATGAAAGAACCATTGCCAGCAACAAATGAATGCCTGATAGCTCTTCTCAAATATGTTTCCTGCCAAGCTCTTGCATAAGCAGTATTAAAGCAAAGAGGTAACTGAAAATCTAATAATTTAAGCTCATGATCTGTCTTATTTTTTATATTAATATCCCATCTCATATAATCTTCTTCGAAAGAGAAATTTTCCTCAAGTTCTATATCATCATTTACATTTTTAAAGCATACATTGGCGTTGTCAGATGTACAGACTGATGTGGAATCGAGTTTAATAATTTTACCATTTTTGCTATATAAAAGATCAAATTGTCCTAGTTCTCTAAAAACTTTTTTATAATTAATATAATTATTATCATTCTGAAGCATGAAATCCATGGAATTTATATCCTTTGGATTAACAATAGATTTAAGACCTTTTGAATTAAATTCAATCTTAAAATAATCATTAAAAAGTTTGTTTAAATTTGCCATGCTTTACTCCAAAAAAGACTATTTAACTTCAAATTGTATATGCCAGAAAATCGAAGAAGAAATAATAAACGAAATAAACAAAAAAAACATTTCTGATTTCTTAACACAGCCTCACTCCACTAGATGGCGAGCTAATATAAATCATAGGTTTTATTCCTGTTTTTAAGAAATAATTATTAAAAACATTCCTCATAAATTCTTCTTTAAAACTTTCGTCAATTAAAGCAATTGCACAGCCACCAAAACCAGCACCAGTCATTCTAGCACCAAAACATCCTGCTTCCTTTTCAGCTATTTGAACCATAATATTTAACTCTTTACTTGAGACACTATAATCTTTCTTTAAACTTTGGTGGCTTTCACTCATTAATCTTCCAATTCTATTAACATCATTATCTTTCATTGCCTCAGAAACTTCTATTGTCCTTTGATTTTCATAAATTACATGTCGAGCTCTTTTCAAAAGTAGTTGATCTAAACCTTCTTTGTTTTTTAGAAAATGTCCAATACTTATATCCCTTAAAGAATTATACCCAAAGTACGTTGCAGCAAGCGCACATTGTTTTACCCTTTCATTATATTTCGAATCTACTAGTTCTCTTCTTGTGACAGTGTCGAGAATGATTATTTTCACATTAGGTGGTATTGTCACAAAATCTAATGAAAGATCTCTGCAATCAAGTAATAATGCGTGACCAACCCTACCAATAGAACAAATTAACTGGTCCATAATGCCAGATTTAAGCTGCAAAAATTCATTCTCTGCTTGCCTTGCTAGCTTAGCCATTTCCATCCCATCCCAAGGAAATTTAGAAATAACAGAAAATACTTTTAAAATAGCCATTAACAATGAAGCTGATGAAGAAAGGCCTGCCCCAATCGGAATATTACTAACCATAACACCTTCCCAGCCTTTAATGTCAAAATTATTTTTTTTCAATACCCAAGATATACTTCTTACATAGTCAGACCAATCACCAATGTATGTGGAATCATTAATTGAGAAGTTCGCATCCGAATCAAAGCCAATTGATTCAAGTTTGATTTTTTTATCATCTCTTGGCCTAAAAGCAACTCTTATATGGCGGTCTATTGCCATTGGTAATACAAACCCATCATTATAATCTGTATGTTCTCCAATTATATTTACTCTTCCGGGAGATTGAACAATCAATTTTGGTTCTTCACCAAATTTATGATAAAATGTTTCTTTTAGACCTTTATTCATATTTTTATTATTAATTATTTTACAATTACAAACTTACCAATTTGGTTGTTTCCATTAATATCAGAGACTGAAAATAAATAGATACCGCCAGCAACGGTTTGACCAACCGAGGAGGTTAAATTCCAATCAGCATATCCTCTATTGATATTATCATGGTTTATAACTCTTACTTCTTCACCTGATACAGTAAAGATTTTTATAGTACACTGACTAGGAAGATTTATAAACTGAATCCTTCTGTCTTGCTCCACCCAAATATCACCAAAGTAATTAGGTTTTTCCCATGGAGGATTTAGTGTATTATAATAAAGATCAGCTCTATATGGGTTTGGTACTACTGCTACATCTCCAACTTTATCCGGAGTACCAGTCCCAGGTACTGCAACTTTAGCGTTTGCGCTTATACTAGACTCTTGTGATAAAAACCCAACAACTGCATCTTGTTTAGAAAAACCAGTAACTGAATAATAATATTCAAAATTATTCAAAAGACCAACATCTTGAAATTGGTATTTCAAACCAACATCATTAAACAGGCCATTACCTCCAATATCATATTCTGCTAACATAGTATATGGCCCATCTTTGCTATAGTTACTTTTATATATTCTATATCCCTCAAAAGGCTGCACCTCATCATCCATCCTATATGGGTCTTGATAGATTTCTGGATTTACGCTAGATGGAATTATTTCCCAGTCGACTAAAACAGAATGGTTATCGACACTTAATCTAAATTCTGGCTGAGGAGGGGGCCCTGGAGTATTAAAATCGTTATTTAGTAATGCTAAAACCCTGTCAGCATTTTCTTCAAAATCTTCAATATTTTCTCCAAAAATCTCAGCAACATAATAATGAATAGTATCACCAGGTGATAAATCTATTGGTCCAAATGCAATACGCCCACAACCTCCAGCGCCATTACAACCATCTGTTGAGGGCTGAGATACACCTTCCACTGTTACATCATACTGGTCAATATCATCATGCCCCATAGATGTTGTATTATCAAAAGTCCAATTTAAATCCTCAGGTTCATAACCATCTGGCTGAAACAACATATAGCCAATGATTCCTATTTCATCATCACCCCCTCCAGGCTGGTCATCTACAACTAGCATTTTTCGGTTTTCATCATAGTAAACTAAATTATCATATGCATTAGATTGAGTGCCAGTCTGTAATTGGACACCAGCATAATAAAAGAAATAAGCTTCCTCAACTTCTCTTTGAGGCATAGCAAAATATTCAAATAAAATAAAATCGTCAAAGGGATGACTAGACCAAGCATGTGTAATAATAATGACATCCATATATAGCGGCGCTACTTGATCGGGTATATCATAAGAATAGTCATTTAGTCTAAAAATAAAATTTTGATCAGATAATCCTTTATAATTTTGTAAATAAGGAGTTGAGATTATTTCATTTCTACCAACAGTCCAAACAGTATCCCAAGGCTCCTCTGAGGGAAAAAATTCATATGCGCACCAACTGCTGTTATTTGACCATGCATCTGATGTTGATACTAGTTTTGTCCCATTCCTAATACCAGCAACATTAAACATACCTCCTGAGTATAAAAAACTATGTGAACTACCTTTAGGATAAACGCACTTTTGTTGAATTTGACCTCCAGGAACAGGACAATGAAATCCAAGGTAACCCATATTTGTTATAACCTGTTCCACTTGCCCTACATTATGAATTTTATAATCCCAAGTAGCATAGGCTGCATCCTCAGGTACATCATCGGATAGGACAGGACATATTAAAAATAAAAAGACTAATAAAAATGGGCTGTATAAAATCTTAATCATTTAAAATAATCAATCTTATTTAAATTTTTATAAGCTAGCATGATATAAAAATTTTGAGCATAAATATGCCTTTTGAATTTATTTTGGGATTAAAAATGAAGATTTAAACCAATTCTATTGACAATCCCAAGTGAAGAATAGTCACTAAAAGATATATCCGCACTAATTAATTGGTTGGACACATTAAACTTTACTCCTGCACCAGCTGACCATGTTGCTGTCGAATGGCCAAGGTTATACCCTCCTCTAAGAAATATCATTTTATTAAGGCCATACTCAAGCCCTATAAGGCCAATAGGTGGACCATCATTTGGTTTATTAATTGATGAGGAGCCAAGAAGATAGTTATTTTCAGATTCCAAAATTAGTCCAGATAAGCCAAAAGAAAAATTTGTAGGCATCTCATATATTTCATTTACAAATTTTACACTGGATCCAAAATTTCCAATCTTCATAGAAAATCTCATTCCTCTAACCCCAACATCATAATCAGCTGAGAGCTCAATTGTGGCAGCCTCCTGCTTAAAATCACGAAAAAGAGAGATAAAAATATAATTTATTGTACCACCAAAGTTTACTCTATCTGTCATTTTTTTTGCATATCCAAAACCTAGACGGTAGCTTCCAGCAAAAAAAGTCTCCCCAGTCCCATCAGGTTGCATAGGAGTTCTAACTTTCATTTCATCAGTTATCAACCTTGTTAGCAGCAATCCAAATGAACCATATCTACCGTAATTATATGCTATGGCGCTGTAATCATGATCAATATCTGCAAACCAACTCGTTTTATTAAAGACAACATCAAACCTTTTTTCCATACTTGCTATTGCTGCCGGGTTATAATAAAGAGCGGTTGCACCGCTTGCAATAGAATAGTATGAGCCACCCATAGCTGCAGCTGCAGGGCTTATATCAATTTTTAAAAATTGTGCAGATGTACTTCCCGGTCTTTCATACTGACCATATACCACAGTCGATAAAACTAACAATATTTTATATATTCTTATCATAACACTATAATTATAGGTTAATGGCTATTCCAAGTTTCACATACCTAGATTGGTCAAATTGAAGGGGCTGCCTTAAAATAGTAATTTCTTTGTGAGAATAATATCTTTTTGATCCTCCCAACAAATCTCCGTATGAATAAGGATAGCCAGTCCAATTATTTATAATTTGAGGATTATTTCTATCATATAGATCATAAACTTCAACAAATAATGTTAAAATTCTCTTCAAAGGTTTTATATGAAACCTTTTATTAAACTTTAAATCAGTTACAATTGTTGATGGATATGTACCAGTGTTTTCCAGCAATCGCTGCTCAAAGATATCAGTAGTCCCAGGAGTATATGCTTTGCCTGTTGAGTATCTTGTTAAAAAAGTTAATGTCCAATCTCCAGGCACATTCCTACCAAAAATACGGTAAGAATTTACCTTTGGCATGTTGATAGTAATATTTGAAATAGCTTGGTGTCTCACATCCCAGTTCAACCTTCTTTCCCTAATGGGGTTTGGAAAACCATATTGCTCCCATACATATTCCCCAAAAGTTGATGAAGAATAGCCAGTTGCCCACTGCGCGGTGTAGGTTATTGAGCCTGAGATTAGCTTAAGAAAGCCACCAGGTTTTTTATTTAACTCAAATTCTAATCCTCTTGCTCTAGCAAAGCCGCGGTTATCATAAAGCCAAACAGGTAATCCAAGATTTGCATAAAGTCTCAAAGTTTGAGTTTGATCAGATATATCTTTGTTATACGCCTTAACATCAAACGAAAGATTTTCATTAAACTGATTCGTAAAACCAAATTCATAAAGAATTGTTTGTTCGTAATCTAGGTGAGGATTACCAGTGAAACCCCCTGAATAAGGATCCCTGTAATAGTACTGAAGTTCAGGAGTCTGTAAAAAATGCCCATAAGAGAAGAACAACACCATGTATTCTGTTATGGGAAATGACAACCCAAAACGAGGACTAAATTTCATTTTAGTTAATTTCCAATCTGCCTCTAAACCTGTCGCATTCTCCCAAACTGTCCTGAATTCTTTAGAGTCAACAGATTCACCCAAATGTAAGAAATCAAACCTAACACCAGTATTAAGAATTAAAGATTCAATCTCAAACTTATTTTCAAGATATAAGGCACCTGAAATTGGTTTAGAATCAAATACCCATCTAGTTCTACCATACTCTGGAAATGGCCCCGGAGGCTTAGCGTATGTAATGCTATCAGATACCATGGTATAATACTGCTCCCCATATGCTGATAAATTTGTGGCACCATCAGCAATATCAACATAGTGTAAATTGTTAAATTGAAGAGAAATACCGCTTTTCAGCATATTATGCTTACTGTACTGAGAAACGATATCGCTCTTTATTGTAAGAGTCTTTGTAAAGTCATCTCGCCATATATCGTCTTTCCCAGTTCCATCATAAAAGCCATTTACTTGGTCTATAACTGGATTAGTAACATTCGAAAATAAAGTATCGCCAAGTTCCTGATTTATAAATAATCCATCTGCCTCCCCACACTCTATGCTGTCTGGATAACTCTCACAATCACCATCTCTAAAAACCCACCATTCACTCGGCTGGGTTGAACCATCAATAGATGCATTGTAATTCACAGTCATGTAGCCAATATTGACATTGTAGAAAGTTGATTTAGATAAGAAATGATTTATCCTGAGATTATACCTTTTCGTCTCTCTTCCATATTCTGCCATATTATCTGGAGACAGGTGCCAGAGCCAGTTATAATTCGACCAACTTTTGTATGCATCATTATAAGAGAACGTCATTTTAATGTTATCTCTAAAATCATAATTTATTTTTGCATTTAGATTAAGCGTATTGTCCTGCCTTTCAGAAATACCCATACCCAACCAGTCTAGCTGATCTCTTCTTCTTTGATTATCAAGCCATGTATCAGTGCGATTTAAATTTCCTGAGGTGAAAAAATTCAATTTTTCTCCTAAAAACGGCATAGGGCCACCAAAATTAAATGATATATAATCAGTATTATACGAGTTCCCAAAATCGGAAATTCCATTATCTGTTTTATAATCAAAATTTCCAGCTAATTTTGTTCCGCCAGTTTTTGTTGTGATGTTAACAACACCAGATTGAGCCTGACCATATTCAGCACTAAATGCTCCCGTTAAAATCTCTACCTGAGAAACATCAGATACATTCAAATCAAGAACACTTCTACCACCGTACAATGGATGCGTAACAGGCATACCATCAACCATGTATAAAATTTCTCCACCTCGACCACCCCGCACATGCACATTTTTTAGGCTTTCATCTCTAACTTGAAGCTGTTGACCATCACCCATATCAAGCCTAATTGGCTGAACATCAGTAATAGCTCCAGCTTGCATTCTAAAAACATCTCCTGAGGATTCAAAGCCAGGAATATTAGCAAAATCTTCCTCTGTCATAAGCTTTCGAGTAAAAGTTATATCTTTTTGAACCATTAGCCTGTCTGCAATTACCTCAACCTCAGCTCCCTCTATAGCCTCCACCTTAATCTTTATATTTAAATCAGAGGTTAAATCTGCTCTTACTAGGACATCTTTTATGGTAAGGGGTGCATACCCTATATATGAAATCAGAATATCATATTTTCCTGGAGGTACTCCGATAAGATAAAACTCACCTTCGATGTCAGTTGAAGCTCCTTGACCAGTGTTCTTAATAACTACATTGACACCTGCTAAAGGTTCATTTGTCTCTTCGTCAGTGACTTTTCCAAAAATCTTACCTGCATTACCGGCGATCATG
>SGYO01000011.1 GCA_004321745.1 bacterium | reverse complement strand
TTTTCTGATGCCGGTTGAAGATGTTTTTAGTATTACTGGTCGTGGTACTGTTGGTACTGGCCGTATTGAGAGGGGAATTATCAAAGTCGGTGATGAGGTGGAGATTGTTGGCATGGGTGATTTAAAGAAAACCACAGTTACCGGTGTAGAAATGTTCCGTAAATTGTTAGATGAGGGTCAGGCTGGTGACAATGCTGGTTTATTACTTCGTGGTATAGATAAGGAAGATTTAAGTAGAGGGCAAGTTCTTGCAGTTCCTGGTAGTATTACGCCTCATACTAAATTTAAAGCTAGCGTTTATATTTTGAAAAAAGAGGAAGGTGGTCGTCACACTCCATTTTTTAATGGTTATAGGCCTCAATTTTATTTTAGAACTACAGATGTAACTGGAGTTGTTACTTTACCTGAAGGAACTGAGATGGTTATGCCAGGTGACAATGTAGAATTTGAAGTATCACTTATAACATCAATTGCGATGGACAAGGAGTTAAGGTTTGCGATTCGTGAAGGTGGTCATACTGTTGGTGCTGGTGTTGTAACAGAGATTGTAGAGTAGATAAAGTAATGGCTAACCAATCAATAAGAATTAGTTTAAGAGCTTATGATCATATCTTGTTGGATAAATCCACAGATAAAATTGTCAAGACTGCAAAATCTACCGGTGCGATTATTTCTGGGCCTATTCCATTGCCCACAAAACGCTCTATTTACACTGTCCTTAGGTCACCTCATGTTGATAAAAAATCAAGAGAGCAATTTCAAACAAAAATACACAAGAGAATGGTAGATATAATTAATTCAACACCAAAGACAGTAGAGTCTCTCATGAAACTTGATTTACCTGCTGGTGTTGATATTGAGATAAAGGTGTGATTCAAAAAATGCGCGGTCTTATAGGTAAAAAAATTGGAATGACCAGGGTTTTTAACTCTATCGGTCATTCTATTCCTGTTACGGTCCTTGAGGTTGGTCCATGTTATGTAACCCAGATAAAAACTGTTAATAAAGATGGTTATGATGCTGTTCAGCTTGGTTTTCTTGAGTTGAAAAAGAAGCATACTACAAAGCCTTTGCACGGTCATTTTAAAAAAAACAATGTCAAGCCTACTCGGACTTTAGCTGAGTTTAAAAGTGTTCCAGATTTTAATTACAAAACTGGACAAATATTCAATGTGAGTTTATTTAGTGAAGGTGATTTTGTATCTGTATCTGGTAAATCTAAAGGAAGGGGTTTTGCAGGGACTATTAAAAAATACTCTTTTAGTACGCAGAGAAAAACTCATGGTCAAGGAGATACGCACAGGCATGTTGGGTCTATTGGTGCTGCATCTGACCCATCAAGGGTATTTCCAGGAAAAAAAATGCCTGGTAGATACGGAAATAAAACTGTTAGTATGAGCGGTTTGGAAGTGGTTAGCGTTGATGAATCAAAAAATCAATTATTAGTTAAAGGAAGTGTTCCAGGAGCTACTAATGGAATCGTTTATATTACGAGATAAGTATGAAGATTGACGTGCAAGATAGTTTTGGTAAGGTAGTTGAGTCAATTAAGTTGGATAGTAAAATATTCAATATTGAGGTTAATTCTTCTGTTGTTAGGCAGGCTGTTTTATCAGAGTTGTCCAACCTGCGTCAAGGTACTCACAGTTCAAAAAATAGATCTGCTGTCAGAGGTGGTGGTAAGAAGCCTTGGAAACAAAAAGGTAGGGGTGTCGCCAGAGCGGGGACTATAAGATCGCCATTGTGGAAGGGTGGCGGAGTAGTATTTGGTCCTGAGCCCCATGTTTACAATAAAAAATTACCGAAAAAAATTAGTAAACTAGCCAGAAAATCTGTTCTTACCAAAAAGGTTCAAGATAAAGAACTGATTGTCTTGGATAGTATAAATATCAGTTCAAAAAAAACTGCTGATTTTATCAGTTTTATGAAAAGCATCAATATTCTTAACAAAAAAACCCTAGTACTTGTTGACTCTTTTCAAGAGAATTTAATTTTATCTTCTAGAAACATTAGAAATGTATTTATTGAGAATGTTAAAACGGTTAGTGCTTATGATTTGTTAGATTCAGAAATTATATTAATAGATAAGTTGGGGGTTAATACTTTTTCAGAGGTATTAGCATAGTATTATGTATCAAAAAATAATTATTAAACCAATTTTAACTGAAAAAATGGCCATTATGCAAGAACGTCAAAATAAATATGCATTCATTGTTTCCTCAGATGCCAATAAAATTCAAATTAAATCTGCAGTTGAAAATAAGTTTAATGTATCCGTATCTAAAGTTGCTACAATGAATTTTAATGGTAAACTAAAAAATATGACTACCAGAAGTAATGGTAAGACTATTAGGACTCAAGGTAGAAAATCCGGTTTTAAGAAGGCTATAGTTTCTCTTAATAAAGGAAGTAGTATAGACTATTTAAATAATGGTGCTGAGGTACAATAATGGGCGTTAGAAATTTAAAACCAGTAACACCTGGAAGTCGTTTTGCGTCAAGGTCTGATTTTTCTGAAATTACGACCGACAAGCCAGAAAAATCTCTTACTGTTGCGCTAAGAAAAAAAGGCGGCAGAAATAATACAGGTAGAATTACCGTTAGGAGACGAGGTGGTGGGCACAAAAGAAGATATCGAATTATCGATTATAAAAGGAATAAATTTGGAATTAAAGGTAAAGTCGCTACGATTGAATATGATCCTAATCGGTCTGCATATATATCGCTAGTTCATTATGATGATGGTGAGAAAAGATATATACTGTCTCCATTAGACATTTCTGTCGGTACTATTATTGTTTCTGGTGATAAAGTACCATTGAAGATTGGTAATGCTCTTTTATTATCAAATATACCCACCGGTTTATTTGTTCACAATGTAGAATTAATTCCTGGAAAGGGTGGTCAGATGGTGCGTACCGCTGGTGCCTATGCTCAGGTGATGGCTCATGATAATGGATATACAACCCTTAAGCTTCCATCGGGAGAGGTCAGGTTGGTTCCGGATCAGTGCATGGCTACTATTGGTCAAGTAGGAAATAGGGCTTTTGAACAAATAGTCTCTGGTAAAGCTGGTCGCTCTAGATGGTTAGGTAGAAGGCCTAAGGTTAGAGGAGTTGTTATGAATCCTGTAGATCATCCTCATGGTGGAGGAGAGGGAAAAACCTCTGGTGGTCGTCATCCTGTATCACCTTGGGGGAAGCCCACTAAAGGATACAAGACAAGGAAAAAGAATAAGAAATCAAATAGTATGATAATTAAAAGGCGAAAATAGTTATGGCAAGATCGTTAAAAAAAGGACCATTTGTTGACCAAAAATTGATGCTTAAAGTTGAGAAAAATATTGATAGTGGTAAAAAGGCTGTAATTAAGACATGGTCAAGAAGATCAGTTATTATTCCTGAATTTGTAGGTCATACTTTTGCGGTTCATAATGGAAATAAATTTATCCCAGTTTTTGTTTCAGAAAATATGGTTGGGCATAAACTAGGTGAGTTTTCTCCAACTAGAACATTCAGAATGCATTCAGGAGACAGAAAGTAAATTATGGAATCTAAAGCAACACTTAGATATAATAGGCAGTCACCTTACAAGGTGAGAAAGGTATTAAATGCAGTTCGTGGATGCAATGTTGGCACTGCTATTAATTATCTTCATTTTTCCCCTGAAAAGGCTTCTGTTGCTATTGAAAAGACAATCAAGTCAGCGGTTGCTAATTTATTGCAGGATGAAAGTTCTAAAGATATTGACCCTGATGTTTTGAAAATTAAGGAAGCTTATGTAAATCAGGGTCCAGTAATGAAGCGTTTCAGGGCTGCATCAATGGGGAGAGCTTCTAGGTTGAGAAGGCCCTCTAGTCATTTAACTATTGTATTAACTACAGAATAATCTAAGGGGAATAATTTGGGACAAAAAACACATCCAGTCGGTTTTAGGTTAAATGTAAGAAAATCATGGAGTTCTACATGGTTTGCTGAAAAAAATAATTTTGCAGAATCGCTTGAAGAAGATGTTAGAATTAGAAAATATATTAGCTTTAGGCTTCCTAATGCGGGCATTTCAAATGTTGAAATTAATAGGACATCAAAGAAAGTTTCAGTAACAATACATACTGCTAGGCCCGGAATCGTAATAGGTAGGGGTGGCGAAGAGGTAAATAAGCTAAAGAAGGAGTTGAGACAACTCACGAATAAAAGTGATGCCCAGATTAATATTTCTGAAGTCAAAAGACCTGAAATGAATGCTGCTTTGGTAGGTATGAATATTTGTCAGCAGCTGAAAAAGAAGATTTCATATAGAAGAGTGATCAATAAAGCGATGCAAGCTACTATGCGTATGGGTGCAAATGGGATTAGAATAAATGTTGCTGGTCGACTAGGCGGTGTAGAGATTGCTAGGAGTGAGAAATATTCAGATGGTAGTGTTCCTCTTCATACTCTTAGAGCAGATATAGATTATGCCTTAAGTGAGGCTCACACTGCATATGGCATCATCGGCGTTAAAGTTTGGATTTGTAAACAATAAAAAATATTATGCTTGAACCAAAAAAAATAAAATATAGAAGACATCATCGGGGGAATAGGCGAGGAATGGCTTCTAGAGGAAGTCATGTAGCTTTTGGTACTTATGGGTTAAAGGCCTTAGAACCTGGCTGGATTACAGCTAGGCAAATTGAAGCATCTCGTATTGTAATTTCAAGAATTGTTCGTAAAGTGGGCAAGATGTGGATCAGAATATTTCCTGATAAGCCTATCACTACTAAGCCAGCTGAAACAAGGATGGGTAAAGGTAAGGGCTCACTAGATCACTGGGTATCGGTAGTTAAGCCAGGTAGAATTTTATTTGAAATTGAAGGTGTTGATATAGACATGGCAGAAGAAGCTTTTAGGAACGCAGGTCATAAATTGCCAATTAAAACTAAATTAGTTGAAAGGAGGCCAATTTAAATATGTCAGAAGATAAAGAAAAAACTGGCCAAATTAGTGAATTGAAAACTCAACTTATTGATTGTCAAGAATCTCTTCAAAATTTAGTGTTTCAAAAGTCAATGCAGCAATTAGAAGATATATCACAAATTAAAAAAACTAGAAAAAAAATTGCTAGATTAAAAACTTTTTTAACAGAGGCAAAAGCCTCGCTAAATAGCTAGGTGCTTAGATAAATGTCCAATAAAAAAAACAAACAAAGTTTAATAGGGAAAGTGGTTTCTGCAAAGATGCAGAATACTGTAAGCGTAGAGGTTGTCAGAGTGATTGCACATTCCGTTTACAAAAAAAGAATTAAAAAACATAAGAAGTTTCTCTCTCATGTTTCTGAAGTTTCTCCAAAGATTGGAGATGTAGTTAGAATCACATCTACAAAACCTATTAGTAAAAATAAAAGGTGGCGTGTTAGTGAAATTTTACAAGAATCAAATAATTTAGGTTAAAAATTGATACAGCAAGAAACTAGGTTAAAAGTAGCTGATAATACTGGAGCAAAGGAAATATTGTGTTTCAAAGTTCTTGGTGGCTCAGGACGTAAGTATGCCAGTGTCGGCGATCAGATTGTGATTACTGTCAAAAAGGCTATACCAGGAGGTATGGTCAATAAAGGAGAAGTCCATCGAGCAGTTGTTGTTCGTACCAAAAAAGAATATAGCAGGCTTGATGGTAGTGCTATCAGATTTGACGAAAATGCTGCTGTTTTATTAAACAGCCAAGGAGAGCCAAGAGGCACTAGAATTTTTGGTCCTGTAGGCAGAGAATTAAGAGAGTCTGGTTTTATGAGGATTGTCTCATTAGCTCCGGAGGTGTTATAAATGTTAATAAAAAAAGGAATGAAAGTCCGTGTGATTAGTGGTGCACATAAAGGTGAAGAGGGTAAGGTTTTATTTTCCTCCCCAAAGAAGCAAAGAGTTGTTGTTGAAGGTGTAAATTTTATAAAAAAATCTACTAGGCCATCCCAAGAAAACCCCAATGGAGGTATTGTTGAAAAAGAAGCATCACTACATGTTTCTAATGTTTTGATTGTGCAGGCTGGAGATACTTCTCGTTTAGGATATAGGGTTCTTGGCGATGGCTCAAAAGTTCGAATATTAAAGAAAACAAATGAAGAATCTGAAATTCAATGAGTAATAAAAAAGATACAAATTCTAAAAAAGTGGAAAAAGCTGAATCATATTTACCAAATATGATAAAGTTATACAGAGAAAGTGTTGTTCCTGCTATGGTGTCTAGGTTTAATTATGTTAATTCAATGCAGGTTCCAAAACTACTATCAATTTCTTTAAATATGGGCATTGGAGATGCTAAAACTAATAGTAAAAAACTTGAAAGTGCTATATCCGAGCTTGGGCTCATTACCGGTCAAAAGCCAGTTATTACAAAATCCAAGTCCGATATCTCAAATTTTAAAATTAGGAAGGGTTTCCCAGTTGGCTGTAAAGTTACATTAAGATCTTTTAAAATGTATGAATTTTTTGAGAGGCTGACATGTATAGCTCTCCCGCGGAGTAGAGATTTTAGGGGTCTCTCATTTAAATCCTTTGATGGTAGAGGTAATTATAACTTTGGAATAAAAGAGCAGATTATTTTCACAGAGATTAATTATGATGACATTGATTCTGTAAGAGGTTTAAATGTTACGCTTAGTACATCTGCTAACAATGATGAAGAAGCTTACTGGCTTTTAAAAGAGTTTGGTTTTCCCTTAAGAGAGAAGCCTACAAAAAATACAATAGATGAGGCTGCATAATGGCAAAAAAATCAAAAATAGTTCGTGAACAGAAATTAATTCGTAATGTCCAAAAATATGCCTTATTGAGGTCTGAATTAAAAAATATCATAAAAAGCCCAAACTCCTCCCTTGAAGACAAGGAAGCAGCTGTAGCTAAATTGGACAAATTGCCTAAGTCATCTAGTCGCATTCGCGTTAGAAATAGATGTTTTATAACAGGAAGGCCGAGAGGGGTGATAAGTAGATTTAAGTTGTCAAGACTTTCCTTTAGGGAGATGGCTCTTAATGGAGAAATTCCTGGTGTAACGAAAGCAAGTTGGTAAGGAAATATATATATGTCAATGACTGATCCTATAGCAGATTTTTTAACTAGAATTAGAAATGCCTATCGTTCTGAAAAAAGATGGGTAGATATTCCTTCTTCAAATATGAAGAAAAGAATTGCTTATGTATTAAAGGAAGAAAAATACATAAAAGATTTTTTCTTCATTAATGATGGTGATTTTCAAACTATTAGAATTTTTCTAAAGTATGATTTTAATGGTGTCTCAGTTATTGAGAATATTAAAAGGTGTAGCAGGCCGGGTCAGCGCATATATGTTAGTAGTCAAGATATACCTAGAGTACTAGATGGTCTGGGGATTTCAATACTTTCTACTTCAAAAGGTATAATCAGCAATAAAACCGCTATAAAATTAAAAGTTGGTGGCGAGTTGCTTTGTGAGGTGTTTTAGTAATGTCTAGGGTAGGAAATAATCCGATCACTATTCCGGAAGGAGTGAAAGTGAATGTTGATGGTCGTATTATTGGAGTTTCTGGGAAAAATGGTACTCATACTCACCATCTTCACAAAAATATTAAAATTAAATTAAATGAGAATGTTATTTATTTTGAAAGAATAAATGATAGTTCGGTTAGCAAATCTATGCATGGTACAACAAGGCAGATTATCAATAATATGGTCATCGGGGTATCGGGTGGTTTTAAAAAAGATCTTGAAATTGTTGGGGTCGGTTATCAGGCGAGTGTCCAAGGTAGTAGACTAAAACTGCAGTTGGGTTACTCGCATGATATATTTTTTGATTTTCCAGATGGCATTACCATTGAGGCTGATCGTACAGCTATTTCTGTGAAAGGTAATGACAAGCAATTAGTTGGTTCAGTTGCATCAAAAATTAGGTCTTTTAGGAAACCCGAGCCTTACAAAGGTAAAGGTGTTAGATATAAAGATGAATATATTAAAATTAAGCAAGGTAAGACAGTTGGTGAATAATGGGTATTTTAAACAATAATTATCGTAGAAAAAATCGTAGGAGAAATAGAAGTAAATCGTCTTCTATGTTTCATGAAAAATATCCTAGACTAGTTGTATATAGAAGTAATAGACATTTTGAAGGTCAGATCATCAATGATTTTGAATCCAAGACCCTTATCTCTGCATCATCAAAAGATTCTAGCTTAAAAAAAGCAATTGCTTCTTCAAAAAGTAAAACTGAAGTCTCAATAGTTATTGGTAAGGCAATTGGTAAAAAAGCTATTGATAGTAAAATTAAAAAAGTAGTTTTCGACAGAAATGGTTATCCCTTTCATGGTCGTGTTAAAGCATTTGCTGACGCTGCCCGTGAAGAAGGTTTAGAATTTTAAAGGAGTAGAAATTGGCAACAATAAATCCATCAGAATTAGATTTGCTAGAGGAATCTGTTATAAAAATTAATAGGACTGCAAAAGTAACATCGAGGGGGAAAAGGTTTAGGTTTTCTGCTTTGGTTGCTATTGGTGATGGGAAGGGTCATATTGGTATTGGTCTTGGCAAAGCAAATGAAGTGATTGTATGTATTCAAAAAGGAAAAGAAATCGCCAAAAGAAATATATTTAAAGTTCCTTTAATTAATAGCACTATACCTCACAAAATAATTGGTAAGCATGGTGCTAGTAGAGTAATGCTCAAGCCAGCATCTCCCGGTACCGGAATAATTGCTGGTGGTCCTGTTAGAGCAGTTATGGAACAAGTAGGTATTCAAAATATTTTAACTAAGCGTTACGGTTCAAAAAATGCTATGAATCTCGTTTATGCAACATTAAATGGATTATTGAATCTTAAAGATGCTGTTGCAATTGCAAATAGAAGACAAATGACTATAAAAGAGGTTTTTAATTAATATGTTGAAAATTCAGCTCATAAAAAGTCCTATTGGATATAAACCTAAAGCCAAAGCAACTATCCTAGCGTTAGGTTTGAAAAAGCTTAATCACTCTGTTATTAAAAAAAATACGCCACAAATTAGAGGAATGATAAAAAAAGTTGAATTTTTAATTAATGTTTCAGAGGTAAAAAAATGAAACTAGACTCATTGGCACCAGTAAAGGGTTCCATTTCAAAGAAAAAAAGAATAGGCAGGGGACATGGATCCGGATTAGGTAAAACATCTGGAAGGGGTCACAAGGGTGCAGGGCAACGCTCTGGTAACAAGAAAAGAGCATGGTTCGAGGGTGGTCAAATGCCTCTTGCTCGTAGGTTGCCTAGGAGAGGATTTACGAATATTTTTAAAGAAAAATATCAAATTGTTAATCTTGGTGATATTATTAATCTTAAAGATGGTTCAGTAATTGATCCTGTCTTTTTAAAGGATTCTGGTCTGATTCGTTCCTCGCTTAAACCAGTTAAGATTCTTGGTAATGGCTCAATTGAAAAAAAAATAAAAATCTCTGCCTCTGTTTTTAGTATAGCAGCAAGGGAAAAAATCGAAAAAGCTGGTGGAGAAATCATTATCTTATGATTGATAAAATTAAGACAATTTTTAGTATTCCTGAACTAAGAGATAAAATCTTTTTTACCTTTTCCATTCTTATTGTTGTTAGAATTGGCGCGCACATTCCCATACCTGGAGTAGATGCTAACGCATTGGCTGGTGCTTTTGATAGGTTGCAAGACACATTATTTGGTCTATTTAACATGTTTGTGGGTGGTGCTTTCGAAAAAGCATCGCTTTTTTCTTTAGGAATAATGCCTTATATATCATCATCTATAATTATACAGCTCATGGGCTCTGTTTTACCTTATTTCCAAAGACTGCAAAAAGAAGGTGAAGCTGGACGTAAAAAAATCACACAAATCACACGATATGGCACTGTTCTAATTGCAGCCATGCAGTCCTATGGTGTTACTGTTTTTTTAGAAAAAGAGCTTCAGGTAGTAATTAATCCTGGATTTTTATTTGTCTTTACAGCAATCGTAAGTATGGTAACTGGTACTATACTGCTTATGTGGATGGGTGAAAAAGTAACTGAAAGCGGTATAGGTAATGGTATTTCGCTCATAATCATGGTTGGGATAATTTCTCGCTTGCCTTTTGTTATTGGTAATGAAGTAAGAGCTGTAATTGCAGGGGAAAAGCTTTTCATATCCGAAATTATTTTAATGGGAATTATGTTTCTAGTCATATGTTTTGTGGTCCTATTGACACAAGGAACAAGAAAAATTCCAGTTCAATACGCAAAAAGAGTTGTTGGGAGGAAAGTATATGGTGGGCAAAATACCCACATTCCCTTAAGGGTAAATACAGCAGGTGTAATGCCAATCATTTTTGCTCAATCAATAATGTTCATTCCCAGCACTATTTCAACTTTCTTTTCTGATAGTGATTTTTCTGCCAGCATAATGCGTTGGTTTTCATTTGAGCACCCTATATACTGGTTATTCTTTGGGTTAATGATAGTTTTCTTTACTTATTTCTACACTGCTATTGCATTTGACCCGGTACAAGTAAGTTCTCAAATGAAGCAGCAGGGTGGATTTATTCCAGGTGTTAGGCCCGGCAAAAAAACTTCTGAGTATATTGATAATATCCTATCAAAAGTGACTCTTCCTGGTTCAATTGCGTTAGCTTTAGTAGCTATTTTCCCATACATCCTGATGCAAACTATGGATGTTGAGTATGACTTCGCATCATTTTTTGGAGGAACAAGTTTACTAATAATTGTTGGTGTTGCGTTAGATACTTTGCAGCAATTAGAATCCCATCTGATGATGCGCCATTATGACGGTTTTTTAACTAAGGGTAAAATACGTGGTAGGAGGAGGATGTAATGGTCTACAAGCGCTCTGAAAATGAAATTAAAATGATTTCCAGAAGTTGTCAGATTGTAGCGGATACAATAGATATGCTCTCAGAATTTGTTGTTCCAGGTGCTTTAATATCTGATCTAGATAAAAAAGCAGAAAATTTTATCACCTCCAAAGGGGCCAGACCTGCATTTAAGGGTTACATGGGCTTCCCTTCAACGCTTTGCATTTCAATTGAAGATGCGGTGGTTCATGGTATACCTGGAGAAATTGAGTTAAAAGAAGGACAAATTGTTGGTATAGATTGCGGCGCTGAGGTAAATGGGTATTATGGCGATCATGCAAAAACTTTTTCTGTGGGTAAAATCAGTAGTGAAAAGAAAAAATTAATGGAAATTACCGAAGAATCACTATATAAAGGCATTGAGAAAGCAGTGCCTGGTAACTTTGTTGGTGATATTGGGCATGCTGTCCAAACTCATGCTGAATCAAATGGCTTTTCTGTTGTCAGGGAGTTGGTTGGTCATGGGATTGGTGAAAATCTGCATGAAGAACCCCAGGTGCCTAACTATGGCGCTCCCAGTCAAGGTTATAAGCTTCATGCTGGAATGTGTATTGCAATTGAGCCAATGATTAATCTTGGTGGAAGGGAAATATACACTGCAAAAGATGGCTGGACTATTCTAACAGCTGATGGTAAAGCATCTGCTCACTTTGAACATACGATAGCAATTTTGGATGATGGTCCTAAAATTTTAAGTAAGGTTAGTTATAATGGCTAAGGAAAAAGCGATCACCATTGATGGAACTATAAAGGAGACTTTACCTAATGCAATGTTCCGTGTTGATGTTGAAATTGGGGGTGATAGTCATACTGTATTGGCCCATGTTAGTGGAAAAATGAGGATGCACTTTATTAAAATTTTACCAGGGGATGTAGTTACGCTTGAAATGAGCCCATATGATTTAACTAGAGCTAGAATAGTCTATAGAAAGAAATAATTTATGAAAGTTCGAGCATCTGTAAAAAAAATGTGTACTAAATGTAAAATAATAAAGCGTAAGGGTGTCGTGTTAGTTATATGTGAGAATCCCAAGCATAAACAAAGGCAAGGATAATACAATGGCTAGAATAGTAGGTGTAGATATACCAAGAAATAAGAAGATTGCTTTTTCTCTTTGCTACATTCATGGTATCGGAATGTCAACTGCATTAGAAATTTGTAAAACTGCAAAAATAGATACAGCCAAAAGAGTTCAAGAGCTGAGCGAGAAGCAAATTAGTTCTATTAGAGAAGTAATAAGTTCTTTAGAGATGAATGTTGAAGGTGAATTGCGTTCTTTTAATGCTATGAACATAAAGAGGCTCAAAGATGTTGGTGCTTACAGGGGTCTTAGGCATAGGCGTGGTCTTCCCGCTAATGGTCAAAGGACAAAAACAAATGCTAGAACTCGTAAAGGTAAAAAAAGAACTATAGGTTTAGGAAAGAAAGCTATATAAAAAAGAATTTGAGGTAAAATTTTGGCTGAAAATAAACAGAAAAAAAAGAAAAAAGTAGTCGATATAAATGCTGTTGCGCATATTAAATCAACTTTTAATAATACGCATGTTACAATTTCTGATAAATATGGGAATGTATTGATTTGGCAAAAAGCTGGTTCATCAGGATTTAAAGGTTCAAGAAAAAGTACGGCATATGCTGCCACTTTAACTGCTCAAAAAGTAGCGGAGTCAGCTTTGTCTCTTGGTATATCAAGTATTTCTGTAGAAGTGAAAGGACCTGGAGCAGGTAGGGAATCCGCAATTAGAGCGCTGGCTGTTTCGGGCTTGCAAATTACATCAATAAAAGATGTAACTCCTCTTCCTCACAATGGCTGTCGTCCCCCAAAAAGAAGGCGAGTATAATTTAAACTGAAAGTGAATTTTTAATATGGCAAAAATAAATACATCTAGAGGAAAATTAGTAAGAAAATTCGGTGAGAATATCTTCGGTAACCCTAAATATGATAGATTGCTCAATCGGAAGCCTTATGGTCCAGGCCAACACGCTCAAACTAGAAGAGGTAAAATTTCTAACTACGGAACTCAACTTCAAGAAAAGCAAAAAATTAAGTTTATGTATGGACTGTTAGAAAAACAGTTCAGAATAGCTTTTAAAAAAGCGGAGAAGCTTAAAGGTGAAACTGGTACAAACATGCTTAAGTTACTTGAGAGTAGATTAGATAATGTCGTTTATAGGCTTGGTTTTTCTCCTACTCGCCCTGCAGCTAGACAATTAGTAAGTCATAAACACTTTTTAGTTAATGGAATTGCTGTGAATATTCCCTCATACACATTAAAGCCAGGGGATACTATTTCAGTAAGAGATAGAAGTAAAAAAATGGATATTATTTTGAATTCTATAAGAACAATCAAAGGAGATATTGATCTCTCTTGGCTGGAACTAGATAAAGCTAAAATGACAGGTATTTTTTTGAATGTTCCTGAAAGAGATCAAATGAATTTAACAGTAAACGAGCAGCTAGTAGTGGAGCTATACTCTAAATAATTACAGATAAGAAAAAGGATAAGTTATCAATGGATAAATCATTTAATTTAAAAGTTCAAACTGATGAAGCATCTTTATCAAAAACGAATGGCCAATTTACTATTGAGCCACTAAGTAGAGGATATGGTATAACTTTAGGTAACGCAATGAGAAGAGTCTTACTTACAAGTATTCCCGGTGCTGCAATAACTCATTTAAAAATTGAAGGTGTCGAACATGAGTTTTCATCAATCAAAGGTGTTAAGGACGATGTCGCCGATATTATAATGAATCTAAAATTAATTAGGTTCAGACTCATGGATAATAATCCAGATAAGATTAATCTTTCTTTTAAAGGTAAGTCTGTTGTAACAGCCAAAGATTTACAAGATGCTAGCGACCAATTTGAGATACTTAATCCTGAACAATATATCACGGAGGTTAACTCTAGTGGAAAGCTAGATATGGAAATTAGAATTGGTATTGGTATGGGATATGTACCATCTGAGGAAAATGAATTACCAAATTTACCTCTAGGTACTATTTCGATTGATAGTATCTTTAATCCAGTAACAAAAGTTAGTTACGATGTGAAGCCAGTACCAGGAGCTAAGGACCCAATTGAAATTTTAACTATGAATGTACAAACTGATGGCTCAATAAACCCTAAGGATGCGATAAGTTATTCAGCGACTTATATAAGAGATCATTTGAAGTTTGTCGAAGCTATCGCCAACCCTGAAATTTTAGAGATTTCTAAAGGCGTTTCTGATGAAACCCTTGCTTTACGTGGTTTGTTAAATCAAGCGATTGATGAAATGGAACTTTCAGTTAGAAGCTTTAATTGTTTACAAGCAGCGGGAATAAAATTCATTCACGAACTAGTAAGTAAAGAAGAAAACCAAATGCTTAAGTATAAAAATTTTGGTAGAAAATCCTTGACTGAGCTAGTTGATAAATTAAGTTCAATGGGTCTCCATTTTGGGATGGATATTAGTAAAATTATGGCAGAAGAGGGATAATAAAATGCGACATAAGAAGAAGGGTCGTAAGCTTGGTAGAAAAGTTGGTAATAGAAAGGCTCTATTAAGGAATTTAGCTTGCCAATTAATTTTACATAAAAAAATAAAGACCACTGATCCTAAAGCAAAGGAACTTAGATCTTTTATTGAGCCCTTGATAACTTTAGCAAAAAAAGATAGTCTGCACTCTAGGAGATTAGTTATAAGAAAACTCCCTAAGAAAAATGTTGTTAGGATTTTATTTAAAGAAATAGCTCCACTTTTTTCCATCAGGCCAGGAGGTTATACAAGAATAACAAAATTGGGTCAAAGAGATAATGATCGAGCTCCGGTGTCAATCATTGAGTTTGTGGAATCGGTTGAAAATCCTCAAATAGATGATTCTGAAGTAACAGAAGTTAAGAAGTAAATATTAGATTTATTTTATTATTTCTAAGTTGCTTTTAAAGTTTTTATTCCTATTTTTATTAAATAATTTCCTCTTTTGCTCAGAAAGTCAAGTTCCTGTAAAAGCTCTTTGGGTCGTTAGAGATTATTTAACCCAAAAACATTTCATCAATGATGTATTAGATTTTGCTTATAAAAATGGATTTAATCATATATTTGCTCAGGTTAGGGGTAGGGGAGACGCTTATTATAATTCAAAAATTGTACCAAAATCTCATTTAGTTGCAAATGATTTTGATCCTTTAGATTATCTCCTAAAATCTAATATAAATACTAATATTAAGATCCATGCATGGATTAATGTATATTATTTATGGTCCTCAACAAATCTACCCACTCAAAGTGATCATATCATTCTAAATAAACCTGAATGGTTAGATCGACAAAAGGGTGATAAATATATTAAAGATGAATTATATTTACGAAATAAAAATCGATTTAATATAGATGGTGAGGGTTTTTATTTAGCACCCACCAATCCAGCTGTTAACCTACACCTAATTAGTGTAGTTGATGAATTATCAAAAGAGTATAATTTAGATGGTATACATTACGATTATATAAGATTTCACAACTCGAATTATGGCTATAATGAGTTAGGATTATATGAGTTTAATAGAACCTACATTGATAAGGTTAATGCAAATAAGGAAGTTATCTTTTCAGAGTTCAAAAGAAACTCAATAACTAATTTTGTCAAAAGAGCTCGAGATAAAATTAAATCAAATTCAAATAAAATTATTATTTCTGCTGCTGTGAAGCCTAATATTTACGATGCTAAATTATTATTTTTTCAAGAATGGGATCTATGGCTTTCAGCTGGATATTTAGATTGGGCAGTTCCAATGAATTATATGGTAAAGAATGAGGATTTTATTCAAAATATGTATCTAATTAGGGATAATTTACCCTCAAAGTATCATGATAAGATAGTCGTTGGAATTTCTACTTATAACCAAAATCCAAGGTTAGCAGGAAAAAAAATTCAAAGACTTAAAAAAATGAATATTAATAATATATCTATTTTTTCATATACAGAATTCGTAAAAAATCCTTACTATTGGAAAAAATTAAAAAAATATTTTTAAAAATCATATGAAACGTAAAATTTCTCCTCCCATTGGTCCAAAACTTAATTGTAAAAATTGGCAGATAGAGGCAGCATTCAGAATGATTCAACATAATTTGGATCAAAATGTAGCTGAAAACCCTGAGGAATTAATTGTTTATGGTGGAAAAGGCAAGGCAGCGCGAGATTGGAAATCTTTTGATTTAATTTTAAAAACTTTACTACGATTGGAGACAGATGAAACTTTGATTGTCCAATCTGGTAAGCCAGTTGCTGTAATGAAGACCCATTCCTATTCACCGCGTGTACTTATTGCAAATTCTAACTTAGTTCCTAATTGGGCTACATGGGAACATTTTGATAAGCTTGAAGCTGAAGGTCTAATAATGTACGGGCAAATGACAGCAGGTAGTTGGATATACATAGGAACACAAGGTATTTTGCAAGGCACTTATGAAACGTTTATTGCAGCTGCAGGAAAACATTTTAATTCTGATAATTTATCTGGTAAAATAGTATTAACATCTGGCTTGGGAGGTATGGGCGGGGCTCAACCTCTTGCTGTTACGATGGCCGGTGGGGTTGCAATATGTATTGAAATTGATAAAAAGAGAATAAAAAGAAGAATAGAGAGTAAATATCTAGACAAATCTACAGATGATATTGATGAGGCAATAAATTGGGCTTTATTAGCAAAAAAGAATAAAGAACCTATAAGTATAGGTCTTTTAGGTAATGCTGCTGAAATCATACCTCTTTTTGTTAAAAAAAATATAATACCCGATTTAGTCACGGACCAGACATCTGCTCATGATGAGTTAGTTGGTTATATACCAGTTAACTATACTATAGATGAGGCTGATTTTTTAAGGACTAAAAATAAAGATTTATATATCAAGGAATCTATAGAGTCTATGGGTACTCATGTTCAAGCGCTTCTTGATTTAAAAAGTTTAGGGTCGGTAGTATTTGATTATGGTAATAATATAAGAGCTCAGGCTGAAAAAGCAGGTGTTAAAAATGCATTTGATATACCTGGATTTGTGCCTGAATATATTAGGCCGCTATTTTGCGAAGGAAAAGGCCCATTTAGATGGGTAGCTCTATCAGGAGATAAAAATGATATTTTCAAAACAGACGAATTAGCGTTGGAAATGTTTAATGAAGATAAAGCTCTTTGTAATTGGATAAAGATGGCTAATGAAAAAGTTGAATTTCAAGGATTACCATCTAGGATTTGTTGGCTAGGTTTTAAAGATAGAGTAAGGTTTGGTTTAGCTTTAAACGATATGGTGAAAAAAGGAGAATTAAAAGCTCCTATTGTAATCGGTAGAGATCATTTAGATTGCGGTTCAGTTGCTTCGCCCAATAGAGAAACTGAAGCTATGAAGGACGGATCAGATGCTATAGCTGATTGGCCCATATTGAATGCTTTAATTAATACGGCCAGTGGCGCTACTTGGGTATCTTTACATCATGGAGGAGGTGTTGGTATTGGATATTCTATCCATTCTGGGCAGGTCATAGTAGCTGATGGTAGCGAAGAGATGGCAGAGCGTATTAAAAAAGTTCTTACCAATGATCCAGGATTGGGAGTAATTCGTCATGCTGATGCTGGATATAATGATGCTATTCGAAATGCTAAATCCTGGTCAATAGATATACCAAAATAATTTTAGATGAATTCTAAATCTTTAAAATTGATTAATATAGGTAATCTTCTAACCTATAATTCAAAAAAGAATTCTATGGTATTAGAGGAAGGTTTAGAAATTATAGTTAGGCATGGGAAAATTATTGAAATAGGAAAAAATCTTAATTATGCAGATCAAATTTATGATTGTGAAAATAGTTTAGTTACCCCAGGATTTGTTGACTGTCATACTCACCCAGTATTTTTCAATGACCGATCGAACGAATTTGAAATGAGAGCAGCTGGGATTATATATGAGCAAATAGCAGCTAATGGTGGTGGAATAAACAATAGTGTAAAAAGTTTAAGAGATTCAGACTATAATGAATTAAAACAAAGAGTCATCCATAGAATGAATAACTTTTTAAAATTGGGTACTACTACATTAGAGGCAAAAAGTGGCTACGGTTTAGATTTATATAGCGAACTTAAATCTTTGGCGATTTTAGATGAGGTTAACTCTGAACATAGAGTCGACATTATTCCTACCTTCATGGGTGCGCATACTGTTCCAAAAGAGTATGATAACAAACCAGATGATTATGTTGATCATTTATGCAAGGTAATCATCCCTGCAGTAGCAAAGCAAGGTATTGCAAAATATAATGATGTGTTTTGTGAAAAAGGATACTTCGATTTACATCAATCAGAAAAGATTTTATTGACTGGTTTAGATTATGGGCTGATTCCTAGAATACATACTGATGAATTTGAAAATATTGGAGGAGCTCAATTAGCATCTGCTATCAAATGCGTATCTGCTGACCATCTTATGTGCGTTAATGATAGTGATATTATGAAAATGGCAGACGCTAATGTAAAGGCTGTATTACTCCCGGGTACTACATTTTTTCTTGGTAAACACAAATATGCTCCATATAAGAAATTAAAAGATTCTGGGCTTGAAGTTGCTATCGCAACTGATTATAACCCTGGAAGTTGTAATATTCAATCAATGATATTTATAATAACCCTTAGCCTTATTTATATGGGATTTGAAATAAATGATGCTATCTTTTCAAGCACATACATGCCTTCGAAAATTTTAAACATTCATGAGACAACTGGATCAATAGAGGAGGGAAAAAATGCTGATATTATCGTTTGGAGTTTAAAAAAACCGATTGATATTCCATATAATTTTTCAAATAATTCTATAAAAACAGTAATTAAATCCGGAAAAATTTTATTTTAATATTTGTTGAATGATTTCTTAAGATTAATTTATGGCATATTATGAAGAGAAATTCACAAAAAATAGTTAGATACATAGCAATGCTTACTTTTACGTTTACAATTGCTTTGAATTTTGCATTTGCTAATTATGCATTTAAAAAGAAGATAAAAAGCGTATGCTCCTCTTACAGAGTTTCAGTTAATGCATCTGCCATGGATTTTGATAGCGATTTATTTTCGTTAACACTGGAAAGTAATAGAAATAATTTTGAGATGGTTATGCTCGTTGGATTTGCCTCAGCAGGGCAGGCAGTATCCCATCAAAATAGTCTTGGGCTTTCAAACGCTTATGTACCCAAAGAAATTAGCATTAGAGTGAATGTACCTGCATCTAAAGGAGAAACGATGGTATTTGAGGCAAAATGCTCATCTAATGATGCTATTCAGCTTGCTGCTGGTACTTTAGATTCTTCAGAGTTCATGCAGAAAATTGATTTACAAACATCATAAGGAGGAAATATGATTGGCCTAGGATTAGAAGAAACTTTATTACAATATTTGCGAGCGGTTGGCTGGTCAGTAACTGCTGCAGTTGGATTTGCATTTGGAGTAGGGATTGCTTTGAAGGTCTTTGATTACTTGTCAACTGATATTGACGAGTGGGAGGAAATTAAAAAAGGAAATATTGGTGTCTCTTTAATTTTTATATCTCTAATAGTCATGGTTGGTTTATTAGTATATAAAGTTATTTAGCTAAATCACAAACTATCATAAAAGGGCCTTTTGAAGGCCCTTTTTTATGCAATCAAGTACATTAAAATAAAAAATATTGGTGCTGATAAAGTACATAAAAAATTTACGCTGTTGTTATCAATAGAAAGTAATCCAGAATAATGATAACTATTCTGCTCTTTTTTTTCTTTGATTGTTTTTCCATCTATTAAAATAAATCTTGTCTGTAAAGTGCTTCCTAATATTGAATCAAAGAGTGAAGCTAGGAAGCCTGATATAAACACTATAATTAAGTAAGAAGTATTTATATCTAGAAAACAACCAATAGTAGCTATTACAAATGATCCAGAAATAGATCCCAGTAAACCAATAATAGTAATACCTCCTGACTCTCCTCGCGAAAGACTTTGACCAGAAATTATATCTTTAGGCCTTGTTCTTGATAATTTACCGATTTCTGTAGCCCATGTATCAGAATTCGCTGCTGCTATGGATGCAAGAAACATATAGTATATTTGCTCTGTTTGAAAAAAATGATTTAAAATACATAAGAATAGCCCCACGCCACCATTTGCAAATACTTGATTTGCATTTCTACCATTTTTTGATTCATGCAAATCTTTAGACCCTATTTTTGACAATAAAGTTGATAATATAAAAAATATCGCTATTGGCAGTACATATTTTTGACCACCAAAACCTAAAATTAATCCTGCCATCAAAGTAGAGCTTAAAAACCCATCTAATGACAAATGTTTTCTTTTGTAAAAATAAAAGAGCACAATTGTTATTAAAATGATAATTAAAGAAAACTCAATTATAAAATTTTGCTTACTTACTATATTGAATATCTCGATAAAAAAGAATGCTGCTATAGGTATTGATAAATTATCTGAACCTTTAATACTCATCGCCTCAGCAGCTGTAATGGCAAAGCAACATGTCATTATTGCTAAAAAAGATTCGAGGGTATCAAATTGATAAAATATAAATTTTGAAAATAACATTAAAATTATAAACGTACTCAAAAACATAATCGCTGAGCCCTCATAAGATTTAACATCTTTCCATATATTATATTTATGTGGTTTTTTTATATATTCTCCAGCTAATGATGATAAAGGGTCAGAAATTGCTAATATCATGAAAGAGCAGGCGATGTTATATTTATATTCCCAGAATAACATTGCAATTAAAATGAATGCCAATGGGAAAAATATAGTCCCTAACGTTGTTCTATTTATGTTGTGGAAACTTTTTAATTTATTCTTTTTGTAGCTAAAAAGATTAATAATCAAAAATGTCGTTGCAAGAATTAAAGGTTGGATATTTGATAAAAAAATGAAAGGACTGAATGACACTGCTACTCCCACCATAGAATGTATTATCTTCCTGTTTAGATTCGGATTTAGAAAGTCATTTCTATAACTGTATTCACTTAAAAAAATTAAAATTATTATAGATAGGAAAAATATTACGAATGATTCCCACGGTGCATTTGTTAGATAATGAATTAAATCAATCATTTATAAATCAAATTATTTGTTTTTTTTGACATACTGCAACAATATAACATTTTAAATTACAATATGATTGTAGCTGTAAATGAATTTGTTAAAAGGCAAACTAAGTTTTCTGGTAAAACATATTCAGAAGAACTTTCATTTGATTTTTTTGCTAGGCATGCTGAGCAAAAAATTATTCACAAGGATTTTAGACAAGGTTACAGACCTGAGGTAATCATTGTAAAGCTTGATGAAAAATACGTTAATAAAGTTATATGTCCATATGTTAAGATTACAAAAAATACAAAACTATCAGCACATTTTTTAAAAAGACGAGAAAATGAGGAACCATATATTCAAGTTAGAGCTTTGAATGGCAAGCTTATAAAAGCTGGTAACGTTGAATTGATTTTATATCATCATGATATTTTATATGAAAACGATGAAAATACAACAGATGCTGACTGGGAACTCATAAGTATAAATGCTCTTCCTATGGGTGTTGAATCTATGCCAATGGGACCAATTACAATGATGAGAAATCAATTAGAGTTGATTGGTGGTACTAAAGCTAATTACAGCAGCGATGAGTGGGCTGAATCAGTTCACTTTTGGCAAAAATTTGCTCCTATAGATCCCAATAATTTTAAAGATCAGGCTGCAATATAAATCACTCTAAAACCTTGTAATTAATATTTTAGCTATTTAACTTGCCTAGCAACCAATTATTTGTTGCAATTAGTTAAATTAGCGGAGCCCAAATACCGAGGAAAATTCCTTTGTTTGGAAAAAATTTTAAATAAAATAATAAATATCAAATTGATATAATACTATCGATGCATTTAAAAAGTCATTTTTACAAAATATTTGTAATTACTGGGATAATGGGAAATCTACTTTTTGCTCAAACCTTTGAGATATCTGGTAGAATAAAAGATGAAGGAGGGAACAATGTCTCAAATGCAAGATTAACTCTTTATTCATCAAAGTACCAACTTGTCAAGACAGAACGAACTAAAGGTAATGGAAAATTTAAGTTCAAAAAAATCAAACCTGGAAAGTATACACTCAATATTTATGGTTCAGGCGGGAATAGTGCTACTAAAGAAATTGATCTTAGATCTAAATCTGTAACTAAACTTGAGGTTCTCACTAGCCAAGATGACAAACAGCCACAACTAACAGTAGAATCTGAAGTTGGGAATGTAGTGTTAAAGTGGGAACCAATTAAAGATGCCAGTGAATATATCATTTTTAGGGACAATACTGAGTTAAAAAAGATAAAAAAGCCTACATACAAAGATAAAGTGCAAGGTGGAAAATCTTATGGTTACAATGTTACTGCTGTTGACAATGGTGGACAAAAAGGTACTCGTTCTTTAACTGAATACGGTAAAGCTTTACTACAATCCCCGTCTAATATCAAAGCAATTGCAAATAAGAACGCTATATCTCTCGAATGGAGTGCAGTAGAAAATGCATCTAGCTATAATGTTTTTCGTGATGATGATCTAATAAATACAACAACAGAGCTAGAGTACTCCGATTATAAATTAAAATTCGATGAGGAGTACTCATATACAATTGTTTCTGTTGACCATCATCAAGACGAAGGACCAAAATCCAGTTCAAAATCAGTCACCACCCATAAAGAAGTTAAAAAAATAAAAAAAATTAAAGCCGAAGCAGGAGAGAGTATTGTTGATCTTGAGTGGACTAAACATGACCTTGCTGTAATCTATAGAATCTATCAAAATGGAACTTTAATTGATTCTTCTAAAACTATTAAATACACTGCAAAAACTGAACCTGGAACAGAAAATTGTTTTACTGTATCTGCAGTTGATAAGCACGGTACTGAAGGTCCTCAATCTGTACCTGCATGTGATAAAGCTCAGTTTCCACCGCCAGAGAAAATCTCTTTGACTCTAGGTGAAAAATATTCGGATGAAATGAATTCACTTTACATTGAATGGGAAGCAGTTGATGGTCCGGCTTCATATAATATTTATCGAAATGGTAAATCTCTAACAAATTCTAAGAATACAAAATATCATGATAAAGACTTAGATTTTGGAGAAGAATATACATATGAGATCTCCTCATTGTCTGATGATGGTCTAGAGGGTCCATTGTCAGAGCCTCAAAAGAAAAGTACGCTAAAGATATTTAAAATTAATGGTCAATTGATAAATGAGAAAGGCCAGCCAAAAATTGATGAAGCTAAAGTTTTTCTTTATACTGATAAGAACGTACTTTGGGAAGAATATACAGCAGGTTCAAATGGGAAATTTACCCTTGAAAATCGCATTATTTCAGGCGACTACAAAATTAAGGTTTTTGGAAATGGTCACGGAAATAACGGCGAATATGCAGGGAATGGTGGTATAAATATCACAATTAAAAACAAAGATGAAAGCCCGAAGATAAACTTGTCCACTGATGGGTTAAGGCCAAAAATGGTCGCAAAAAGAGGTGTTCAACGAGTCTTAGTAAAATGGAAACCTTTGCCTCATGCTGAGTCTTACACTGTTTATAAAAATAACAAACCCGTGGCTGAAAAGATTAAAGAAACAAAGTATATTGATAATGTAGCTCCTGGAAAATTTTATGAGTATCATGTAAGAGCATGGGATTTATACAACCTTGAAGGACCTGAGTCAAATAGAGAAAAACAAAAATCATCCTATCAATTTCCGACGTTAAAGCCCAGTATTAAAATGGGAGCTTTAAAAACAGAGGGTAGTGGTAGAGTAGTTACCCTCGAATGGATCGCAATACCAAACGTCGAAAAGTATGCAATCTACAGGGATAGCGTTCTGATTTCAAAACAGGAGGATCTTATTTACATTGATTCATTAGAGTGGGGTAAAGAGTATAAGTTTAGTATTAACTCTATTGATCCAGATGATGATGAGGGTGCATTATCCGAAGATGTAATTGTCAAAACTCATCCAGAGGTGCTTACTCCCGATTTAACCGTTAAAGGTAATGTAAATGCTATTGATTTAAACTGGACTGACCTTAGCCCTGTAGCAACCTACTACAAGGTTTTTAGAAATGGTAGCTATCTTGGTGATTTTGACAAGCCTTCTTTTTCAGATAATGTTGCTCCAGGGAAAGAGTACTGTTACTCCGTTTCTGCAGCTGACCAATATGGAACTGAAGGTAAACAATCATCAACTCAC
Source organism: bacterium (assembly GCA_004321745.1). Classification (GTDB taxonomy): domain Bacteria; phylum Fidelibacterota; class Marinisomatia; order Marinisomatales; family UBA1611; genus TMED80. The sequence goes on along the minus strand of SGYO01000011.1, from coordinate 27,839 downwards.
TGTGGAAAAGGCCAATTTGCTCCTCCTTCAAACTTTACTGCTGAGGTCATGAGAAATACAGTCAACTTTAAATGGAAGTCTGTAGAAGGCGTTAGTGGTTATCATTTATATAGAAATGGTGAACTTATTTTAACCACACAAGATTTTTCTCACCTGGATGAAAACCTCGATTATGATAAAGATTTTCAGTATGATATTGCTTCTTTTGATCAGGATGGTGATGATGGTCCTATTGTAAGCGTAAAAGTCAGAACTCATGAAGAAGTGACATCTCCTGTAATGGCTGGAGCTGCAGATCTAAAACAAGTTACATTAACCTGGAATCAATTACCTTTAAGAATTGACCATGTATATAAAGTCTATAGAGATGGATTATTATTAGCAGACTTGACGGATACTTTTTATGTAGATATAGTCGATCCTGGTCAATTTTACTGTTATAAAATAACAGCGAAAGACGCTTATGGAACTGAGGGTCCAGCTTCAAATGAAGAGTGTTTTAAAGTCTTAGTTAACTACCCGAGAGGCCTAACGCTCACCGGTGATGTAAAAAGAGTGATATTTAGATGGAAAGAAATGCTGGGGGCGGTTCAATATAATATTTATTCTCATAACAAAGATAATGGTGAGACAGACTTTATGACAAAAACCACCAGTAGCTATTACATTCACAAAGGATTGGAGTTTGATACTGAATATTGTTATAAAATGTCATCCATTGATGCAGATGGAGATGAAGGCCCACTATCTCCTGTAATGTGTGGATGGGTACTACCTCCTCCTAATTTAACTTTAGTTGAAAAGTTTTTTGTTGAACAATCTGATAATCAAATATTAGATGGTAAAGAAAATGGTTTAATAGTTGTAAAGGTTGTTAATGATGGCCGTAGTCCTGCAAGAGAGTTAAAGCCATATCTAGAGCCTTTGGATTATTCTAATACGCCCTCGCTGATAATTGATACTGTTGCAACGATACCTATTCTTGGTGTAGGTGATTCTATAACGATAAATTTCCCAATATCAGCAAAATTAAAAATTGAGACAGGAGAAAGAAAGTTTAATATAAGAATAGATGAATATGCTGGCATGGACTTAAATCCCGAGCCTATTTCATTTCCTACCCTAGCGGTAGTTCCTCCAAATCTTGTCATATCTGACTTTGCAATTGATAATGAATTTGGTCACCATTACATACCTAAAAACGAAACAACAACACTAACTGTAAGATTTCAAAATTTATCGATTGGGAAAACGGATACTGCTGTTCTTGCTTTAAGAAGAGGCGAAGGATTTGAAAATGATCCAGATGAAATTAAAACATTTGGATTAGTTCCTGGGGGAGCATGGTTTGATTTTAGTTTTGAGCTTTTAGCAAAAGAAGACCGTTTTACAATATATTTTGATACTTATGATTATTTTGATGTAAGAAAGAGTATTCCCTTGCATTTGGAAACATTAAAACATTACAAAGGTAAAGATGATTTAGAAGCAATAGATGTTGCGATTAATGATTTTTCCCCACCAGGGCAAAAAGCTAAAGATCATAAATTATTGTTAGATCTTCCAGATGCGAATACTTCCAGAGAAATGATTGGAGTAGTAATAGGCAATAAGCATTTCTGGACTGAAAAGATACCGGGGAATGAGTCATCTGAAGAGGATGTAAAAATAGTAAGGGAATATTATAATAAGTTATTGGGAATGAAGAATCATCAAATGATTCCCTCTCAATTTTGGTTATTTGAGAATGGTGTAACTATCAATAATTTTAATGAAATTTTCAATCCAAATCTTGGTTTCATAAAAGATAAAATTCAATCTGTAATAGAATATTCAAATATTGACACTGTTGATCTAATGTTATATTACTCAGGAGAGGGAACCACAGTAGCTGGGGATAAATGCATCATTCCTTATGATGCAGATCAGAATAAAATTCATTCTTTTTTCAAAATAAAAGACCTGTATTCAATGCTTGATGAAATAAATAAAATTGATAATATCGGGGATATTTTTGTATTTATGGATGTTGACTTTAATAATTCAGGGTTTAAGCAAAACTTAAAGGCAGCAGAATTAGATAAGAAAAAGAAAAAGAAGAAAAAGAAGAAAAAGAAGAAAAATCAAGAAGAAGAGAAACTAATTTTTCCTATTGACCTTATTCCCCCAAAGGGTATTACTACCTTTTACGCAGCAAACACAACTGAACGATCATATGATCATCCAGATGCAAAAAATGGAATTTTTACTTATTATATGTTAAAGGGTCTTAAGGGTGATGCTGATAATGGAGACAAGGTTATCACCGTTGGTGAATTACATGATTACATTCGTAAAAATGTTCTTGATACTACTAAAAATCTTTATTCTAATCTGCCACAGACTCCTCAGTTATATACTGAAAATCCTGATAGAGTATTACTACGATTGCCATAGCATAGATAGTCAAAAATATGATTATCATTCATAGACTATTAATTCAAATCTAACAACGTAATGAAAAAACTCTTTTTTATATTTTTTTTATTTCAACTTTGTTTATCAAATACAGTTTCAATTACAGGTAGTATTTTCAATGAAGAGGGGAAACCATCAAGAAAGGCATTAGTTAAGTTACTTGATATTAATGAAAATATTTTTTCAACTGTTAAAACGAACAGGAAAGGTCGTTTTGAACTTTTAGATATAAAACCTGAATATTATTTTTTACAGGTTGAACATCCAAAAGATGGTAGAATTATATTAAAAATCAATCCAAGAAATTCGCGCAATAGAGATTTGGTTTTAAGATTAGTTTTAAAGAAAGAGAAATCTATCCCTTTGATTTATACTTTCTCTAATGTCAAGCCTATTCAAAAAGATCCAGCATTAAGAACAAAAAATCTAAGATCGGATATAGATGAAAAATCAATTACTATCACATGGAATGGATTAAAACAGGCTAATTATTATAAAGTTTTTAGGGATGAAGAATTCGTAGCAGATACGAAAGATAATGTTTTTATCGATCTATCAGCTAAGCCTGGAATACAATACTGCTATAGAGTGATGGCTTTTGGCAAATTTGGTTTATCTGGTATTGAAAGTGATCCATTATGTAATAGTCGATTGACTGAGGCTCCAAAGAATGTTTTGGGTTCTGTTAATAAAAATAATATTACTTTAACCTGGGAAAAAACTGCTGGTGCAAAGTCATATAAAATCTTACGAAATGGAGAATCTATAGCAAAATCAGATATTGAGGTTTTTGAGGATATTGGTCTAGAATTTTCTACCACTTATTTATACTCAATAATTTCTATTAGCATGAATGGAATTGAGGGTTCAACCTCGATTCCATTTCAATTCACTACTAGAGATTATGTTGAGCCTCCTGCGCTCTCTTCATTTAGTGATCAAAGCTCAATAAAATTAATTTGGAATGAAGTAGAACTAGCCAAAAGTTATAATCTATACAGAGATGGTGGATTAATAGGGAATTTAAATGCTAATACATATAATGATAAATGTGCTCCTGGTGAAACTCATTGTTATCAAATTACTAGTATTGATAAGTATAACGTTGAAAGTGAGCTTTCAGGCAGACATTGTTCTAAGCTGAATATAGTATCGCCAAAAAATCTTACTGTTGTCGGCGGAGTCAAATCTAATCAATTGAGCTGGGAAAAAGTATCTGGTGCTTTTGAATATTTTGTATATACCAAATTAGATGACGACTCTACATTTTTAATATACAAAACAAAAAATATATCTTTTCTTCATGAAAATATTGGTTTTGATAAGGAGTATTGTTATACAATAATTGCTGTAGATAGTGAGGGTGATAAGAGCGGATTTTCAAAAGCGATATGCGGTAAAACAAATAAACCACCTTTTTTAAAAATTAAAAACCTAAAGTTAATTGATTATTCTGAGGATAATATTCTAGGTGCCAGAGAAGAAGGGAAACTACGATTAGCCATTTTAAATGATGGTGAAAGTCCATCAGAAAACATATCAGTAAGGATCAATAGTGTGTCGGATAAAGTAAATGAGCTTGAATATGACACTATAAAAGTCATTGATAATTTAGGCGTTGAAGAGGCTAAATATATTGAATTTGACTTTGCATCTCGCTTAAAAATAAAGTCAGGAGATTGGAAATTTCAAATTAACGTTAATGATAAGAATGGAACTCAACTCGATACTCCGTATGAATTTATTATAAGTACTAAAGCAGTAGAGCCTCCCAAAATAATTATAGCAGATTATTCGATTGAAAATAGTTTTGGAACAAATTATATACCTAAAGATGAAGTAGTTGAACTAACCATTCGAGTTCAAAATGTAGGAGCTGGGCTTACAGAAAAGTTGGATTTGATGTTACTAGAAAATCACACTTACTCATCTGTTGATTTCACAGGGCTTATGGAGATTGATAAACTAGACCCAGGCGACTACATTGATTTAGACTTCAAAATTAAAAGTAGCAAGGATCATTTTGGTGTCAAATTTGAGACTGTTGATTATTTAGATAATAAAGTTACGCACCAAGTAGATCTAGCTTTGATGAAGAATTTCAGATCAAAAATAAATCTTGCAAGTCAAGAAATAGGTGCGATGAATGTTAACCCTTATCCTTTACAAGCACATGAGGTTGATGTTGAAGCGAATATCCCGATTGGTAAACGTAATGTTAATAATATGGCCATTTTATTAGCGATTGATAATTATGATGATATCAATTTTACCGAAACAAAATTCTCAGGAAGAGATGGAAAAATATTTAGGTTATATATGCAAAATCTTTTTGGAATGGATGATTACCAATTATATCCATCAAAAGTATGGCAAATGGAAGATGGTCCTTCAAAAAGTGATATGGAGAAAATATTTGATCCACATCAGGGTGTAGTTCGAAATAGAGTAATTTCTTCTAGTAAATATTCAAATATTGATTATGTTGATATCAATATTTTTTATTCAGGATTAGGGTATTGGTTGAATAAAAAACCATATCTGATTCCTAGGGATGGAAAAAAACTAGATGCATCTTCTTTTGTAAGTCTTGAAGATATTCTTCTAAACCTTTCAAAACTATCTGTACTAGAAAATATTAATTCTATTACGATTTATTTGGATGTTAAGTATATAAACTTTGAAGAATCTTTAGAAAATTATAAATACCCTGAATTGTCAAAAAAATTATACCTTTTAGCTTCCTCATCACCTAAAGAAACCTCTATTGAAATTGATGATATGAAGCATAGTATCTTTTCATATTTTTTAATGAAGGGATTAAAAGGTGACGCATATGGGGACGATAAAATTTTAGAAATTGGCGAGCTAGCTGAGTATCTTTACAGAAAAATTCCTGATTACACTAAAAATTTGGAAAATGGATTATTGCAAAATCCTGAATTTATTGGCTCTGATTTGAAAAGAGTATTAATTGATCTCAGGTAACTTCTTAATTAAATAAGATTTGTGGACAATTATCTTTTAAAATTTTTATATTTAATATAATGAATAGAGGTTTTGCTATCTTTCTTATTGTTTTGGTTGGCTGTGGCCTATTTGGTTGGCGAGAGTATGAGCGTCAAATGAGGGAGAAAGTTTACAAAAATAGAGTAAAACTTAAACTGCAGCAACAACAACAAAAACAAGATCAGCTTAAAGAGTTAGCAGATATTGAGCAGGAAGAAAAAACTAAATTCAAAGTTCAAATTCCGCATGATGGTAGGCCAGAGACTAATACATACCCAATGATTTTAGATGCTACTAGTTCTTTTGATCCAGATCAGGGTGACAGAATCAGATTTAGTTGGAAGCAGCTAAGTGGTAATAAAATTAGACTTAGGCCTAATTCTAGTTCTGGTATAGTATCTTTTGAGGGAACACCGGGTGAGTATACTTTTGAATTAACTGTATTTGATAATTATGGTAAAGGTACAGTTATTACAAAAACTGTTAAGATCGAAGAAGAGCCGAACCAAGCACCTATTGTGGATTTAGAAATTAGACAAGGCGTTACTGACTGATAAGCCTTTCGTTCTTGTTTGCATAACTTATTTATACCTTCCTAGAATAATTTTACAAAAATGAATGAAAATAGTTACTCCTTAGGAATCGATATAGGTGGCACGAACACTGTTTTTGGCTTGGTTTCAAATAATGGATTAGTACTTAAAAAAAAGTCAATTAAAACCGAATCTGATAAAGGGCCAATCCATTTATTTGATAACCTTTTTAAACAAGTTGAGGCATGGAATTCTGAATCCGATGAAACTTATGTATTAAAAAACATTGGTATAGGAGTTCCTAATGGTAATTTTTACACTGGTATGGTTATAGATCCACCAAATCTTGGAATAGGTTGGAATAGGTTGGATCTCGTATCATTAATAAAAAAATATCAATCCCTCCCTGTTAAAATAACAAATGATGCAAATGCTGCAGCTATAGGTGAAAAACATTATGGTGCTGCAAAAAATATGAAGGATGTTGTGATAATAACTCTTGGTACAGGCTTAGGAAGTGGAATAATTGTTAATGATTCTCTTTTGTATGGTTACGATGGTTTTGCTGGTGAGTTAGGTCACATAATAGTTGATCCAAATGGTAGAATGTGCGGAAATGGAAGAAGAGGTCCCCTAGAAATGTATGTTTCTGCCAAGGGTGTGAAATATACAATTAATGAATATATTGAAAAATACCCTGATAATGATTTTCTAAATAAAATAAAAAATTATGGTTATAGTGTTAAGGAATTGGATGCAGCATATGATGATGGGGTTGAGATCATTAAAGAGATTTACGAGTTTACTGGAAAAATGCTTGGTATTGGACTTGCTCAGGCAGCTACAATTCTATCTCCTGAGGCATTTATATTTTATGGAGGTCTTAGTAATGCGAAGCATCGCATTCTTGATTACGCAAAAAAGTATATGGATGAGAATTTATTAAGTTTTCAAAAAGGCAAAATTAAAATTTTGTTATCTCAATTACCTGATGGAGAAGCTGGTATATTAGGCTCAACTTGCCTACATAAAGTTAAATTATAATTATAGATTAATTAATATTACCATTCGGGTCGGTTTTAACATGTAAAATACTAGTTGTTCCATTCAATTTATCTTCTCCAGTAAGGATATAGCCTCCATCTGTGGTTTGCTTGACACTTTGAAATACTGCGCTTTCTTCATTTCCATAGGTATTCTCCCAAATTTGATTACCTTGAAAATCTATACATGAAATCCAACCATGAAAAACATCACCAACTAATTTTTTTCCAGCAACAATGTAATTACCCTCAATATTTTCAAAAAAATCATAAATATAACAACCGCCTGTTAAAAAAATGGATGAAAGCTCATTTCCAGTATTATCAGTATTGATTATCAAAGAAAACTCTAGCTCACCTAAATTATTTAAAGAGTATCCAGCAAACGCAAAACTTCCATCTGATATTTGTATTATTTTTTCAGGAACGTCATAAGTATTCAAATTCCATGTTTTTGACCAAAGAGTATCACCAACATCATTCAAGCTCACATCATACTCAGAGAGCCAAACATTCGATGGTCCATCAGCTGATGATTGGGATATGGAACCAAGGATTATATAATTATCATTATATGTTAAAATAGATTTTCCACTTTCAATTACTCTTTGGGAGGGAGGCGCTGTAGAAATGTTATATTTATTTTCAATATTTCCTTGGCCATCTATCTTTAAAATTAGTATATCAGGGTGTTGAGCATGGTATTGACCAGTAATTATATATCCGCCATCATTTGACAATAGTAAATCATATGCATTATCAAGGCCATAGACTTGATTTTCACCATCAATGTCAAATCCAAAAACTGATTCCCAAATTACAGACCCATTTTGATCTATTTTTGTAAGTTTTAAATCAGTATCCTGAAAATTATTAACAGCGTTAGAAATAAACACATATCCATCATTGTTTTCAGTTTCTAAGAGTTTATTTGGCGTTTCAGTATCACTATAGTTAAGAGGTTGGAAAGAAATATTTTCACCATTTTCATTTGCATGAGCCATGAAAATATCAAATGAGCTTTTACCAATTACTTTATATTGTTCTAAATGATTTTGAATACCATAATATCCTGAAATAGATTCCCCTTCCAAATCATAATTATTAATGAAAGTAATATGCTTTGGTTCTATAGATTCAATATTACTAAACACCTCATAGCCCCAGATATCTACCATTGAAACTGTATAAAAGTAGGTAGTATTATATGTATTATCGGATGAATAATATGTTGTATCTAATTTGTTTGTAGATGAAAATAAAATTTCTTTATCACTCATATCACCTTCAAATGCTCTGTATAGGTTATACCTTCCAAAGTTCAAAGATTGATGTGTTAACCAATTAACAGTAATCTCATCTCCAATTGATATTATTGAATCAAGGACAACTGAGTCTGGTATAGCCTGAATTTGATTTGATTTAAAATTACCTTTTGTACTCTGTTTTAGAGTATCATAGACAGTAATTTGAAAAAAATTATAAATGTATGGGTCAAATTCATTAATGGAATAATAAGTTTCATAGTTGTCAAAAATGCTGTCTAAAATAATGGTATTCAATGAATCATCAATCCCATAATGTATTTCATACTTCCAAAAATCTTCATCTAAAGATTCCTCCCAATTTAAATTCATTGATAAATGATCATATGAAACTGAATCAATATTAATTGCATTTGGTTTAGGGTCTAGAGATGAAATGTAGGTATTACCTCTAGTAGAATAGTTAAATGAGTCGGAAACTATAATATAAAAATAATTGAATACCAAAGGATTGACATTACTTTTGAAATATGTAGTTTTATTAATATCGTTAATTGAATATATCTTAGAAAAATTTTCAGGTTCATCTACTAAAGAATGATAAAGATCATATTGATTAAAATCTGCAGCATTTGAAGTTTCCCATAAAATTTCAAAACCACCATTATTAAAAATAACAGAGTTAATATTTACAGTATCTGGCAAAGATAACGTATTATCAATTGTGTAATCAATCGGCGGGCTTTCAGTGCAATTATCATTACAATCACATATACTTACTGAAACGGCTACTGGGCCATCAGGTAGTTCATTTGTATTTAAACTAACCTCAATCGGCTCATTGTTAAGATTACCTAAAATCTCACTAAGAGGCACATCTATTTTAAAATCATTCACATTGACTTCAATGCCACAAATCCCATCTGGATCACTGGCATCAACAGTTAAAGTTACTACCTCATTACATGTCGCCCCATCCTGGGGGAATGTAATTACTCAGTAACCAGGTTGATCTTCTACTCGCCATTCGCAAGAAAAAATAGATAAAAGGCCAAGCAATAAATATTTTATTTTTGGTGTTTTAAGATTATACATGTTTGTAATTAGTTAAATGTTTTATTTATTTGAAAACCAAATATTAATTTTTCCTTTGATTTTTTTGAATCAATTTCATCTGCAAGGGCTGTTTCGTACGTATTAGATATGTTACTTAATGAAAAATCTAACTCAATTAGTTTCAAATTATATCTTACACCAAGTGAATAAAAGGATATACTCTTAGCTAGTTCTGCATCTTTAATTAATCGATAAGCGCTACCATAAATATGAAATTTTTGGTTACGCATATGATTGAAGCCAGCTTCTAAAAACCATAAATCCCATGGAAAGCCTTTTGGGTCTAGTTTTGTTTTAGCAATATTCTTGTGAATGTAGAATGGGCTAATATTTAAAATTGTCGAAGATCGAATCTTGTATTCAAAAATAGTTTTATGTAAAAAATTAAAATTATCTTTTTCATCAGTGATAACAGATTTATCGCGTTTATTGCTAATTGCAGCTTGATAGACTATGTTAATAGGGTATTTTATTTTTCTGATGAACCTATTAAAATAATTTGTACTAATATAAATATCCAGAGTATTTAAATGATCGTTTTTTCGAGCACTTACTGTTACATTATCTCTGATTCCATAATTAACACTCAAACTTGATTTAATATTGGCTGAGTTATCAACTTTGCTACCAATTTGGACAAAAATAGATTTTGGTGGAATTATTAATTTTGATCGAATTGACTTGGTAGAATCCAGCAACCTTTTTTTTGATTTAATAGGCATTTTTTTAAAATTCATTAATAAGGACATCTGGAAAGAATTATTTCTAAAATTAAGGGAGTCATCAAGATTACTTCTGACATCACTTAGTCCAGAGAAGTAGGATGCTCTAAAACCCAAATTTGAATTCAACATATAGTTCATACCGAGTTTAATTCCTTGATCAATGTTGAAATCTTCAGATTTCAAATCAATGTTGTCTGATCTACTGCTATTAAAATCAGTGAACTTTAGTTTCGCGAGTGATTCACCATTATTGCCTTTTCCAATTTGAATTCCAGCAAATAGTTCTAAACTTTGATTTAGTTTGTAAGGATAAACAAGGTGAGCTGATAAATAATTATAAACCTCATGGCCACTAATATCGATATTATAATCTATACCACCAATGTTTATTTTTGTAGCTCTGCTTAAACTTAAGCCTCTTTGGAAATAACCAAAACCAGCAATTATTTTTGGGAACCTGTACTCAATACCTATATTCAATCCACGATGAAAATTGAAGTTAACACTCTCATTTATATTGTCTTGATTGTATTTGATTGTTGAAAAATTATAGCCACTATAAATAGTTGTATTTTTTTGGGCTAAAGTGGTGATATGTAAGAAAATGCATATAAAAACTGCCTTTAAGATCAAATCAACTTTTATAATCATTCTAAATGTGCTTCATAAAAAGAATTTGCAAAGTAGCGGAGGAGGGACTCGAACCCCCGACACTCGGATTATGATTCCGATGCTCTAACCAGCTGAGCTACTCCGCCATTTTTTAATATAATGTAGTAATTGAAATTATATACGGTATTTAAAAAAAACTAATAGTAGAAATATAAAAATAGATTCTGCCTAATGATAAAATTGGATGTTAAATTTTACAATCTGATTAGAACATAGGAGAAAATAAATGTACAACTCGATTGAAGATTTTATGAATAAAGTCAAGCATAAAGATCCCAATGAAACTGAATTCCATCAAGCTGTTCATGAGGTTGTTGAATCACTTTGGGATTTTTTGGCCTCTAATAGAGAATATATGCATTCTGGAGTTTTGGATAGAATAGTCGAGCCAGAGAGAGTAATTACTTTTAGAGTTCCTTGGAGAGATGATAGAGGGCAGGTTAATGTAAACCGTGGCTATCGAGTAGAATTTAATTCAGCTATTGGTCCTTATAAAGGTGGATTACGTTTTCACCCATCAGTTAATCTAAGTATTTTAAAATTTTTGGGATTTGAACAAGTATTTAAGAATAGTTTGACTACCCTTCCAATGGGAGGGGGAAAAGGTGGGTCTGATTTTGATCCAAAAGGAAAAACTGATAATGAGGTAATGAGTTTTTGTCAGAGCTTCATGTTAGAATTATCTAAGCACATAGGCCCGGATACCGATGTGCCAGCAGGAGACATCGGTGTAGGAAGTAGAGAAATTGGATATATGTTTGGTCAATACAAAAGAATAAGAAATGAATTCACAGGTGTTTTAACTGGTAAAGGTATTAATTGGGGAGGTAGTTTAATTAGACCAGAGGCAACCGGATATGGTTGTGTTTATTTTGTAGAGGAAATGCTAAAACACATTGGAAATTCAATAGAGAGCAAAGATGTTTTAGTGTCAGGGTCTGGGAATGTTGCCCAATATGCTACTGAGAAAGTTCTTCATCTTGGGGGGAAAGTAGTTACTTTATCCGATTCTTCAGGTTTCATATATGATCCAGAAGGAATTTCAAAAGATAAACTTGATTGGGTGATTGATTTAAAAAATAATAAAAGAGGAAGAATTAAAGAATATGCTGAAGAATTTGGTTGTGAGTATTTTGAGGGCTTACGTCCATGGGGCATTAGCTGCGATATAGCCTTGCCATGTGCTACCCAAAATGAGATAAATGAATCAAATGCAAAAGACTTGGTTAAAAACGGAATAATTGCTATAAGTGAAGGTGCAAATATGCCATCTGACCCCGATGCAATTAATATTTTACAAGGTTCAAAGGTATTGTTTGGACCTGGGAAGGCTGCCAATGCCGGCGGTGTAGCGGTATCAGGACTTGAGATGAGTCAAAACAGTATGCGAATTAGATGGGAAAGAGAAGAGGTTGATCAAAAACTTTTGACAATCATGAAAAGCATTCACTCTGCATGCGTAGTTCATGGTGATAATAAGAAGCATATTGATTATGTTAAAGGCGCAAATGTTTCTGGATTTATTAAGGTGGCTGATGCAATGATGGATCAGGGAATCGTATAAAGGCTAAATACCTGTAGAGTCTTCTTCATCCATTAACTCAATTTCACTAGGTTTGGGTATCAAAATTTTTCCCACACCACTAAGGCCATCAATAATTGTTTTAAAAGAATCATCAAATTTAAACCATTTAATATATTCTTTTTCTTCTTTGGGTTTTAGTGTAGTTAACCAATTAAAATTTAATGAATCATTTATATTTTTATGGTCAATTGTAAGGTATCCTATATGGAGGCTGGTTATATTTTGAAAAAAATGACTTCCAAACGATGGATCTACGGGAAAATCTTCATGCCCAAGCTCAATAATAATCTTTGTATTTGATATTTGTTGCCAAGTAATTGGAACTCCAAGCCAGGGATCAGCTGAACCCCATCTTCCAGGACCAGATAAAATATATGGATTATCTCTTCCTATTTTTTCATTAAAATAGCCAATTTCTTTTGCAATATCCTTTGACTTTGAGGGATCATATTTTTCTGGTGGCAGGTACAATAAATCTTTCATTTGATTTGTTGTACCATTACCAAGAGTAATGTGGCTTGATGCAAATACATCCTTTTGTTTATATATGTCTAGATCAATAGATTTGTTATTTGAAATGAGCATAGGTTTTATTTGGAGTAAATAAAACTCTGATGGGCCATTATCATTCATGTTTACTGCGAATTCTATTTCTACAGGGCATCCTAATGCTTGTTTACCTAACAATAAAAGTTCATTAAGTATATCACATAGAGGTATGACATTCCAGTCAAGTATCTGAGAAAAATTAACTACTCTAGTACCCTGATAAGAAAGTGAATTTCTCAAGATGTTATCTTCTGATGTAATTACACCACCCATCCATTTTAAAGATTCATCTCCCTCTGCACTAGAAAGATCGTGCAACCTTAAGTCCTTTTTAAGACTAAAATTTTTATCTTTGAGCTCTAAAGCAAAAAAGTTCGATTGGGAATTTTGAATAGTTGATTTAATGGTAGCAAATTGAGGTTTTATGGCTGGATATTTTGGTGATATACCAAGACACTTACCACCATCAACAATAGTTTTACCAAAACCTAATGCAAGATAACAAACTCCTTCGTCTCTTCTCATATAGGATACTGGATAGAAATTTATACTTTTTAATACTCCGCTGAATGTGGGATAGAATCTTCCACTGCTATATTTTTTTCCTGCAATTTCCATTAAAATGACAGCCATTTTTTCTTCCTCTGTTCTATGAGCAGTATGGCTAAAATGAGATTTTGATTCCTGGAAAAATATAGAAGCAAAAACTAATTTTATGGCATTTGTAACTTCATTTATTCGATCTCTAAATATTTCCTGATCATTAGAAAGCATAAATGTTGAATAAGCTCCAGATAAAGCTTGATATTGTGAATCTTCAAGTAGGCTTGATGATCTTACAGCTAGAGGTTTCTTACATTTTTTTAAAAAAGCTTCAACCTTCAGAGTAATATCCATGGATAATCTGCTTTTCAAGAACATTTCCTCTAGTTTATCATTTGATTCTACTTTTAAGGCATCGTCCCACAGATTATTATCTTTCATGAACCGATCAAATTCTTCAGTTCCAATTATTGCGGTTCTGGGTATTTTAATAACAATATTTTCATAATTATCATTTATACCTGATTGAACTATCATGTCTTTAGCAAAGGCAAGACCGCGAGCTTTTCCTCCCAAGGATCCGCCACACATTTTATAAAATCTAGAGTTGTTATCTTTTTTAGAGGAAAAATCTGTTACTTCTCCAAATCTGTGCTTTGCATCCGGACTTTTAATTTCTTTGATGATAGCATTTCTAATATCATTTTTATCTTTGAATTTTTCTACATTTATTTTTCTTAATTTAGTTGCAACCTCAAAATTAGATCTTGCAGCTAGCCAATTTGAGAAATGGTTGCTTTTACCATGATAAATCAACGTATCGATTGGAACAGTTTCAATGCCTTTGATAAGCTCTTCCGTATTGGTTGCTTTGATTAATTCATTACCATCAATGTCTTTAAAAATGAAATCCCCGAACCCAAAGTTAATAAGCATAAAATTTCTCAAATCTTTTAATAAAGTATTAGACCCCTTATGAAGAAAATCTGCGCCAATTTTCCTCGCTAACTCTCTATTTGAACTATCAGTAGATTGAAGCATTATTGGCATGGCCGGATGCTTATGTCTAATTGATTCTGCAATTTTTACTCCAGCCTTTGGGTCCTTTTTTCCTTTATTTAAGAATTTAACATCTGAAATCACACCTACAATGTTTTCACCATATTTTTTTGAAAACTTTAAAGCTGTTTCATAGTTTGGTGTTAGTAAAACTTTAATACGTCCTCTAAGGTGCATTGATTTGTAGGTAGAATTAAATGTCTTTTTCATTAAACTTTTGGTTAGAGAAACAATTTCTCTGTATATAAGTGGTAAAAGTACAGAATACATTCTAGGAGAATCTTCAATTAAAATAATGGCACGCACATTTCCTTTAATAATGTCTTTTTCTGCATTTTTTCTATCTTCTACGTATTTGATTATCGCAGGGAAAACTGAAGCATCTCCAGACCAAATGAAAACTCGATTAATGGAACTTGGAGAAATTTTTTGACTGAGCTGTTTTACTTCAGTTTCATCAAAAGCTAGTAAAATAACTGGCATGCGAGGATAATGTTTTTTTATAGACTTACCCAATGATATAGGGTCTGTGTCTTCAATTCTTAGCATTACTATAACAAGATCAAATTTATTTTTTGATAAATGTTTCATTGCAGATACAGAAGTAGAGGATCGTGTAACTCGAGGAGCATAATTAAAGTTCATGCCAATATATTCTGTCATAATCTGCTCTGTTAGACCACCTTCTTCTTCAAGGATGAAAGCATCGTATGGACTTGCAACTAATAATATTTCATGAACTCTATGCGTCATGAGCTCATTGAAATTGTTATTGTCTCTTATATTAAATGGGTTTTTTTTCATTTGAATAATGATTCAAATTATAGAATTAATTTATTAAGTTTATAAGCTGTAATGTATTTTTATTTAACATTTTAAAATAAGTAATAAAAAATTGTTTCCTTCAATACACCAATTATCCTCTTTTGGTTGTAGTTTCATAAATCAGCCAAAGTATTAAATGAACTATGCTTAGAACTTTAAAATCTTTTGACATCAAAGGGCAAACTATATTAATCAGACTTGATCTAAATGTACCTATTCATGATGAGGTGATCCAGGACGATTTCAGGATAAAATCTTGCCTGCCCACAATTAATTATTGTTTGGAGGAAGGTGCGGCGGTAGTCTTAATGTCCCATCTTGGCAGACCAAAAGGTGAATACAGTGAAGATTTTAGTTTAATGCTTGTTGGTGAGCATCTAGCTTCTCTTCTAGAAATTCCTATTAAATTTTCTTCAGATTGTATTTCACAGGATGCTATTGATACTTCGCTATCTTTAAAGCCAGGAGAAGTTCATCTGCTAGAAAATTTAAGGTTCCATAAAGAAGAATCTGATAATGATTCACTCTTTTCTAATAAGCTATCAAAACACGGCCGTATTTACATTAATGATGCTTTTGGAACAGCGCACAGAGCACATGCATCAAATCATGGTGTGATTAATAATTTTAAAAATTATGGTATTGGCTTTCTGTTTGAAAAAGAAATGAAATACTTAAGAGAGGTCGTTGATAAACCAGAAAGACCTTTGGTCTTAATTCTAGGTGGTTCAAAGGTTTCTACTAAACTTGAACTAATAAATAAATACTTAAGTCAAGCTGATAAGATAATAATTGGGGGAGGAATGGTATTTACTTTTTTCAAAGCAATGGGTTATAACATTGGCAAATCTTTAGTTGAAACTAAAATGATTGATCAAGCAAGAAACATTCTTGACGCAGCTAGGCTCAATGGAAATAAGATAATCTTACCTAGTGATGTTGTATGCGCTGAAGACATAAATTCAACTTTGAGAGCTAATTCCGTTGGTGTAAGAGACATTCCTGAGAATTCAATGGGTCTGGACATAGGTTCAAAAACAATTGAGAAATATTTATCAGTTTTAGATGAGGCAAAGACAGTCCTCTGGAATGGGCCGATGGGAGTTTTTGAAAATGAAGTTTTTTCTTATGGAACAAAAGCAGTTGCCGATAAATTGGTAGAAATTGTTGAAAAAGATTCTGTTGTCATTGCTGGAGGTGGAGACACGGCATCTGCATTAAGAAATTTTAAATTAGTTGATAATGTTTCCCACGTATCAACAGGTGGGGGTGCATCACTTGAGCTGATGTCAGGCAATCAACTTGACGCGATTAATAAACTGGAGATATAAATATTATGATTAATTCTATTGTAGCTGGCAACTGGAAAATGAATAAAACACCAAAGGAAGGAAAAACTTTCATTGAGAAGATGATTAGTGATTTAGATTCTCTTAGAGATACTAATGTAATTATCTGCCCTCCATTTACAGGATTAACGAGTTTGTCGAAATCTTCTAAATATAATTTAGGGGCGCAAAATTGTTATTTTGAAGATTCCGGTGCATATACAGGAGAAATTTCCGTGCAAATGCTTATTGATTGTGGTGTTAAATACGTGATCCTTGGTCATTCCGAAAGAAGATCAATTTTTAGTGAAGATGATATATTCATTGGAAAGAAAGTAAAAAAGGTACTAGATGTAGGAGTTACTCCCATTTTGTGTGTTGGTGAGACAATAGAGGAATTGAATGATGGATTGGCAAAAGAAACTGTATCTGCGCAATTAAATGAAGGTCTTAGTGGATTAAGCAGCCTTGAAAATATTGTGATTGCCTATGAGCCTGTGTGGGCTATAGGTACAGGATTAACTGCTTCAGTTGATAAAGTGGCAGAAATACATTTTTTCATTAGAAATATGCTTTCAGATATTTCAAAAAAAGAAGAAAGCAATCTCATTCCTATTTTATATGGAGGTTCAGTTAATTCTGATAATGCAGAAGAGTTGATTGGTGTGAATGATGTGAATGGTTTTCTAATTGGCGGTGCTAGTTTAGATGTTGAAAAATTCGTAGATATTATTAATATAGTCGATCAAAAATAGGAGATTTTTACTTAAATGATTGGATTTTTAATTATTGCTCATACTATCGTTAGCATATTGCTAATATCTGTTGTCTTGATGCAGGCTAGCCAAGGTGGTGGGTTATCTGGTACCTTTGGAGGTCAAGCCGCTAGTAGTATACTAGGCGGGCAAGGCGCAGGAAATGTTTTAAGTAAAATTACAGGATGGCTTGCAGCAATTTTCATTGGTCTTGCAGTTTTAATAAGTATTTTAAGTGGGCCAAGTGATGAATCTAGCTCCTCACTTGTTAAAAAAGCTTCCGAAGAAAATCCTATTCCATTTGAACAGCAAACTATTCAGGAAGACGATAGTCAGCCTGTTTTAGATTTGGAATAATTAGGTAAAATTTTAATTAGGTTTCTCTTTTTATTGCCGAAGTGGTGGAACTGGTAGACACGCAGTCTTGAGGGGGCTGTGAGGGTAACCTCGTGCCGGTTCGATTCCGGCCTTCGGCACATGCTTAACATATTTAATAAATATTTATTTGTAATTCTTCCTCTTTGCCCTTTTCCTTAGTTAAGAGTAGATTTTAATTCTAATCTTTATAGTTTTAAATATGAAAATGAATAAAATTATTATAATTATTGCAATGTTCGTGTTTTCGGTTTCTTTAGCCCAAAATACAACTATTTTATTCCTTAGAGATGGTTCAATCATACAGGGCACAATTACTCACGAAAAGCCAAATAAGATATTTTTAAAAACTGAAATGGGGTTTGTGCAAATAAAGCCTGAAGACATCATAGGCAGAGAAGATTTAGCTAAAAAAGGTGATTTAACATATATGTCGGATCAAATTGAGTTTGTAAGAAGATATGTTGAAAATTTATCAGGTAAAACTGTTTCATGGAAAGACTCTCTACAAAATAAGATTGATAATTTGTATCAAGTCTATAAAGGCTTTGAAATTCTTCAACAAGAATTTGAAGCTGATCTACTTAGATTGCATACAAAAGATCAGGAGAAGTCAAAACAGTTGTTGGAAATTACTCATGATATTGTAGAACATGAGGTAGATATTTCTTTAAATAGACAAAATATAGGGCTTGTTGGAGATACGATAGGCTATATTAACAATGGATTAAGCGTTGCCGAAGATAATTTAGCAAAAAATATAAACCAGACTTATGTATTATCTGGATCAACAGCAAACATGATGGATGATATTGATGCTGTCTCAAATGAGATTACAAATAATAAAAGTCAAATCGACATTATGTCTGGCTCTGTTGCAAATTTGTACAGAGAGGTCCAAAGAGTAGAAAAATCATTTGAGTTTATTAACAGATCTATCAAGGAGAATAGAGGGTCAATTGGTCTTAATCAAGAATCAATTAATGCAAACCACAATGCAATTATTGAACTAGGTAATTCTTTAGATAAAAAAATTGATGCACTTCATGACTCATTGAAAGTTTCGCAAAATGAATTAGTTAGCACGATGGAACTACTTTGGAAGCAGAATAAAAAATCAGTAAATGATATAAATGATACTTTTAATGATAGCTTGTATAGTGTTAATCGTAAAGTAAAGACAATTGATACGAAAGTAGGCGATTTTAGCGGAGATTTAGAGGTTTACATAACAGAACTTAAAGCTTCAATTGAAAATATTAACAAAGCCATCGCCACTATTAATGGCAATATAGGTGGCATAGAGAGAAATGTTGAGGGTGTAAGCTCAAAATTGGAAGCTTTATCTACTCAAGTATCTAAGATTAAGAAAAAATAGGCAACATTTAACAAAAGGATTACTATTATACATTTGGCCAATCTAATTGAGCCTTATATATGTTTTCAGATTATTTAAAAGTCAAAGCGCTTTGGTAAACGTTCAAAAGTGTATAAAATAATAAATTTTTTAATTAAAGGGATATAAAGATGATATACAAGATTCTGGTTTTATTTTTAATTATTCAGCACTCGATTTATGCTCAAGATCCTGAGCAACTTTTGAATGAAGCTAATGGACAAATGTCTAAAGGTGATTTAGTTATTGCTGACTCTTTGCTAAATGAATCTTTGAAAGTAGATCCCTCATTTGCACCTGCACATATTGGATTTTCTGAACTATGGTTACGCAAAGGGGATTTAAATAAGGCTAATGCATCTGCTACTAAAGCGGTGCAGATGGATGAAGAATTTAGGTCATGGTGGAATGGTTTAAATGACATAAGAAATAAAATACAAAATGGTAAACGAAATGTGCAGCAAGGTCAGTTTGATGAGGCAATGACAGAGTATGAGTCAATTTTAGAAAAACATCCATATTTTCCTGAGGCACATTTTTATATGGGTTTAACAAAATTTAGGCAAAAAGATATTGAGGGGGCAGCGTATTATTTTAGTGAAGCATTAAAGTTATATCCTGATCATATGAAAGCAAGAAAAGGTTTAAATAATGTTACTAAACAATTACTTAATAATGGTAATAAGGCCTACAAAAGAGGTGATTTTGATAAAGCTACTGATTTTTATAAAAAGGCTACCAAGTATGACGATACTTTCTATTTAGCATTCTATCAACTTGGTGTATTGGAAAAAAAAATTGGTAATTCTGAAGATGCAATATCCTACTTCAATAAGGCCATTTCAATAAAGCCTGATTTTTATAAGGCTTGGTTTACCTTAGGTGCATCATATGAAGTTGATAATAACTTGGATTCTGCAATTGTAAAATATGAGAAAGCTATTGAGCTTAATCCAGGATACACAAAAGCATATAGTAATCTTGGCAATATTCATTTGATTCGAAAAGATTATGACATCGCTAGAGATATTTTATTGACTGCGATTCAAATAGACCCAGAGTATGCTGATGCTTATTTACGTTTAGGGGTAGTTTTTTCTGAACAAGAATTATTTGAGGAGGCTTCTGAGCAGTTTAAAAAGTCGACCGAATATGATTTAAAAAATCATGATGCATGGTTTAGATATGCATCCTCTTTGAATGCTATAGATAATTTTAGCGAAGCATCCATTGCAGCTCAGAAATGTATTGATTTGAAATCTAATTTTGGCGGTGGTTGGTACGAAAAAGGTATCGCTGAAATGAAAAGTGGAAAAAAAACAAGAGCATTAAAGTATTTTGAAGAGGCCAATAAAGATAGGGACTGGAGAAAATTAGCACAAAGAAAAATTGATGAAATCAATAATCCCACGAAGTATGAAAAATGAGATTCGATAAAGAAAACCTCATAAAAGGGGTCGTATTTGATTTAGATAATACGTTACTTGATTTTATGAAGATGAAGCAGGTAGCAGTGAGATCTGCGATTAGAGGCATGATTGAAGCTGGTCTTGGAATAGATGAAGATAAATCTTTCGATAACATAATCTCTTTGTACGAAAAAATTGGATGGGAAAATCAAAAGGTTTTTGATGTTTTTCTTGAAAATTCTATTGGTCATGTTGATAATAAATTTTTAGCCGCTGGAGTTGTAGCATATAGACGAGCTAGAGAAGCAAACTTATTAGCTTATCCAAATGTAAATAAAACATTAATTGATTTAACAAAGTTAGGAATGAAATTAGCTGTTGTTTCAGATGCGCCTAGTAGGGAAGCATGGATGAGGATATATTATTTAAATCTTTATCATTTTTTTGATGCTGTGGTTACTTTTGATGATTCTGGTGAGCGGAAACCGTCGTCTGTACCTTTTGAAATGGCTCTTAAAAAATTAGGACTAGGACCTGAATCTAGTCTTATGATAGGAGATTGGCCAGAAAGGGATGTTGTAGGAGCAAAAAAAATTGGAATGAAAACTGCATTTGCTGTATATGGAGATACATTTGGCACGAAGAATTCAGGCGCAGACTGGGATGTAGAGGATATATCAGAGCTAGTAACAATAATTAAAAAAAATAATAATATTGAATAATTTTTATCCTGGAGTTGATATTGTTGATGTTGATCGTATAAAAAGTTCAATAGAAAAATATCAAGATAAATTCTTAAGTAAAGTTTTCAATAAAGAAGAACAAGATTATTGTAACTCTAAATCCAATCCTTTTATACATTTTTCAGGAAAATTTGCAGCAAAGGAAGCAGTCATGAAGGCGGTTTATTCCTCTAAAAAGCTAAATTCAATTAGTTTTAAAGATATTTCAATTATAAATGATAAGAATGGAGTTCCAATAGTCTTTATCAATGGTAATTCTGAAAAAAGCATTAATATTTCTATTTCACATACGAATGATCAAGCTATTGCTTTTGCGATATTAAAAGAAAAATAAAAATTGTTAACTCTATTTATGTGATAAGATTATTATATACCAGCATATATTGATAAATACTTTTAAAAATCACAAAATAATAAATCTCCTGACAATCTCGTTTGTATCATTAATGATTATAGGCTCATCTTTAAAAGGAACTAGTATACCAAAATCTTATATTTTTACATTAGATAAAATTATTCACATTGTTGAATATTTCATATTAGGTGTACTGCTATATTTTTCAATGGTTTGTATTACAAAATATTCAATTATTTTAAGTTTAATATTGGGAATATTTTATAGTTTTATAGATGAGCTTTATCAATCTACCGTTTTTTCAAGAGATGCCAGTGGTTTTGATGTAATTGCAGATATAATTGGATTAATTTTAAGTGCATTTTTTGTGAAGTTATATTTCAATTCAATAGAAAATGATAAAGAAAATTAATATTAAAGATTTTGCTATAATTGATGAAATTAACATTGATTTAAATCCTGGATTAACTGTAATTACAGGAGAGACTGGGTCAGGTAAATCGATAATACTTGAGGCAATTGCATCTTTAGTTAACGGAAAGTTCTCAAAATCTGCCATAAAGCATGGTGCATCACGTTGTGTTGTGGACCTTGAATTCGATAAAAGATCTTACAGAAAAATTTACAATAAAACAGGTAGGTCAAAATCATACATAGATGAGGTTCCAATGACTCAAAATGATTTTTTAAAATCATTTGAATCTAAAATCGAGTTTCATGGCCAAAACGATCAGCAAATCATTTTAAAAACTGAAAATCAAATTGATTTTTTAGATTACTTTTGTGGTAATCAGAAAGATATAGCTAAAATAAAAATAATCTTTGATAATCTTGAAAAATGTAGAAAAGATTTAATTGATTTACGTCAGAACATCGCTCTTCATAAAGAGAAAAAAGAACTTTTAGAATTCCAATTAAATGAAATTCAAATGGCGGACATAAAAGAAGATGAAGAAGAAAAACTATATTCAGATTATAAAAAATTAAATAACCAAGAAGATTTAATTAAGAAGCTTAACAATGTAAAACAATCATTAAATGATTATGAAAATGGGGTTGTGTCAAGTTTAACTAATTTGTCAACAGAGTTAAACCAAGCAATGAAGTATGATAATTCTGTTGAGGACTTATCAGAAATAATCAGCTCAATGATAATGCAATTACAAGAGATAGAGATAGATATTGAAGCTAGATTATCAACTGATGATTTTGATATTTCCAGATTACCAAATATCGAAGACAGAATAAACTTATTTGAGCAATTAAAAAGAAAATATGGTGGTTCTATTGAATCTATATTTGAAAATGAAAAGCAAATTAGATATGAATTAAATAAAATATCTAATTATGCAAAATCGGATTCTGAATTAAAAAAACAAATTACCAAATTAGAAAGAAAGTATACTGAAATTGCGTTTAAACTTTCTGAAAATAGAAGATCTAATGCTGATACTCTTTCATCGATGATAGAGAAATCGCTAGCGGTGCTCAACATGAATCATGCGAAATTTGATGTAAGACTATCAAACAATGAAACTGACACAAGTTTTATCAAAAATAATGGAATTCCTGTTAAGCCTTACGCAAAAGGAATTGATCAAGTGGAATTTTATCTTTCTGCAAATCCAGGTGAGCCATTGAAACCAATGTCCAAAGTTGCATCGGGAGGAGAAATGTCAAGAATTATGTTGGCGATTAAAACTGTTTTTCAGGATAAAAATCCTGTGTCAACTTTAATTTTTGATGAAATTGATACCGGTATATCTGGCGGAACAGCACAAAAAGTATCTAAGCATTTAAAAAAATTAT
This sequence comes from bacterium, assembly GCA_004321745.1. Taxonomy (GTDB): domain Bacteria; phylum Fidelibacterota; class Marinisomatia; order Marinisomatales; family UBA1611; genus TMED80. The sequence goes on along the minus strand of SGYO01000011.1, from coordinate 4,288 downwards.
CAAAATACAAACAAGTTATTTGTATTACTCACCTCCCTCAAATTGCAATTAGTGCCGATAATCATTTACATGTAACAAAGTCTGTAATAAATTCAAATTCAACTTCTGTCAAAGCTGAATACTTAATTGGTGATTTCAGTAGAAGTGTAATAAAAAATTTATTTGTAGGAGAAGAGGTGGGAACGTAAAAATGGCTAAAATCATAATTAAAGGTGGCAAAACTCTTAATGGTGAAGTGAAGATAAGCGGAGCTAAAAATGCAGTTTTACCAATAATGTCAGCCACTTTATTATGCCCAGGAAAATTTACCATTTATAATGTTCCAGATTTACGCGATACACGTACTATGATGCAATTACTTGAAATCACAGGTGCCAAAACCTCTTTTGAAAATGGCACTGTTTGGGTTGATACAAATAATGTAAATAATCCTGAGGCGCCATATGATCTAGTAAAAACTATGAGAGCCTCTTTTTATGTCTTAGGTCCTCTAATATCAAGATTTGGCAAAGTTCAAGTTTCTTTGCCTGGTGGGTGTGCATGGGGCCCGAGGCCAGTTGATTATCATCTAAAAGGTTTAGAGAAACTTGGAGCAAATCTAGATTTGGAAGGTGGTAATATTTTAGCTGAGGCTGACGAACTAATTGGTTGTGATATTCATTTTGAGTTTCCTTCAGTTGGGGCAACAGGTAATCTAGCCATGGCAGCAGTCAGAGCTAAAGGTATAACAAGATTATTTAATTGCGCTAAAGAACCAGAAATAACTCAATTATGTGAGTTTTTAAACATTATGGGAGCAAATATAAAGGGTATTGGAACGGATTCTTTAGTTATTGAAGGCGTTAAGGAACTAAACCATGCAGATATAACAGTAATTCCAGATAGGATAGAGGCTGGTACTTTTTTAATGGCCGGTGCTTTAAATGGTGAAATAAAGATTAATAATGTTATCCCACTGCATTTAGAAAAGGTCACTAACAAATTAATTGAGACTGGATGTCAAATAACTATAAATGATGATTCCATATCAATTACGCCCCCAGAAAATTTAAAATCAGTAGATATGACAACTGCTGTTTTTCCAGGGTTTCCAACAGATTTACAAGCTCAGTGGGTAGCTTTAATGTCTTTATCAGATAGTTCATCCATTGTTACAGATATTGTTTACCATGACAGATTTAGCCACATTCCTGAATTGGCAAGGTTAGGCGCTAATATTAAAGTAGAGAAAAATACTGCATTCATTCGAGGTGTTGATCAACTTGTTGGCGCACCGGTAATGTCAACAGATATAAGAGCTAGCGCTGCTTTATTTATTGCTGCATTAGCTGCCAAAGGTGAGACAGAGATAAGCAGAATATATCATATTGACCGTGGTTATGAAAAAATCGAGCAAAAATTCTTAGGGCTAGGTGCAGATATTCGAAGGGTGTCATAAAAGAGAAAAACGCCTTTTATTATGGAAAAAATAATGTATTTTCTAATTGTAAGTATTTAAGGTTGATAGATAATGAAAGTAGTGATCATTGGAGCGGGTGAAGTTGGTTTTCATGTGGCTAAAGCGCTTAGTGAAGAAAATTATGATATCACAATTATTGATATTGATATAAAAAAATGTCAAAGAGTAACTGAGAACCTTGATGTCATCGTTGTAGAGGGTAATGGGGCCAGTCCAAAAGTACTTCTAGAGGCAAATGTTGGAGAGGCAGATTATGTTCTATGCCTCACAAAAGTTGACGAAATTAATTTAATTGCATCACAACAATCTCATGAACTTGGGGCAAATAAAGTAATTGCAAGGTTAAGAGACCAGCAGTATTCATCAAGAGAAAGTATTATAAAACCAGAGAAATTTGGTGTAGACATGGTAATACATCCAGAAAAAGAGGCTTGTAAAGAAATCGTCCAGCTTATGAAGTATCCATATGCGGTCCAAGCAAGAAGTTTTGAAGGTGGCAGATTAACTATGGTTGGTATAAGAATTGATAGATGGAAAAATATATTACTATATAACAAAACATTATCTGAGATATGTAAATCATCTGATAGGTTTAGATTTACAGTAGTTGCTGTGCTTCGAGATGATGAGTCAATTGTACCAACATCTGATTTCAAATTTCGCGAAGGAGACATCGCTCATTTTGTTCTTAAGTCTAAGCATATAGATAAATTATTAGATTTGTTAAATATTAAAAGTTCTGAAGCTAATAATATTATGATTGTCGGAGGTTCTAAGATAGGAAGAACATTAGCTGATCAAATATCTCAAGACTATAATGTTAGGCTAATTGATTATAATAGACCTAAAGCGGGTCATATATCCACAAAACTTGAGGATACTATGGTAGTTTATGGAGATGGTACAGATGTCGAGTTTTTGAAAGCAGAAAACATAGAAGAAATTGATTCTTTTATTGCGGTTACTGAAAATGAAAAGACCAATCTGATTTCTGGTATGCTAGCTAATCATTTAGGGGCAAAACAAAGTATAATACATGTTGTAAATACAGACTACATGCCGACAATAAAGGAGATTGGATTTGGTGCAGTTATAAGCAAAAATCTTTCTACAGCAAATTCGATTTTAAGGAAATTGCATAGCGATATATCTGAAACGTCTGTTGAAACTTTTTATGAGATAGGATTAGATGCATTTGAGTTGCAACCGGAAGAAGGAAGTGAGATCACGTCTAAACCTTTGAATAAACTTAATATTCCAAAGGATAGTATAATCACAATGATTAATCATCATGGTAAAATTGGAGTAGCTCATGGTAATAGTCAATTAACTGAAGAAGATATAGCATTAGTTTTTGCAAGACCGGAAGGTAGGGATAAGATCAATAAAATGTTTGTTTCATGAGGGTGAAACCTATTTTAAATGTTCTTGGTGCTTTGCTAGCCTTGCTAGGAATCACCATGATAGTACCTATTTTAATTTCCTATTTTTCAGGAGGAAGCGACTTAATAGGTTTAATTAAATCTTCAGGAGTTTGTATCTTCGCTGGCACTCCATTATGGTTTTTTACAAGACATAAAAAATCTTTAAATAACAAAATAGGTTTTGCTATTGTAACCTTGTCGTGGGTCACAGCAGCATTTGCAGGGTCTCTTCCGTTCTATTTAACTGGCGCTATTCCAAATTTCACTGATGCATTTTTTGAGGCAATGTCTGGGGTAACAACTACTGGCGCAACGATATTAGGTGACCCAGTTACTCTAACAAATTTACCTAATGGTATTGAGAGTCTTCCTAAAGGTGTTCTATTTTGGAGATCTTTCATTCAGTGGGTTGGTGGAATGGGGATCATAGTTTTTTACATTGCAATTCTTCCCGTCCTTGGTTCTGGAGGTATTCATCTATTTAAACTTGAAGTACCTGGTCCTGTTGCAGACAAAATTAAACCTAGACTTCGAGAAACTGCAAAAATGCTTTGGATTGTATATTGTAGTTTTACATTACTTCAAATTATACTCCTAACTTTAGCTGGTATGCCTCTATTTGATTCAATTTGTCATGGACTAACAACCATGCCTACAGGAGGGTTTAGTACTCAAAATGATAGTATTGGGGCTTATTCAAGTCATCTGATACATTACATAATTATAGCTTTCATGTTCATTGCAGGGGTCAACTTTACCCTTCACTACAAGGCTATAACAGGCAATGCTAAAGCTCATATAAAAGATTATGAATTTCGTATTTATGCTTTAATAGTTTTTTTATCGACAATGTTAATATTTTTTAATATATCGTCGGTTAATTCTGAATACACCCACGATAACTTTATAAAATCATTATTTCAAGCTCTAGCCATTCTTACAGGTACGGGTTATACCAGTGCAAACTATGAGCTGTGGCCTTTTTTCAGTCAACATTTACTTTTGATTTTAATGTTTTTAGGAGCTATGGGTGGTTCGACGAGTGGAGGCATGAAAATCGCTAGAGTATTATTACTGATTAAAAGTGCTTTAACGGAGATAAGAAGGATGTTACATGCACGCGCTATAATACCGATAAAAATTGGTAAACGAATAATTAGCGATGAAATTGTGCGAAATACCCTTGGTTTTTCTTTGATATACCTATCTGTTTTTATAATAACCTCACTTGCTTTATCTTTTTTAAATTTGGATCTTCAATCTTCTGTGGGTGCTGCAGCATCTGCTATAGGGAATGTGGGGCCAGCATTTGGCGATTTTGGGCCAACTGATAATTATTCAACGCTTCATCCAGCAGGTAAGTGGTTATTATCATTCTGTATGTTATTAGGCAGATTAGAAATAT
>SGYO01000010.1 GCA_004321745.1 bacterium | reverse complement strand
AATGCTAGTAAGTACTTCTTCAATTATATATAGGAATCTAAGACAGAGCAGTGTAGTATGCTAAAATAGTTAAAATCGCAAAAATAACCATTGGTGGAATCGGAAGTTCTTCATCAAATCCTCTAACCTTTCCTGAGATTATAGCTGCATTAACAAAAATAAAACCAGTACCAAGTGATAGGATGACAGTTTTAGCATACTCCGGCGGCAAGTTTCTACAATAAATAGCAACTAGACCTAAAGCTAACCCTAGACCTCCGTTAGCTGCTCTAAATAATGCTGATATACCTACAGCTTCGTTGGGAAGATTACTCATTGTTTTTTCATTAACTACTTTTGGAATTGCAATGAAAATGATTCCTATTAACGATAATACAGAGCCAATAATTGTTAAGGTAAGTTTTGTATCCATTTTTGTTCTCCTTAATTCTTAGCAATATTCTACATTCGAAGTAAACTGAATTACAACCCCAATGATTTAATATTTTCCTGATTGGTAGATAATATCGCTTATGATTGGAAGATGATCTGAAAAAACTGGAGCATCTATAACGTGGTAACTATCAATTATATATTTACCTTTATTACAGGTATAAATATAGTCTAGTTGACTAATAGGGTTTTCCGAGGGGTATGTTTTATACTTATCACTCTGATTAGTACCATCGCAAAAGGTATTCATTGTTAGTATAATTTTGCTTGAGGGTGTATCATTAAGATCTCCGGCAATTATTAAATCATTACCAAAGTCTCCCCGATCTACCCAAAACTTAATTTTTTCTACAGATTTCAATCTTTCTGCGTTTTTTTCTCTATGATCAAAATGAGTTGATATAAATACAGTTAAGTCATCTTTATCTTTAAACTGCACCCATACAGCTAATAGACCTCTTTGCTCACTATTACCTATCCTTGGCAGTTTCCTATTCTCTGAATGTATAATAGGGTATTTTGATAGAACTGCATTACCATATTCGCCACCAAAAACAGCAATATTTTTGCCAAAAATTGAAAACATTTTTGTCTTTGATGCCAAAGTATCTGTTTGGTTCATAAAGTTAGATCTACTGGTAGCATTGTCAACTTCTTGAAGAGCAACTAAATCAGGGCTCCAATCATTTATTAATTTGGCAATTCTGCCTAAATCTACTTTATCATCAGCTCCCCGACCATGATGAATATTATAGCTCATTATTCTAATGTTTTTAGAGTGTAAAAAAGATAACACTAAAATTATAAACAATAAAAATCGAACGGGAGAAAAAGTCATATATAATTTAATGTTTTGCTTTAACTAAAAATAATATATTCAATTAGAGTGTTATTTATTGATAGGATAACTTTTATTATAATTTAAAGGAATTTATAACTTCACCTTTAATATTTTTTAACATCACACTAAGTGAATCTTTTGACTCATACATCTGGATTACCCCATAGTTTTCTTTTGAATATGTACCCCCAATTCTTAGTGGGCCTGGTTCTTCAGGATTTGAATATGGAACATTTAAACTACTAGATGTCATTTCTGAAATAATTTTATTACTTTTTGTTTTTAACTGATAGTGCCCTCCTCTATGCCTATCTCCAGATAGAAGTACTGTGTGGTTTATATTTGATTTATCAAGAAGATCAATGAACCTCTGTCTCTCATGAGGGAGATTATTCCAACATTCCCAACCATGACCTAATGCTAAAATTTGTATAGAGGAAATTATTATTCTGTAATCTACAGATTTAGATATCTTTTTGGCTAACCACTGCCACTGCTCTTTTCCCAACATTGTTAAAGAAGTATCTGGGAAAGGTAGATAACGCTCTTTACCAACAGCACCTTTTTCATCTGTTGGTTTTAAATTATCCCTGAATGTACGAGTATCTAGAAATAAGATTTGGATAGATTTGCCATTATAATTTTGTAACACCTCATGGTAAAGCCCATTTCTTTGTCTTCGTGGGTCATTAGTTGGAATGTCCCAAAAATTTAAAAAAAGTTCTTTAGATTTTTCTTTTAAATTATATTCTTTCCCACCATCACCTAGTCCATAATCATTGTCATCCCAAATAGCCTCAATTGGAAAATCAAAATCTAATTTATCAAAATTTTGTTTTTGCTTATTATATGCTACCCTGAGTTCTTTTAAATCCTCTGACTTACTATTTCCATACACGTTATCACCCATCATTAGAAATAGATCAAAACCTTCAGCCTTGATCGTATTAAAGATCGGCATTTTCTTTTCCTGGTTTAAACAAGAAGCAAATCCAATTTTTAGACTGGAGTTGGCATTAATTGAATTAGATTCAATTTTCTGTGTAGATATACAAGAAATGAAAATCAAAAATGGAGTAAAAAATAAAATCTTTTTCATTTATTATTGATGCATATTGAATTGTACATTATCGTATTGTTAATTATAACGAAATTTAAGCTTTTGTTGATAATAACTAAGAAAAAATCAATTCATTTAATTTGGCTTATTTTTCATTTTATTTAGTTAATTAAAATAAGGAGTTTATATGTTCTATCGTATCGGTAAGATTAAATGTAACCCTGGAAAAACAGACGATGTTATTAATTATTTTAGGAGCAAAGAGGATTTTTTTTCTGAAACAGATGGTATAGTTAGTTTAAGTTATTTTAAATCTGGAGAAAATGAAGTTTCTGGGATTGCTGTGTGGGAAAGCAAGGAAATTTTAGAAAAAAATAACGAAAGAGTCCAGTCTGTTATGGGTGGATTAATGGAATTTGTTAGTGCACCTCCTGAGATCGTTGAAGGCGATCTAGAATATCAATTTAAGGGTAAATAGTCGATTCAAATAGAATTCTGTGTTAATTAAATATATAATACTATTCTACTTTTATATTAGCTACTGTTATTCTCAGAGCTTATTCAATAAAATAATCAACTCTCCTTTTACGATATCAGTAATTCAAGGAATTGAATCTGATGGCCTTTTTAAGCCTCGAGATCTTGATTTCCATACATTACCAGGTAGAACCAATGAGCTATGGGTAATCAACGAAAATTCCGCATCATTTGATCCAAACTTTGGCGGTAGCACTGTGACTTACTACAATGCTGGCTCAAATGAGCAGTGGGCTGATTACAGGAAAGATTCATATTCTGGTCACTTTATGCATACAGCTAGTGCTATATCTTTTAGTGATAATGGCGGATTTGCCAATACTCTGGATGTCCAAGATGCGAATGGCAATCCAAACGGTTATTTTAGTGGATGTACGTTGTGGGATTCCGATACATCCATTTATGCTAGAATAAATCAAAATGGTCCCGTACTTGGCAGCCATTGGGATATGGTACATCAAAGTCCATTCAGCATTGGAATTGCTGCAGGGACTGAGAATATTTACTGGTTGTTTGACGGCTATCATAGTACCGTAGCTAAATATAATTTTCAAGAAACTCATCCTGATCATGAGCATGGTGGTGAAGATCATTCTGACGGAATAGTTTATCGATATGACGAAATTGATATAGAACGCGTAAACGGGTTATCTAGCCATATGATATTGGATAACGAAACTGGTTACCTTTACATATGCGATACTGGTAATCAAAGAATCATTAAAATGAATACAAATACTGGAACTATTAATTATAGTCTTACGCCCTATGCCGAAAACATCGAAGGTTATTACAGCATGAATGGAGTTCAATACGAAACAATAATTGACAGCGGATTAATTCTTCCAACTGGTATTGATATATATGAAAACTATCTTATCGTTAGTGATTATTCAAATGGTGATGTGATTTTCTATGATTTAGATAACCTAGGCATAAACCAAGAGCTAAAGAGATTACATACTGATAGAGAAAACGATTTGATGAGTATTAAAGTGGGCCCTGATGGAACTATATGGTATGTTGGAACAAATACAAATGAGCTCATTCAAATAATACCTCCAGTTGATGGAGATTTAAATGGGGATAATAACCTAACCCTAGCTGATTTGATATTAATTTTATCACACATTTTAGGTTCAAATTTACTAGATCCTGAATCTGAAATCATTGCTGACATTAATTCAGATAATCAAATAGATATATATGATCTATTGAGTGTAATTGACTCTTTATAGGTTATTTGCCGAAAGACTAGCCTAATCAAATAAGCAATTCTGCTTGATTGGTAACGACAGAAATGCCTCTATAGCTATGTATGAGAACATAAGGTGAGTTTTTTTGGGATTATTATCACACCATTCTTTGATCACTCCGATGAGCTGCTCGGATGTCATTTCGCAAGTTCTAATATAGGTGTTAAGACTAGATATAGAGGGAGAATTTTTAGGAATGATTTTTTGCTGAATTAATTTCCCGAGTGTTATTTGATTGCCCTCCCCTAATCCAAATATTTTTGACTCATAATAGCTTTTCCAGTAATAATCTTTTTTTAAGAAATCTTCTTTGGATTTGCCAAATGGATAATGATTTAAAAAATCATTTGCAGTACCTAAATCATGGGAAAATGATAAACTAACAAAAAAAATAAAGAAAAAAATTTTCAACACTAATATTCACCAATAATTTTAAAATTACTTGTCGTTAAACCCGGTTTTATTTTGGATGGGTATCCTTGATCTAAAACAAATTCATTTAACTTACCTTGTTGAATGATAGCGTATCCAAATGGAGACTGTTTTTTAAAAGGGTGTCCAAGATCTAATATAAACTCATCTATATGACCAATCTGAATCGTTACTTTTCTAAAATTAGAAACTTGGCTATTATTTTCTGCATATCTTTTGTTTTCTTTTACGCTTGCATCCTTTGCTAAACAAAATGAAAAACCAATAATTAAAAAAGATAATAAAGGTTTTTTCAACTATTCTTCCTCCTCATTATAATTTTTGTTATTGCGAGAAATATGTAATAAAATTTTAAAAGGTATATAACCAACAGCAATAATCACGCCGCCAATAAACAGATATAAAGTTGTGGATTCCAATATTTATTTTTTTGTTTTACTCAATACATTTGATAAATCTAAAATAGCAACAAAAAATACAATAGTAGCTAGGTCACTATTCCCATCAACAGAAAAGTATCGAAGAGCAACATAAATTGCCATCAGCACAAAGAAACGATATTTTAATAATATATCCATTTATTCTTCCTCATCTTTATTTTCATTTTTTTCTTTTAATCTTAAAGACTCTTCAAAAGCTCTTCTACCACTGTAGTACCACCAAATGAAAAATCCTGCAAAAATTACTATAATTAGTAAAAATTCATCTGGGGTTCTTCTCATAGCTGAAATTAAAAATTATTAGTGATTATATACAGTTATCATTTTAACATTATCTAATCATTCTCATTAAAGCATACAGATTGCTATATTTAGATATGAATGATAAACAAAAAGTATTTACAATGATTGGTGTTGGATCTTTCGTGGTATTTCTCATTACTATATTTGGGCTTGGTTTTTTACCATACACAGTTTATCATTCAAAAGGCTATAAAAGTGATCCTCTAATGTATTTGTTTAATACAAAAATGAGAGATATGGTTGAAAGAGAAGTTAAATACCAATACGATTCATATAAACCTGATAAAGATTATAGAGTTACTCATTTTTATAAATTTTTAGATGATGGTGAAAAAATACTATTTGATCGCTATGTAGATGATGCAATTGAATATAAAAAATGGAAACAATCCTCAAGTAAAAAGAGTTATCATCTTAATCCTAAACAAATATTTAAACTAATACCAATGACCAACCCAGACTTGCCAAAAATAAATTGGCTAGGTATTATATCAATATTTAATATTGCTTTTTCAGCTACTGGCTTTATTTTATTCAGAGATAAATAGACATAGTTTTGTATTCTAATTGATTTATATTTTTACTCATTTGGTAAAATTGATTTTTTTCATGATGCGTTCTCCTTTTTATTACACGAATTAACATATCAGGTAGGTCTATAAACGAAAAAACCGCCATCTCAGGCGGTTCCACTTTTTCCTCTTCCAAGGCGCATCCTCCGTTTAATGAACATAACTACCGCAGCTCTTAGGCTCGGTTAGTGGGTCTCAATGTAGAAACCACTCCTGATGTTTTAAAAATAAAACCTACAATAAAATGCAGGTTAAATTATTTATTTTTTCTTTAAGCTTAAACTTACCGGTAATGCAATGACTAAACCAGCGAATGCACCAACAACAGTAGATGTACTTGTTGCAGATGAGGCAAAACACGCTGATGGGTCACAACCAGCAAAAGATGCATAAGCAAATCCTGCTAAACTACCGATAGCTGTTAGTAATAATGTAATTTTCATACATAAATATTAATTCAAAATACCTTTTAAAATAAATATTATTTCATAATAAGCATTAATTTAAATAGAAGAAATAGCAATCAAAAATAGGCTGATAATGCCATTTTTACTCTGTCTATTCATAATTACATAGGTAGTAAATAAGTTTTCAACCATTTTAAATTTAATTTATGTTGAGGCAATTTAAATGATATTTAAAATAAAAAAAGTTAATTAAATGTCGATTTACATTAGCGCATTACTAACAATGTGTAAAGTAATATTGAGTATATCCATATTTTATGTGTGGGTAGTCAGGTACAAAAACATAACAGAAGAATTTAAAGGATATAATTACCCTCTTTGGTTTCGTGATTTTACAGGAATTTTAATGTTATCTTTTTCTGCTATGATTATAAAAAATGAAACCGAATTAATCATTTTAGGCTGTTTGGGAATTATTATACAAATGCTCGGAGCTCTTTGGACACATTACATGGTACAAAACCCATTAAGGAGAACAATTCCTGCTTTCGCAGTTTTAGGACTTTGTCTTTTCATTTTATATTTTACAATTGATCTGATAATGCTCACATAGATTTATTATATAGGATGATTAATTGAAACCATACACTTATTTAATAGGGGCTGTAGCTTGTGAAGTAATAGGAACAATGCTACTACCATTGTCAAAAAATTTTACAAAGCCTGTACCATCTATTGCTCTTTTAGTCGCATATATTTTAGCATTTTATCTACTTACTTTTGCTCTTGAGGGAATTCCTATTGCTATTGCTTATTCAACATGGGCTGGTTTAGGAATTATGCTAATTTCAATTCTTGGTAAATTTTTATATGGTCAGGTATTGCAATGGCAAACAGTTTTAGGTTTAATTTTAATTGTAATTGGGGTCATCCTTGTAAATACATACGCAGTTACGGATTAGCATTATTATATAACAAACTTGACAAAAAAAAATAAAACCCAAGGCGTGTGTGGCTTTATGTGTTCTATCATTTATATAAAAGTACTATTTTAGAAGTACCATCTTCTTAGTCTGTCTATACTCTCCTCCTTGTATCGTATATAGATATAATCCTGCTGATACTGGCTCATTTCTATCATTGGTGGCATTCCATTGGACTGACTTAAATCCTGCAGTTTGCGAACCATTTACAAGCGTTTTTACTATCCTTCCCATCATATCATAGATAGTGATATTTACTAATCCATCATTTGGTATATCGTATAGAATCGAGGTCGCTGGATTGAATGGGTTTGGATAGTTTTGAATCAGTTTGAATGCTTTAGGGTGTTTAGCAGTATTTGTTAATGCAAGTTCTTGTCCCCCACATTCGTTAATATCATATCCAACTCTCCACCAGGACAACCACCATGTCACAGTTGTATCTCCAATAGCAGCTACATTCCCATCACATTCAAAAGTAATGGGTTGTTGCCAGGTATTTCCAAAAAATAAATTAATTGTTAAGGTATCATTTGAGAAAGTATAGGGATTAGGATTTGGAATAGCATCACTCGTATCAAGAGAGTTCCAGTAGGTTGAATCACAGCCATTTTCATCTGAGCAATAATAAGTATATCTCAAGCCATCAAAAAACTCATACATAGTGTTTCCCGGGTCGTTTTCTGCTAATGGAATTATCCATCTACCTTCAATGGAGTAAGAATTATTATTTTCATTATTTTGAATATTATTTAGTTTTAAAAATCCAAATTGACCGTTATCTACAGCTATTATAGCACCTCCATCAGAAGTAAGATCGATATCCTCTGCAGCCCAATCATAATTTTCAATTCCAATATCAAGAGGTGAAAAAGTCTCTTCCCATGTTATCAAACCATCAGAATCATATTTTATAATATACGCATTCCAAATATCCGAACAAATATCACCAATACATTCCGAATATTCCGCATACTCATCACCAGTACCAGCGACTGTTACACAACCGCCATCATTTGTAGCATGGACACCCCATGCTTCATCATGTATGTACAATGGATTAAAACCACGAGGGTTTCCAGTTTTATTTTCCCAAATAACTTCGCCCTCATTATTCAACTTTATAGTATATACATCCCAATTTTCTGTATTTGAAGTTGTATGACCAGCTAAAAAGATTTCTCCTTGTTCGTTCATGTCCATGGCAAAACAATGATCGCTTCCAAAACCACCATATTCATAATGCCAAATTATATCACCTTCTATAGACATTTTTATCATTTTATAATCTAATGCCTCTTCTGTTAATCCAGAAATATATAGCTCATTATCAAAATACTTAATACGATAGGCTTGGCTTATGTAGTCAACGATTGAGAAACTTGTAACCTCATTTCCTTCATGATCTAAAAATGATATAAATCCTTCCCCTTCTGTATAAAAAGCATTATATGGATCTTCAGAATTATTATAACCCACAGCCACAATTCCATTAGGTGTTTCTACACCATTTTCAAATGCGTCTGTTCCACCATTATCATAACTCTTATTAAAAATGACTGCTCCATTATCTTTATGCAATTTTATAATTGAGCTATTTTGGTTAAGACCACCAAATATTAAATATCCATCAGTGGATTCAAGTATACTATTACCAAGATTATGTCCACCTATATAAATTTCATTATCCCATATTTTAGACCCATCAGAATTCGTTTTGACCACATAGAGTTTTGTGGACACCGGGTCACTAAAAAAGTAAGTTTCTCCAACCTGCAAAAATCCACCATCTTCACATTCAATAATAAAGTGCCCCATTGATTCCTCACCAGAGCCATTATAACTAATAAACCATTCAATTTCTTGCCCAAAACAAACCCCAACCAATAAAACGATGAATAGATATTTTTTCATCAATTCCACTTCCATGATTATTTACATTAAAATGTTTTCTTAATTAAAAACTTAAATCCAAATTTATTTTAGCCTCATTTGCATAATAATCATATGAAGGTCGTAAAGAAAACTTCAGTTGCTTACCATATTTAAATCTTACTGCTTCTCTTTTATCATGAATGAGTTTTAATCCATGAAATACATCGTAGTAATACGAGCCCACTATTGCCATGATTCCAATAGCTCCTAAAAAAGGAGATCCTCCAGAATGAGTAACTTTTTTATAAACTTGATTTAATTTATATTTTATTGAATCATCTCCAATTATTTCTATTGGAATTTTCTCAAAACGAGTTTCATTTTCTAAACCTTGATTCATAATTAAGATTTCGTAGTCTGAGTCGCCCCACTCCTTTTTTTCCTTATTACCTGATAATGAACCTATCAAAGAAAAAAAACCACCAATCGAAACATATGACAGTCTCTTTGCTAATTCTTTTTCACCAGCATAGCGATGAACAATTCCTGGTATAGGAATAAAAGCAAGACCTACCCCTATAGACATTCTTCTGTTCATATCTTGATATTCTTCAAATGTCATATCTTCTGGTAGTGGATATAATGGAGTTTCGCTCAATATTTCACCTCTTTGATTAGATTGTGAAAATAAATTTGCTGTAAATAAAACAATTAATAGATATTTTTTCATTTATTCTTCCTTGTTGAAATAATTTTAGTATCATTAAATACTATTGGTTCAAATAATTTTGAAAAATCCGAAATTTTAATAAGCATATGAATCATTTACTTGCATACTTATCAGCACCTAAAAAATGGATTGATATATATTTTTCTTTTCCAACTACCCAACTATCATGAGGCCTTGAAGATACATAAAAAATATCTCCTTTATTTACAGTATGTATTTCCCCATCTTTAAAATCAACGGTAGCACTTCCAGATAGTACCATGCCTAAATGCTCTACTTCACAAAATTTTGTACTACTTAACGGAGATACATCTTCTGACCACTTCCAGCCTGGCTCATATACTGCTTTACCAATCATCATTGTAGGTAGCTTTACCAATTCAAACTTACCTTTTTCAAATTTTCTTGTTTCATCAGGATTGTCAAAGTTTTTGAGAATTATATCTAAATCATTAATCATACTTCACTCTTATTTTTTTAACTCTATGTTTAAATCTACAAAAAATTATTGTATAATGTGTGGTAGGCTGTAAACAAAAAACCCCACGAATGTGGGGCTTAATTTTTTTGTATGAGCGATATTACTCTGGCATTAATCCTAATTGAGCCATCATAGTCATCATGTTGTAATACTGTGTTGATTTTGTCATTTTGCCATTTTCAAACTCAGCTACTTGACATGCATTCATTTCAACAGATTTTCCAGTAGCTGGAATTTTTGAACCATCAGGCTGCTGTAGATCACCGGTATTCACTCCCGTCATTTTTAATTCAGTGACAACAGTGTTTCCTGATTCAATATGATTAAGTGCTTCAACTTTCATTTTTGAAAATGTATTTGTCCAATTTTCCATATCTGCTCTGTTCTCTTCTAAACCTTTCATAACAGCTCCAGTACCCATATCGTGACCTACATGGTCCTCATGTAATAAGGATAAAGCTCCATCAATATTTCCACTTGACATATGACCAAAAAACTCTTCTACAATCTTTGAATTCATTATATTTCCTTTATTTAATTTTATTTTAATTAATTAATGATTTAATATTATTGATAATAAAGATTGATTCTCAATAAAAAATTTAAATTATACTTTTATTTTTTTAAAACGATGTATATGTATTTTTTCATTACTTCAATAGCACCATCTTCTTTGTTTGTCTGAACTCTCCTGCTTGGATGGTATATAGATATAATCCTGCTGATACAGGCTCATTTCTATCATTAGTGGCATTCCACTGAATAGACTTATATCCTGCAGTTTGTGAGCCATTTACAAGCGTTTTAACTACTCTTCCCATCATATCGTATATAGTTATATTAACTAATACATCATTTGGTAGGTCATATCGTAGAGATGTAATAGGATTGAATGGATTGGGGTAAGCTTGATATAGATTATACAGATGTGGAGTATCGCCATTTTGGATACTGACAAAAGAATTAATGATAGAAAAAAGACCACTTTGTCCATCTAGAACAGTTATCAGACCTTGCTGGTACGTATACAATGTCCATACATAATTTGTATTTGAACTTGTAAATGATAAAGAGTCTGGATAGAACACAAAAGTGGTATCTATTAAATCATAATAATTATAGGTAGTGACACTGAGTTCGTTCAATTGAACTATTCTTAATCTATATTCAAAATCAGGACCAACTTCAAACTCTGGATAATCTGCACCTATCCAGATAAACTGGATAGAATCTTGAGACGAATCAAATACTATTGATTCTCCATCAGGAGGATATATCATTTCAGGTTCTATTATTACATCAAAAACATTTTCAACGTCAATTGTAATTGAATCAACATGACTATAATCATACTCATTCTCCGC
The DNA here is from genome assembly GCA_004321745.1 of bacterium. Lineage (GTDB taxonomy): Bacteria > Fidelibacterota > Marinisomatia > Marinisomatales > UBA1611 > TMED80. Next base: position 51,294 of record SGYO01000010.1, on the reverse strand, counting down.
AAGGACATAAACATTTGCTTGACCATACCAATTTGGTGCAGGTATCACAAATAATTTTGCTTTAATGGAATAATTTTGAATTGTATTTGGAATATATTCATCATCAACAACAACAAAACCTGATATATTTTCTGATTCAGAGAATACAGAAAAGGTGGTGTTAGTCTCGGGTCCAACTACATAGAATTCAACCTGTAGTGTATCATCTTCCAATATATTAAAGTTATTATTTTCTAATCCTACTGTGTATAAATCGGGGTCATTTACGAAAACATCTACATGCACTACTGACATAGAATCATCATAATCATTAGAATGAATAAAGATTTGTGTATTATATTGCTCGAAATCATTTAACATAGAACCATTTATGCTAAAATTTATTTCTTGAAAATGGCCTGGAGGCGTAGCAACTACAGAGTCCGGTAGTACTATCCAAGGCGAAGAAGGAGATGATATTGAGCAAAATAAAGTATCGGTACCAATATTTAGAAAATTAAACTGATGCGACGTCATACCAACAGAATAAGTGGTAATATCTAAATTTTGGTAGGATTCATCTATAAGTAGATTAGCATGTTCATTTATATTTATCATCGACAATGCATATTTATTGTGTATAACATTTATATCCGATAATTCAATTGAATGGCTAAGGAGATCTTTATAGGTGTCAAAAAGAAAGGTTGCTGGACTTCCAAAGGAATTATTATTCAACGAAAAATAGCAGGTATCCTGTCCACATATGATATTTTTACCATTGATGATTAACGTATCAGAGCTAATACCATATGATAAACGTAAAGTGGTTTGTTCTTCAAAAAGTAATCTAATTGAGTCTTGTTCTAGCTCCCAATTAAAATTGGTAGTATCGAAAATCATATCATTACCTGCACCACCAAGCAATCTAGATCTTATTTCATAACCTGAAAAATCTTCATCAAATTGATAAATTATTTCCATATCATTGCCAATTACTTGAATTGGATATAAGTTTTGAAAATTTTGATTAAAAATTCCATAATAGTTCAATGCTTTTACAGTGCTGTCAATTGGAACTTCAATTGAATCAAAACTTAACGAACCATCAAATATAAAATTTATTGTATCTTGAGTGGTTAAAGGGGGTTGATTAGTACTTACAGTCATAAACTTCAAGGCTAATGAATCCAAAGAAACAATTTTATTTTTAAAGTTAATGTTAGTGCTATTTACCATATTATTCTCAGACAGTGCATTTATGCCATAGTAATGAGATAATGAATCGGAGCTATGCCAGATTGTAAACGTCTCCTGTTGGTTGAACGAACCTGGACCCCAGCTATATGAGTATAAATATCTCGGATATACAGGACCATCATAGAACATCCCAACTAAATTAAATGGTGAGTCCATAGAAAAATTTGGCGTATTTGCATAAAAACTAACGTATGAATCCCACATAGAAATTTTTGTGTTTGAAAATAAAACTGAGCTTAGGGTATCTCTATTGTTCCAAAAACCAAATGTAACAGTACCACTATCTATAAAGGAATAGTTTAGTTCAATTAGATTATCATCAAAATTTAAAATTATGGAATTATCTGAAGAATGATATCCATTATATTGTCCAGGACTGGTAATTGTTTGACTGATATGAGATGAGGCATAGAGGTATTCTGGCCCATAAGCTTTTGTTAACTTCCATTTACCATGAAAGTTCGACGGCTCTCTTGAAACGTTCAAGATCCTTGGCATTCCGCTTAAAGGGTGGAACGAAATAATATTTCTATCCTGCTCATTATTAGTGTTGCCATCAATAGTCATAACATTTCGGCCATCATTTGGATAAATAATTGCAACCAATAAAACAGTGAACAGATATTTTTTCATTACTTCAACAACACCATTTTTTTTGTCTGCCTAAATTCTCCTGTTTGGATTGTATAAAGGTATAATCCTGCTGATACAGGCTCATTTCTATCATTGGTGGCATTCCATTGAACTGACTTAAATCCTGCAGTTTGAGAGCCATTTACAAGTGTTTTAACTATCCTTCCCATCATATCATAGATAGTGATATTTACTAATCCGTCTTGTGGCAGGTCATATCGTAGAGATGTAATAGGATTGAATGGATTAGGATAGTTTTGGTAAAGTGCAAATTCATTTGGAATTTGAATTGGCTCATGGGCATATACTGTTTCAAACATTATTGGTATAGAAAAGGCAACTGTATCACTATCTATGCAATACTCAGATTGATTTTCGCAGTTCAAAGCATTGGCATAAGCTTTAAAGTTAATAAATGTATTAAAACTAATTGAAGAATCTGCCAAAACATTAAATGTGGCAGTATTGCAAGAATTTGAATCTATACCATAAAACCAAAAATATTCATTATCTATACTTACAATTTGGGAATCTGCTTTGAGTACGATCCCTGGATAATACATATGTGCCATATCAGAATTATTACATAAATCTAACTCAATTGAAATATTTTCACCTGGATTCCAAATTTGATCATCACCATTTATTGTAACTATTTGCTCGCTTAAACTAAAATTCCAATTTAAATCAATATTACAATTTGAAGTGTCTTGATAGCTCATACCTCCATTTCCAACAATGCAAGAAGGATATGGCATGCATAAATTATTTCCACGGAGATTAAAATCACGATCCCAAAAACCAGTTGCATTAAAATCAATATTCAAATCACAAATACTTTCTGGCACAATTCCTGTTAACTGATTATCCTGAATATTTAGTTTTTGAAGGTTTTGAAGATTGCCGATTTCGGATGGTATAGTTCCCATTAGACCACAATCAGGAGCAATAAAAGTTTCAATACTCATAAGGTTTACAATATTTGAAAAAACAAATGATTGGGAAAATCTATTGTTTCCATCGATGGGAGACATGCCATAAGGCACTCTACGTATATTTAAATATTTGAGATTTTGTAAATTAAATAATTCAATTGGTATTTCACCGCTAAGGCTGTTGTCGGCAAGAAATAATGATTCTAAATTTTCAAGATTTCCAATTTCAGAAGGAATCGAACCAGAAATAAAATTTTGATGAATGTGAAATTCTATCAAATTGGATAAATTCCCAATCTGATTTGGTATATTACCACTTATTTTATTGTAGTTTAAATACAACCTCTCTAATTCTGGTAGATCACAAATTTCTAATGGCAGATTTCCAGACAATTTATTATAGTGAAGATTTAACGTTTTTAAATTTATCAGATTTGATATTTCATTTGGTATAGAGCTTGATAAGTTATTAATAGATAAATTTAATGTTTCGAGATTTAAAAAAGAACCTATCTCAGGAGGAATTGGCCCATAAAGACCACCAAGATCATTTCCATTATTTCCTGTTATACTAATAGAGGAAGTATTTATTTTAGAATAACAGCTATCCCAAAGAATAAGACCATCTGTCCCATCTTCAGCTATACATTCTTCACCATTATCACAGTATTCAGATTCCTGTATTAAAGAGTCCTCAATACAAGCAGGATATGGCGGACAAAAATAATTACTTCTTAAAGATAAGTGGGGAGAGCTTAAGGTAAAAACCGAATCTGCTAAATTGCAAATATCTTCCGGAATTAATCCATAAAGTTGATTTTTTACTAACTCAAGATTTTCCAAATTAACTAAGTTTCCTATTTCTGAAGGAATAGTGCCTGAAAAATGGTTGTTCCCAAGATCTAAATAATTAAGATTAACCAGGTTACCTATTTCTGAAGGAATTGAGCCTGAAAGTTCATTATAACCAAGGTTTAGATAAGTTAAATTCACTAAGTTTCCTATTTCTGCAGGAATTGGGCCGGATATCTCATTATAAAAGAGATTCAAGTAAGTTAAGTTCGTCAATAATCCAATTTCATGCGGGATTGGACCTTTAAGTTCTTGTCCTCCACACATTATGCAAGGACGACTGATAGTTTCCGTATTTTCAATCGAATAACATTCTTCCCATAATTCAACTCCTGCTGTTCCGTCGTTTGCTGTACAGTCTTGCCCAAAACAAACCCCAGCCAATAAAACGATGAAAAGATATTTTTTCATTATTTCAACAGCACCATCTTCTTTGTTTGTCTAAACTCCTCTGCTTGTATCGTATATAGATATAATCCTGCTGATACAGGCTCATTTCTATTATTGCTGGCATTCCATTGAACTGACTTAAATCCTGCGGTTTGAGAGCCATTTACAAGCGTTTTAACTACCCTTCCCATCATGTCATAGATAGTAATATTTACTAATCCATCATTTGGTAAGTCATATCGTAGAGATGTGATAGGATTGAATGGGTTAGGGTAGTTTTGGTATAAGGCAAACTCCTTTGGCAAAATACCATTTTCAATAGATAACGATGTATTATCAAAAACAAACTCTCCTGCTTCGGATAAAATAGTAAACTCCTCATCTGATGCTTCAATAATATATTCCATGTTCCATCGAGGCAAATTCAGATTCGTCATTAAAGTTGCATATTCATATGCAGATACTCCAAATAATGTATCAGCAATATTTTCATATTCACTCGTGTAAGAAGTACCAAAATGATCTAATGTAATTGTTAATTTATATATCACCTCACTATCTACATCCATGCTTCTACCCCATGTGAATGGTACCGTCTCATCAGTATCTGTATTAATTAAAATTGTATCTGTAACCATTGGATAAATAAGTGAGAATGGCTCAGGTGAATCATTTACAGGGAGCACAGTTACTTGAAATGATGTTGTATCAGCAAGTCCGCTTTCATTTTCAGCCAAAATGAGTGTAACAGTTGCTTCTCCAAACCAGTTCTGGTTAGGAATTAGTTCAAATCTCCACCCGCCTCCAAAAACAGATGGCTCATCAATGACATAAAAGTCATCAGTATCGCTATAAGCATATAGAGTATAATCACTGATTAAACCATAGAATGTACCTGTAACAAAAAACCAAGGGTCTGTATCTTCTTCAATTTCTTGGTCTTCAATTAGATTAATTGTTGGTGTGTACTTATAACTAATCGGATATGCACTATCGTAATCACTGCTCAAAACGTGAAGACCATCAGTAACATCTACTGACCATCTAAAATATGATACAGTATCATCTAAAGCCTCCATAAAAATGTTGTAGATGAATTCGTTTGATAATGTAATACTTGTATTTAAAGAATTTAGACTATAAATCTTAATTGGTGGTTGTAGCCAAAAGCCAGACCTATCTCGATCCCAAAAATGAAATGTATACATTAAACTATCACCTTCTAAGTCTTGACTCATCGACCAAGAAAAAGTTGTACTATCATTGATACTATTTTGATATAGCTCAATAGTTTCGTTGTAAGATGGAAGCAATAATTCAATACTTAGTGGAGCTGTGTTAATATTATTATCAAAATAAATAAGGTCACCATTCAGGAAATAATTTAATGGGTAGCGGTATGTCTCTGATAATGATGTACTACTATCTAATGATAAATCATAATGATAAAAAGGTCCATTTCCAGCCATACCCCACATTAAAGCTGAGCCTAAATAAATATTAGATGTATCAAAAGTCCAGAAATAGTTTAGCGGAATTTGACCGTTACTAAAATTAAATAGATAATCTGAAGTGCCATTGTAAATATCATGAGTCCAAATTTCAAGATGATACATTCCAGTTGGATTATCTGGTGGGATCATACGAGAAAACAAAAATTTACCATGATTAAAATCTTGCGTGTTTAGTATCATGTATAATCCCGTGGTATCAAAGGATGATAACTCACTAAAAGATAAAGCATTTTGATTCAGATCTAAACTATATAATCTTTTAGTATTGTTTGTATCAGAGAGGGAGGCAAAGAGAATATTATTTTTACCCCAAAAAAGGTTATTTAGAAGTGAACCTCCATATGTTTCATAAGGCAGTTTTGCATCTAATATATCTGTTTGGTCTAAATTTATATCATAAATATGAATATTTAGACTATCCATTAAATTGTTCTTTTCAGTCCATAAAACTTTGTTTTTATCAGCACTCAGTAAGTAGTAACCAAATAAAACAGAGTCGGATAACTCTGTTATTGTACTATCAAAAGCTGAATAAATATCAAGAGAACTAAAATTTTCAGATTCAAAAATTTCATCAGTAAAAGAGGAAGTGAATATTATTTTAGTGCCATCAAAATTGAATTTTGCATCATAACCAGAAATGCTAAGTGTATCATAATTATAAAAATTCTTAATAATAAAATTAGATTCCATTTCGCTATTATATCCATATTGGCTACTTACATTAGAAAAAATCATAGTAGATTGATCTTCCTTGACATCGTGCAAAATGGCATTATCTAATATTTTAACAAAGCTGTTATCATTTAAATCTACTTTATGAATTGATCCATTTTGAAAAGAGTTACCCGCAAAAGAATTTGTGTAAAAGGTTCCTGATGCAATGCAAAATTGGCTCATTATGAAAAGTAAATGAATAAGAGTATTTAATTTTTTGGGGAGCATAGTATTTCTTGAATTAAAAAAGTTTAGAGTCAGATTTTGTTCTTATTTAGATAATAAAAATACAATATTTTTTACCTAACACAGTGTAAATAATATCTGAGAAATAACATATATGCCATACCCATTTATAAATCATTAGGTATCGCCTGCCCAAAACAAACCCCAATCAATAAAACGATGAATAGATATTTTTTCATTATCAAGAACTTTCTTCAATTAATGCACGATAGGTCATATCATTAAAAACTTTCCAAACTCCAGAATATGGCCATGCACGCTGAGTCATCAATATTAAAATCATATTTTTTTCAGGATCAATTGAAAAGTGTGTATCTGCTACCCCACTCCAGCCAAATGAACCATTACTATCCGATAAATCACTTTTTTGGCTATCTGTCACTACATAAAATCCGTACCCAAATTTGATTCCCTCCCCCCAAGGGTAGGCAAGAGACCCAATTTGATTTTGTGTCATTTTTTTTATTGAATTTGAACTAATAATCTGATTACCATTAAATAAGCCACCGTTTACCAACATCGAGCAAAAATTTATATAATCTGAAGTAGTTGAAATCAATCCTCCTCCCCCTGATTCCCGATTTTTCATCATACCCATATAATTCCATTCACGCATCTCCTTCAAAAGATTTTCCTGCTCATCATAAGCGTAAACAGGAATAAATCGATTTGTTTTATTGAGAGGTAATTGAAAATGGGTGTCGTTCATTTCTAATGGTTTAAATATATTTTCCGATAGAAATTCGTAAAGGGATTGCCCTGTAATCTCCTCTATAAGCCTTCCCAAAACATCTGTTGAAAACCCATACCTCCATTCAGTTGATGGCTCAGAAAAAAGAGGAACTGAAAATAATTTTTCAACAAATTCTTCATTATTATTTGTGTTCTCTATTGTTTTATATAGAGAATCAATATATCTATTTGTACCATAGTTATATCCTATACCAGATGTGTGACGCAAGAGATCAATAATACTAATCTCTTTAGTAGGTTTTCCAAATTCATTTTTATCTTTATAAACCTTTAAATTTTCTGTGTGAGCCAAATGCTTTGAAATAGGATCATCTAATTTTAAATATCCCCTTTCATTAAGCATCATTATCGCTACACTTATAACTGGCTTAGTCATAGATGCTATTCGGAATATGCTATTATGCTCAACTTGTTTTTTTGAGTTAATGTTTCTATAACCATAAGAATCGAAATGAACAAGTTTATTATCTTTAACAATAGCCGTTTGTATAAAAGGTATTTTGCCATCATCTACAAAACTATGAATGACTTCTTTCATTTCCATTAATAGTTTGGGGGACAATCCAGAACCTTCCGTTGAGTGTATTACCAAATTTGGTGTCGGTGTACAACTCCAAACCCCAACCAATAAAACGATGAATAGATATTTTTTCATTATTTCAATAAAACCATCTTTTTGGTCTGTCTAAACTCCCCTACCTCTATAGTATAAAGATATAAACCTGCTGATACCGCCTCATTCCTATCATTAGTGGCATTCCACTGGATAGACTTATATCCTGCAGTTTGTGAGCTGTTTACAAGCGTTTTAACTTTCCTGCCCATCATATCAAAGATCGTTATATATACTAATCCATCCTTTGGTAAAGTAAAATTAATTGATGTTGAGGGGTTAAATGGATTTGGGTAGTTTTGATGTAAAATAAAACTATTTATGATATTTGAAATATCAACGGATAGAACCTCGCTTTGACAATTACCTCCTGGTGGAATTACCCAATCACAATTTTCTGTATTCTCTGGCCCATTTAAATAACAATTAACCAGTTCAAGATATGACTCTGAAAAGGAACCAGGATCATTTGGTGGCATAAAATCATTAATCATTACATGTCCTATTCCATCAAAAGTTTCATAAGCAAGCCCGATACTTGATCTATGACAAGCTAAACAACTATTTCCTTCTATGTATATACTTGCATTAGTAAAACCGCTTCCGTACCCACCAACTGCAAAATATGGTAAATCAATTCCATCATATTCAAACTTTGGGATTACTGTTTGCGACGTGTCAGTTGGCAGTTTAGCATTATCTATCCAGGGGTCATGAATGAAAGGATCGCTGGTATGGCAAGACATACAATTTGCTCCTGATACTGCAGGAGAGTGAAACACTTGATCAAATTCAGGTGTTCCATATGCTGGGAATTCTCCATCTAATAAACCATCTTCATCAAATTCTAAATATTCTGATTGAGTCATGTCTCCAACCGCATCAGGTGATTCAAAAAAACAAGTAGCTCCATTATCCATATTGTAGCCTATCATTTGGACAGAAACTACACCACTTTCTTCAAGAGCTTGTTGACCAGCTGATCGACAAAAGAAAACCCATACAACCTCAGGCATTGGGTTTCCATATACATCCACTCCCTCAACTCTACCAACACGAGAACCGATATGGCATGTGCCCTTAAAATCTGTGTCGTCGCACTCTCCAGGAGGCTGATCTTCAGTAACTTCCTCACCATTTACGTAAATAGGAATAGCTACACCATCACCACAATCAATTGTCGGTGGTACCCCAACATAATCCAAACACATATTTGCATATTCTGTAGTATTATATGGAATCGGATCTGTCTGATCAAAAGGAATACAACTGGGCTCAATAAATGAATCATTATCACCCCCACTAACAATATCCTGACATACATTGTCATCTTGATTCCATTCACAATAATCAAGGTACTGTATACAACCACTGTAATCAAGATCGGAACAATCAGAGTATAGATTGGAATTAAAAACCCCAACCAATACAAATATGAATAGATATTTTTTCATTACTTTAATAGCACCATCTTCTTTGTTTGTCTAAACTCAACTGCTTGGATTGTATATAGATATAATCCTGCCGATATTGGCTCATTTCTATCATTAGTGGCATTCCATTGGACTGACTTATACCCTGCATTTTGAGAGCCATTTACAAGCGTTTTAACTACCCTTCCCATCATATCATAGATTGTGATATTTACTAAACCATCATTTGGTAAGTCATATCGTAGAGATGTAATGGGGTTGAATGGATTAGGATAGTTTTGGTGAAGTGCAAATTCTTTAGGCATTATACTTTCTTCGGTTGAAAGTTCAACTAATGAATAATTAACTGTAATAGGGAGTGCATTATGGTAATCACGTCTTAAAACATGAAGACCATCCGTAACATCAACTGACCATCTAAAATAAGAGACTGTATCATCTAATGCTTCTGAAAAGATAGTATAAATAAATTCGTTTGATAGGGTAATACTTGTATCAGAAGTATTTTGACTGAAAACCTTAAATGCTGGTTGCGAATTCGAAATGCCCCGATCCCAAAAATAAAATATATAGGACAAGCTATCATTATCTGAATCCTGGCTCGATGTCCATAAAAAAGTCGTACTATCATTTATACTAAACTGATCTAACTCTATTTCAGCGTTGAAAATTGGGTAAATGAGTTCATTATTTGAAGGAACTGAATTAAGATTATTTTCAAAATATATCAAATTATTATTATATCTGTAACCATTGAAATGTAGTGGGTATAAGTACATGTCATTAAATTTTGTCAACATATTTGATGACAAATCAAAATGATAAAAAAAACCATTATTAGACCCATAATTATTGTACGTTGTTCCTAAATAAATATTCGATGTATCCGATGACCAAAAATAATTACGCGGATCCTCACCATTATGATCACCACCAGTGTTAAATAATGAATCTGAAGTTTCATTATTGATGTTATGAGACCAAATTTTATGATAATGTGAATCGTAACTAACCATGTCATAATCATAGTAGGTAGAGATTCTTTGGGAAAATAAAAATTTATCTTTAGAAAAATCTTGAGTATATAAAATATGTAAATCAGTTTCAAATGAAAATATGTTCGTAAAAAATGCGCTATTTTGATTTATATCTAAGCTGTGTAAACAAGAGACACCATTTGAATCTTTTAAAGAAGCATAAAGAAAATTATTTTTACCCCAAAATAAGCCGCTAAAATACCAAGTACCAAAGGTCGATAAAGGCAATTTTGCATTTAATACATTAGTTTGATCTAAATCTATGTTGTGAATATGGATACTTAGGCTATCCGCAGAATTAATCTTTTCCGTCCACAAAATTCTATTCTTGTCGTGGGATAAAATATAGTGTCCTAAATAAATTGAATCGGATAGTGTAGTAGTAACGTTTGTAAGAGTGGAATGAATGTCAAGAGAGCTAAACATCTCAGTTTCATTTATTCCACCAGTAAAAGAAGACGAAAATACTATTTTATTACCATCAGAGTTAAATCTTGGCTTATGACCAAAGATACTTAAAGTGTCATAATTATAATAATCCTTAATGATTATAGGAGCTTCCATTTCGTTCATATATGAATATTGGTTATTTACTGGAGAAAAAAGTATAGTTGACTGATCTTCCTTTACATCGTGCAAAATAGCATTATCAATTATTTTTACATAGCTACTATCACTTAAATCAACCATATGGATTGTTACATAATCATAAGTGAGCCAACCCCAACCGGTTCGCTCGTATGCGTTGGTATAAAATATTTCTGATGCCATTAACGGTTGAGTAGTCTTAAAAAGTAAGTAAATGGAAATAAATAATTTTTTGGGATGCATGGTATTCCTTGATTAAAAAAAGTTTATGGTTAGGTTTTGTAGTTATTTTGATAATAAAAATACAATATTTTTTACTTAACATAGTGTAAATAATATCTTGGTAATAACATAGATACCCTACCCATTTATAGATCATTGGGTATATGAGCGTGTGTCCACCATTATTGTGTCCACCTCTTGGTATTATTTGGATATGAATGATAATATTTGAATAAAAGAAAACCCCTCCTTTTAAAGAGGGGTTTCTGAGAAGTAACTGGTATTATTCTCGAGTGCGCCCGACAGGATTCGAACCTGTGACCTTATGCTCCGGAGGCATACGCTCTGATCCTACTGAGCTACGGGCGCATATATATTTATAAGAATAGGTAAAGGTAGTGTTTTTAACCGTATAAAAACAATAAATGATAAAATCAGTGTATATAATCTATGGATAATTAGGATTAGCCAATTCCTCTTCATAAGGAACTGGAAGGAAGTGCCAAGTTGTGCCCTCACCTAAGTGCCAACTTAATAAATCAGCATGTCGATTTTGGTCAATAATTCTTTGCCCCTGACAAAAAAGCTCTTTATCTCTCTCATGTAATAACGTGCTGAGATCAACACTAACTAAATTTGATATACCATGAGCAGCTCGCACAGCATTAACAGCATCTAAAGCATTCACGCCAACACTTTGACCCTGCAATGCAAGTTCTGCGAGCATTAAATGGTTCTCTTGCCAGCTTATAACATTTAATGGTGAATCTGAATCGGGATATTTGATTTGATAATACCTCATATACGGAGTTTCTGGTGACATTGGAGCAGCTGACACTTTTATTCGTGCTGCCTCTTCTGGCTCTAATGCTGAATTATAAACACCATCTCCTTGTCCTACATCAGCACCTAAAACTGCACAATCAGTAAAAGTTTCTGTGCTATCCCAAACTCCATTTCCGTTACTATCTATAAAATCTTCACCTAACATATGCTTAAATCTTGAAGCTAGGGTATATCTTGTCCTATTGTTACCAGCTTCATACCAGTACCAATTTGGCCATGGGTCTTCTAGACCTGGCATAGCATAAAACGGAGCATCCCCATCTTGGAGACCTAAAAGAGCATGTTGGGCCGCATTTGGATAATCATCGCTATACAAATAAATACGAGCCATCAACGAATGAATTATCCTAGTTTGATGATCATCAGCATAAGAAGCTGCAGAGTCTAAATATAATAGTGCAGAAGAATTAAGGTCGCTTGACAAAATAAAAGAACTCTCATTAAGAGTTGCCCCACCATCAGAAGGGTAGCTAGGACCCCTTCCATAATACGTACCTAGCAGGTAATAAGATAAACCTTGGTATAAATAGGCAGTAAAATACCCTTCAGTTTTGAGACTAGTATCAATATCCATATCATCTAACTTTGATTGTAATGAAGTAGCAGATCGCCAAACTTGGGCAACAGCCTGATATGGAGGTGCATATGTACCGACTGTAGGGTCATAGAGCCCATTATCTAAGTATTCGCCTCTAACATCAGTAGAACCTTGAACCCTACCATCATTGACCAGAGCATCAGATAAAAGATCAGCCCAAAGAGTAACGTATCCATATGCCCTAGAAAAGTCATTTAATACCCCATTAACTAAAAATGAAATATTCTCAGAACTAGAGATCTCATCATCTGTAGCATATGAAACAGAAGAATCTGCATTTTCTACAAAAGATTCACATCCATAGAAAAATATAAAAATAAAAGTAGTAACTATAATTTTTTTCATGATTAGAACCTTATATTAAATCCGATATTATATACAGTAGGATATGGCATTGTATTTGACTCAACACTCCTATATCCTGAACTAGTGGTACCAATTGCACCAGTAATAGCTCCGGACATATTTAATTCGGGATCAACCGTTCTTGTACCTTTTGGTCTCCAAAGCTTTATATTTTGAGCAGATGCGAAAAACCTCAGACCTGAAATGGCACCATCCAATTTTAATGATGTTAAATATTGATTAAGATTTACACCAAAACTAATTTCTCTTAACCTTGTATAACTACCATCTTCAACATAATTAGTTGAGTACCCAGGAAATGCATGTGCAAAATCATTTGCTGTTTCTTCCCACTCTTGCTCTTTACCCTCAACTGGAATGGGAAGAACTACAGCACCATTAGAAGCCTGAAAGACTGCATAATCAATCGTACCAACTATATCTCCCTCATCAACAATAGGAGTAACTTGCCGAGTCATATTCGCGGGGATAAAGTTTAAGGAGGCAAAAATACCATCTATGCCAAGTTTTTGCATAGATGTTAGCCATCCAGTATGACCATTATTATTCGGTCCAGTAGACCACCACATTCCGCCAGCAGCAGTAGAAAATCCAGTCTTACGCTCAAATAACATAAAGAAGTCAAAAATCTTATAATCAACATTAATTCCAAAATTTGCCGTGTGTTCAGGAACTAATCTATCTATAAATCCTTCCTCCTCAGTTATAATACCATTAAGAGGATCAAAAAATGGAACTAACCCTTCTTGACCTAGCAGAGCTAAATTAAATGTGTCAACACGCGCTCCAACAACTTTGTTTCCCCATAAAGAATATTTAGGATATCCTTCCCTTACTGAGACAAGACCATAACTATCCATAATTGGATCACCCATTCTAATTATCTTATTATCATTCCAGCTATAGGTTGTTGTAATGTCTACAGATAAATCATCTTGTCTAATTGGAGTTGCTCTAAGCAAGGCTTCAAAACCCTGCATTTCCATACTACCAATGTTATCGGGTTTAGATAAACTACCATAACCTAATGAAGGAGCTAATGGTCTATATATGACAGAATTTTCAGCAGATTGTATATAAGAGCTAAATTCAAGTGAAATTAGATTCTGATATGTTAAATCAAATCCCCACTCTAGTTCCTTGATTCTTTCTGGTTCAATATCAGGATTACCAACAGATGATATCATAGCGCCAGATCCGTTACCCCCAACACTACCAGACCATAGAAGCCGCTCTCCATCCGTATGAGCAGGAAGAACGCCGCTCTCACCATACGCAATTCTAAATTTTAACATATCAAAATCAGTAGGAACGAAACTAAATCTATCGAGCCTAGTTGAAAATCTTATGCCAGGATAGCCTATGGATTTAGAGCTAGAACCAAGAGACGAGCTATAATCTTTTCTGTAGCTCATAGTTAAAAAGTATTGATCCATGTAAGACATCTCTTGGGCAATAATCGCTCCTGCATCACGTGTATTCCCGGACCACTCACCTGCAACGGTAATATTTGAACCCGATCCGATATCTGTGACTGCATTTTGACCAAATGAGTCTCTGGAAATCTCAACACCATCCCATAAATGATCATAAAATTGAGCTGAGAAACTAGTGGTTGTATTTATGCCTCCAAAATTATAATTATGAGACGCCCCAAAATCAAAAATAGTATTTGTTTCATTTGAATTTACCAAGGCCTTAAAACCACCGTTAAAAAGCGCATAGTTATAACCAGATGGAAATAAATTACTATTCTTCCGCTCAACATCATCAATTCCAAATTTTGCATTTAATTGGACAGTATTTAGCCCAAATCTGTAATTATTTTTAAACGGGTAGTACTTGACATTAGCTGACGCTACAAGCCTCTTTGAACCAAACTTAATACCTAATTGAGACAAGGATGTACTATCAGATTCCTGCCAAGGACTGTAGGCAACTAGAGTATTGTACATCAAACCATAAATATGATTATCGCTAGGTGGCATAATAGCATCAATGCTACTGTAATAAGTATTTAAACTCAATGAAAGGTTATCTAATGGTAAAAAGTCAAAATTTGCACGAACAGTTTTTCTATCAAAATAATTTTTATCTTTCCAAATGATCATTCCCTCCTCATTCCTACTAGAGAAAGAAAGAAAATGACGAAACCTATAATCACCACCACTCATACTAAAATATTTATCGTTTACAGCACCATTAGATAATAAACTGTGAAATAAATCTCTGTTTTGGAAATCTTTATCTACTTCAAACTGAGGACTATTGATACCGTTAGTCTGCTTATAATTAAAAACTGGTCCACCATCACCTGCATTTCCTTTTCTAGTCTTAATGAATACAACACCATTGGAACCATTAGTGCCATAACTAGTTGCAGCAGCTGGCCCTTTTAATATTTCTATATTCTCTATGTCATCTGGATTAAAGTCAAGCATAGATGATAAGCCCTGACCTCCTGTAGTTAACTGATTTGATCCTGTACCACCAATTTCTTCATTTGCAATTCTCATTCCATCCAAATAGATAACTGGTTGTTCGTTACCATTCAAACCGCCACCAGCTCTCATATCAAATCGAAAACCACCGCCAACAGTTCCAGATGACTTTCTTATATCAAGCCCACTTACTTTGGCCATTGCCAATGAACCAAAATCAGTGTAAGAGGTCGATTGATTAAATTTTCTCGGTTTTAGACGAGTAACTGCAACCTCTGAAACCTCTACTGACCTTTCTGTAGATACACCAGTAACGACAACCTCTTCACTATTGAAAACATCTTCCTTTAAAGTAAAATTAATTCCATCTAAGAAATTTCCTTTTAGGATGCTTGATTCCTCATCGGATTCTTCCTCATCAATGCCTACTTTGTCCAAATAAGACTGTTCTTCATCTTCATCACCATCTGAATCAAAGCTTGAAATGTAAACCGTTTTTAACCCTGATCGATAACCAATGTAATCGCAGACCAAGGAATATTTTCCTACAGAAATACCTTCGATTGAAAAAGCGCCTGATGAGTCAGTCGATGCACCAAGCATTGTTCCCATCAAATAAACATTTGCGCCCCATAGAGGCTCACCATCAGATGTGTAAACATTGCCCGTTATCGAACCTTCATCGCTAGCATTTAAAAATGTTGCTAAAGCAATTATAAATAGAATAGATTTTTTCATTTAATATCCCAAATGTAACGTGTGTTCTATGTTTTAAGAGGACAAAGGTAATAAATAATAGATGTTCAAAAAAACCTTAAGTTAGCCTTTGAATGAAAAATTATACATGTGTAACCAAAAATATTTTCAAAGAGGATATAAACTATAGTTGAATATTCTCTGCAGCTTCAATAGTATTTTCTACCAACATTGCTATTGTCATCGGACCTACGCCACCTGGGACTGGGGTTATTTTAGAAACTTTATCAAAAACTGAATCATAATCAGCATCTCCTACAATTTTATATCCTTTTTCATTATCTGAATCAATTCTATTGATTCCAACATCGATTATAATGGAATCTTCCTTAACCATTTCGGATGTTAGAAAATTTGGAACACCTATTGCAGATATTATGATATCAGCATTTCTTGAATAATCGTTAATATTTTTTGTTCTAGAATGACATACAGTACATGTACCATTTGCATTATTTGAACTAACTAAAATTGACATAGGCCTACCTACAATATTGCTCCTGCCTAGCACTACAATATCTTTACCAGTTAGATCAATATTATAGTGACTAAAAATTCTCATTATGCCCTTTGGAGTACACGGAATGAAACGGGGTTTTCCAATGGATAGCCAACCAACATTTTCCGGGTGAAAGCCATCAACATCTTTTGCAGGATTAATAGAATTAATAACATTCTGCGAATTAATATGCTCTGGAAGCGGCATTTGGACAAGAATACCGTGAAATTTTGAATTTGCATTAAGATCTTCAATAATTGACAACAGTTTTTGTTCGGTAACATCAGCGTCTAAACGTATCGTTTCAGATACCAACCCTAAAGATTTTAATTTTTTAGATTTTGTTCTAACATAGATCTGAGAAGCAGGATCTTCACCAACTAATACTACACATAGACCAGGAACGACACCTTTAGTTGATAATACTTTTATACGGTCATTGAAGGATTCATATACCGTAGCTGCGGTATCTAAACCAGAAAGTACTTTAGAGGATGTCATGAGAAGTTTTGTTAAACAGAATCGTCAATAAGCTCTATGAGAGACGTAATTTTTTCTTCAACATCAATTTCTTCAGAATCACCTTTTTTTCTAGCATTAAAAAGTTCATCAGTTATATTCATTGCCGATAAAATAGCAATCCTGTTGGAAGATTGAGTAGAACTAAAGCCAGCCTGAACTTCTCTCATTTTACTGTCAACGTATTCAGCTATTTTTTTGATATAGGTTGGATCGGCGGGAGCTTTTACAGAATACTCTTGCCCAAATATTGTAATTTTTATTTGATTACCATCTTCTGACATTTATTTACTTATCTATTTTATCAAGTATATTTATCATATTTGTAACATGCTCTTCAATCTTAGAAAGCTTTTGAGACTCAATTACGCTACCGGTATTGTTCTCGTTTTTTTCTCTTTCAGCCTTTAATGCGTTTACAAGACCAACGATTTTTTGCTCTAACTCATTAAATAAAGTTGAATCATTCATACGCGTAATTTAGCATTAAATTTGGATTGAGCAATGTCTATAATTTCATCTATAATAGGGTTTACATCTTTATCTTCAAGTGTTTTTTCTTTATGTTGGAATATCATTTCAAATACGACACTTTTTTTATTTTCCCCAATGCTTTCTTTATCCTTAAAAATCTCAACTGGATGATATTCAATAAGGTTAGCACCACCTTTTTCTTGTATTAGTTTTAGAATACTGCCTACACTATCATTATCCTTAAGCAAAAGATTTATTCTTCTAGAAATTTTTGGTAGTGAATTAATTGATCTGTAAACTTTTTCACTAGAAAAGCTTTTAATCTTTTCTATATCAATATCAAAGCCAAAAGCTTCTTTAAAACTAATTTTTAGTAGCTTAAATAGTTTTGTTGATATTTTTCCAAAAGTACCTATATG
The DNA here is from genome assembly GCA_004321745.1 of bacterium. GTDB lineage: Bacteria > Fidelibacterota > Marinisomatia > Marinisomatales > UBA1611 > TMED80. Next base: position 33,204 of record SGYO01000010.1, on the reverse strand, counting down.
CATGTCGCCTGCGTCCAATGAAAATCCGTACTCATATAGTTCATTTTTAAATTCAACCATACCTATTTGGCTAAAAATAGAATCACCAAGTATGTGTTTCAACATACCCTTTATGGAAAAAATATCATGGTCTTCTTTTTCATGATGGACAGAATTAATTCTCTCATCACCTAATATGATGCCGGTTAATTTAATTTCCTCCGACATATCTCCTAACTTTTTACCATTTTGCGAGTGAATGTTACCTAGCTCATAAAGCCTTAAGGAGTTGGTAGAATTTTTTATATTCAACTCAGCAGCTTTTAATAAACCAGGATATAAAGATGTCCTTAAAAATGCCATTTTATTACTTAATGGATTAAGCATTGGTATTGATTTATTACTAAATAAATTAGATGTTTTTTTATCCTGCAAAGAGTTTGAGTAGTTTTGAAAAAAACCTAACCCAGATAGTTTATCTCTAAAACGTTGTAAATAATACTGAGGATCTGTTTCATCAATGAAAAAATGGCCATATAAAGAATCGTCAGTAGGAATGTTATCATAGCCTTTCATTCTAGCTAATTCTTCAATAACATCAATTTCTCTAGCAATATCAGGTCTATAGCTTGGTGGAATACAATCAAACTCACTATCATTTGATACTTTGACAGTAAAACCAAGCCCTTCAAGCACCTCTACGATAAAATCTTTTTCAAGCGAAACTCCAAGTATTTGTTCAATTTCAGAAGATCTAAGTGTAATTGAATCATTGTTTAGACTCGTATGATTGACATCCAAAAAGTCGCCATCAAAAGAGCCGCCTGTGTACTTTTCTATTAAATTAATAATCTTCCAAAATGCTGGTAATGCACCTTGCGGATCAGCGCCCCTTTCATATCTTTTGGAAGCTTCAGTGCTTAACAATAATGATTTAGAAGATTTCCTTATTACGACAGGATCAAAATATGCACTCTCGATAAAAATAGTTTTTGTCTCTTCATTTACAGCACTATTAAAACCTCCCATAACCCCAGCAACAGCAATGGGTTTATCACCATCTGTAATCAAGAGGTTAGATTCACTTAATTTATATGAATCTTGATCTAAAGTAGTGATTGATTCATTTTTATTTGCTCTTCTAACTAAAATCTCATCGCTGCTAACCTTATCCCAATCAAATATATGCGTAGGCTGACCCATTTCCATTAAAACATAATTGGATATGTCCACTAAGTTATTTATTGGCCTCTGACCAGCTGCTATTAATCTATCCTGAATCCAAGTAGGACTAGGGCCCACTTTTACATCCTTGACTATAGCACCAATGTAGCGAGGACAATCATTTTGATTAGATATGGAAATATTAAAAGTAGAAGCATTGTTAGTGTTTTTTGCTTCAAATGTTAAAGGGTTTAAAGTTCTTTTTTTAAATACAGATATATCTCTAGCGACCCCGAAGTGAGAAAAGGCATCAGGTCTATTAGGCGTAATATCGAGTTCGATCTTTAGAAATTTATTTGCATACTCATCAACAAAATTAGCACCTAAAGTGCAAGATTCAGGAAGCACAAGAATTCCATCGTGCTCATCACTAATATTAAGCTCTCTAGAAGAACATATCATACCATTAGACTCAACACCACGAAGTTTAATTTGTTCAAGATTAAAACCACCTGGAAGTATTGAGCCAACTTTAGCATAAGCAATAATCTGCCCTTCTGCTACATTAGGAGCTCCGCAAACAACCTGAAATTCCTTTTGTCCATCACTAACCATACAAACGTTCAACCTGTCTGCATTTGGATGATCGGATACGGATATAACTTCGCCAATAACAACGTCCTTAATATCACCAAACTGGTTATCACACTCAGCTTCCAAACCAAGAGATGAGAGCATATTAGATAACTCTTCAGGAGTTTCTTCTATATTTATAAAATCCTTTAACCAGTCAATAGAAATAATCATTAGAACTGCCTTAAAAACCGAATATCACCACCGTAAAACAATCTTATATCTTCTATGCCATATTTTAGCATAGCTATTCTCTCAACGCCCATACCAAATGCATATCCCCGCCATATTTTTGGATCATAATTAACGCTGTTAAATACTTCAGGGTCAACCATTCCGCAACCAAGAATCTCCATCCATTGATTTCGCTGCTCATCCCAAATATCTACCTCAGCACTAGGTTCAGTAAAAGGGAAATAACTTGGTCTCCATCGCATCTTACAATCAGAGCCAAACATTTTTTTTACAAAATATTCCAAGCAACCCTTAAGCTGAGCAAAGCTTACACTCTTGTCTACAAATAAACCCTCAACTTGATGAAAAAGACAGTAGCTTTTATAGCTGATTGATTCATTTCTATATACCCTTCCTGGAACAATGAATCTTAACGGCGGATCTTTTTCTTCCATTAAATGTATTTGAACATTTGATGTGTGCGTTCTAAGAACGATATCTTTATCTACAAAAAAAGTATCTTGCATATCTCTAGCTGGATGATGCTCAGGCACGTTTAATGCTGTAAAATTATGATATTCATCATCTATTTCGGGACCATACGAGATACTAAAACCAATATCACTGAAAATCTTTTTAATATCATTAAAAGTCTGCTCTAATATGTGGGTAGAACCTGATGAATAAAGTTTACCAGGTAGAGCAATATCAACAAGCTCATTATCGCTGGCTGTTCTATCTTCAGCTTGAATAGAATTTATCTTTTCAGATAATTCATTTTTGAGCTGGTTTAATAAATGACCAAAAACAGGACGATCATCATTCGAAGCTCGACCTAGCTCTTTAAATAAATTAGTTACTAGACCATTTCTGCCTAGATACTTCTGTCTTATTGATTCAGAACCAGTACTATCATTGATACTAGCAAATTCGGTTAAAAAATCGTTTTTAACCGATTCGATACTATCTTTAAGTGACATTGAACTAATTCTTAACAGAGTTCACCAGATCGGTGAACGATTGCGGATCTTGCAAAGCAAGATCTGCAAGAACTTTTCTATTGAGCTCTATTCCTTTAACATTCAGTGCATTGATAAATGCTGAATAAGTAATATCATTGAGTCTACATGCAGCATTTATACGAGTAATCCAAAGACGACGAAACTGACGCTTCCTCTGCCTTCTATCTCTATATGCATACAGACCTGCTTTGGTAACAGCGTCCTTAGCTGATTTAAACGTACGGCTCCGGGCACCATAGTAGCCCTTGGCCTGCTTAACTATTTTCCTGTGCCTACGATGTCGTGGTACAGAACTATTTGCGCGTGGCATATACTAATCTCCTAAACTAAACACATAACATGCGACGAACATTCCTACGATCACCGGCATCAACGAAATCACTTTGCCTCATCTTTCGTTTTGCCTTGTTGGAACGACGAACAAGCATGTGTCTATGGTTTGCTTTGTTTCTTTTTAATTTACCTGACGCTGTAAGTTTGAAACGCTTTGCAGCACCACGTCTAGTTTTCATTTTTGGCATAATAAATCCTTTACTGTTTGGCCGATAAAACCACAGACATTCTCCTACCTTCCAATGGAATGTCCTTTTCTACCTCTGCAACTTCAGACAGTTCTTCAATTACACGATCCATCACATCTTTACCTAGATCGATTCTAGAAAGTTCTCTACCCCTAAAAATTAAGGTAATTTTTAGTTTACATCCATCATTTAAAAACTTTTTACCCATATTTAATTTTGTCATTAAATCATGGTCTTCAATGCGCGGTCTAAGTCTAATCTCTTTTAACTTAATTACATGTTGTTTCTTTTTATTAATTTGAATCTTTTTCTTTTCTTCGTACTTGAGCTTTCCAAAATTCAAAATTCTACAAACAGGAGGGTCTGCATTAGGTGAAACCTCCATAAGATCTAATCCATCTTCCTGGGCCCTCTCCAAGGCCTCTTCTGTTGGAACAATCCCTAACTGCTCTCCATCTACGCTAATTAAACGAACTTCTTTAGCAGTTATCTTTTCGTTCAATCTTTGCGTCTGTTTTTTAGCTATGAGTTAAACTCCTATCCTTTATTTCTTTAACAAGCTGTGAAATTAACATATCTTGATCGATAGTTCCTAAATCTCCTGCAAATTTTCTTCTAACAGAAACTGTGTTGTTTTCAGCCTCTTTAGGCCCAACAATAAGCATTACATTAATCCTTTTTATTTCTGCATTTCGAATTTTTGCACCAATCTTATCAGACCTATCATCTAAAACAGCTCTGATATTTGAATCAATTAATTTATTAGTAATCATTTTAGCATACTCATAGACCTTATCAGATAATGGAAGTACTGCTACTTGAGTAGGCGCTAGCCACAAAGGGAAGTTTCCACCAAAATGCTCAATTAGGAAACCTATAAATCTTTCATGTGTACTTAAAGGGGCTCGATGAATACAAATTGGTGTCTGCAAATCACCATTTTCATCTTTATATGCTAGATCAAATCTTTTTGGGACTACAAAGTCTACTTGATTTGTCGCTAAAGTAAACTCTTTTCCTATTGCACTCCAAACTTGCACATCTATTTTGGGGCCATAGAATGCGGCCTCTCCAGGAACCTCTACATAATTAAACCCGCCTTCATCAAGAGCCTCCCTAACCCATTGCTCAGTTTCCAGCCATAGTTCCGGCTCATTTACATATTTATCTCCAAGATGCTCCTTATCGTGCAAGCTTAGCCTCATAGTATATTTTTCAATGTTAAAAAGTTTGAAATATTCTAAGTACATCTTACAAACATTCATAAACTCTTTTTTAAACTGCTTTTCTGTACAGTAAATATGAGCATCGTTCATCTGCAAACTTCTAACTCTCATGAGGCCAAATAATTGACCCGACTTCTCATATCTATAACATGTCCCATACTCAGAGAGCCTGACAGGCATATCACGATAGCTTCTTGGTATTGAAGAATATATCTTATGATGATGAGGGCAGTTCATTGGCTTGACATAATAATCAACTCCATCAATTTCCATTTCTGGGTACATTGATTCTTTATAATGATCTAAATGACCAGACTTTTCATAAATAGTCCCTTTAGTAAGATGAGGAGTTCTCACCTGACTATAACCTGCTTTTTTCTCAGTATCTTTAGCTAATACTTCAAGTTCCTCAATCATTACAGTGCCATTGGGAAGCCATAATGGCAAGCCTGGGCCAATATCTCCATCAAAAGCAAATAATTGCATTTCTTTGCCAATTTTCCTATGATCTCTTCTTTTGGCTTCCTCAAGATTCTCTAAATGTTTTTTTAAAGCTTCTTTTGAGGAGAAAACAGTTCCATATATCCTCTGAAGCATTTTATTATTCTCATCACCTCTCCAATATGCACCTGAAGACGAAAGTAATTTAAAGTGCTTTATTTTTGAAGTATTTGAAACATGCGGGCCTCTGCATAAATCAGTAAAATCTGATTGCATGTAGGTGCTAATTATATCATCTGGATTTATCTGCTCGATGATCTCAACCTTGTAATCTTCATTCATCGATTTAAAAAGAGAAACAGCCTCTTTAGCAGATAACTCATTTCTATTTATTTCCTGACCAGATTTTGCTAATTCTTTCATTTTTATTTCAATCTTTTCAAGAACTTCATCTGTAAATGGATTATCGACATCAAAATCATAATAAAATCCATTTTCTATCGTAGGCCCAATAGTAACTTTAGCATTGGGGAATAAAGATTTTACAGCTTGGGCCATAAGGTGGGCTGTAGAATGCAAAAGCGTATCATGACCTTCTTCTGTATCGCCTGTAAAAAGCTCTAATGAACAATCTTGCTGCAATGGAAAATTTAAATCTTTTAAATCGCCATCAACTTTCGCAACAACTACTGCACGTGCCAACCCAGAACCGATAATATCAGCAACTCCCTGAGGAGTTGTTCCAATAGGTACACTCTTATGGGAATTATCTGGTAGTGTTATTTTTATATTTTTCATTTTATTATGTGGGCGATGACGGAGTCGAACCGCCGACCTCTACGATGTCAACGTAGCGCTCTAACCAACTGAGCTAATCGCCCTATACATAAGTAAAATTACAAAAATAATTATTGAATAAATACATCTCTGTACACAAATGGGTCTTCCAAAATACTAATAGCCTTTACTATATCTTCATCAATCTTTTTAGATATACTCATTCTTCCCTGTTCACCGTCAAAATGCTTGGCGAACTCCATAAGCATCCACTGCTTAATTTCTTCTTGCTCACGATCAAATTGAGTAATTGCTTTTTCTTCAAAATATGAATCTAATAACTCAATCGCGCCAGTTATTGAAATATTGTTACTGTCAAGATTCATCAATGTTTCTCTAGTATCTAGATAATTATTCTCCCCATCAAGTTTAATATTTAAATCATCACCAAAACTCATAATAAAATCCTCAACTTGAGAAAGCAGAATTGGATCATTGAGCACTTCCTCAAAAGAATTATAATTATGCTTATTTTTTTGGACATAAGAAAAAAACAATCCTTTTCTAAGTGAGGCTAAAAGAATTGGCATTCTATCATCAGATTCTACCACGTAATCTGGTGTAATTCCTTTTCCACCTTTTACTACACGTCCACCTACAGTTTCAAATAAAGAGTCAGCTTCAGTAGTATCTGCCAGAATTTCTTCTGGAAGGTAGCCAGATTTTTGAATAAGCCTACCACTAGGAATGTAGTATTTAGCTGTCGTTACTTTTAAAGCTTTATTTCGATCAATATTATATACAGTTTGGACCAAACCTTTACCAAATGATTGTCTACCAACCACAACACCTCTATCAAGATCTTGCATAACACCAGCAACAATCTCGCTTGCGGAAGCGCTGCCACCATTTATAAGGACAGCAATTTGAATGTCATCAGAAACAATTGGATCACTTTTACTATAATATTTTTTACTTGATTGACGAGCCTTTCCATCAGTCCAAACTAAAAGCTCATCTTTTTCAATGAACATATCTAAAATGGAAACAGCAGAATTTAGCAGCCCACCAGGATTATCTCTTAGATCTAACACAATACTAGACAAAGCATTGCTATTGAGACTAACAATAGCTTTTTCGACTTCATCTGCAGAATTTTTGGAAAATCTAGTTAATCTTATGTAACCAATACTTTCATCTAACATTCCAAAATAACTAACATCTTTAACGGGTATATCTTCTCTAGTTAATGTAAAATCTATAGGTTCTTCTTCATTAAATCTCTCGATGGTCAAAACTACTGAAGAACCTTTCTTACCTCGTATAAGCTTTGCCGCATCGTCCATAGACATTGATTCTGTATCTTCACCATCAATTTTGATTAGAACGTCACCTGCCATTATACCAGCTCTTTTTGCTGGAGAGTCATCAGCGGGCGCAATTACAGTTATAACATTATCTCTTTTTCCAATCTGGATACCAACTCCACCATACTGACCACTAGTTAGCATATCTAGCCCACTTTTTTGGTCATCAACGAGGTAAACTGTATAAGGGTCAAGATCAGAGAGCATGTTATCTATGCTCATTTTAGTAAATTTCTCAAGGTCTATGTTATCAACATAATGCGTAATAAGATATTTATAAACATTATTAATCGTTCTTTGGCTATCTTTAATTTTCCTGTAAATATCTTGTTTTGTTGCAGCAATAGCTACAAACGAAAAAAGAAAAATAAAAACAGTTTTTAATTTAATATTACGTTTTTTCAATTGAAGTCCTATCTCTCGTTATTCTCCAAATTATTTGACTAATTTCATCAATACTCAAATTTCCATCCACTGTAACACACCTTTCACTAAATTTATCAACTATTTCTAAATATTTAGCTCTTATATCTTTTTGAAACTCTAAGCCTGCACTTTCTATGCGATCTGAAACCATAGTATAACGCCTTTTCGCACCAATTTCAGGATCTACATCAATATAAAAAGTCAAATCTGGTTGTGTTCCATACGTTGCAAAATGGTTAACCTTAATCAACCAATCTAAGTCTATTCCTCTTCCACCACCTTGATAAGCCAAAGTTGAGTCTGCATATCTATCAGCTACTATCCACTTACCACCTTTCATTTCAGGAATTATAATATCCTTTGTTAATTGAGCCCTACTTGCGCACATCAAAAGAGCCTCAGTCCTTGAAGACATTTCGTCTTTTCTATTGTTTAGCAATACAGATCGTATTTCTTCAGATATAGATGTTCCTCCAGGCTCGCGAAGAAATAACGTTTCTAAATTAATGGAAGCTAATTTATCTATTAATAATTTTGCCTGTGTTGATTTACCAGAGCCATCAATACCCTCAAATGTTATGAAAAAATTTTTAATCAAAATATATATTTTGATCGTCCTTGCTTAAAAGCAGAACGCATTCACCTTTAAATGTTTTGTTTTCTAATAAATCTTTTAAACTTGATAATGTTCCCCTGACAATCTCTTCATATACCTTTGTTAGCTCCCTACAAAGAACGGCAGGCCTATCCCCTAGAACTTCAAGTAATTGATTAACTGTTCTTTTTAATCTATTGTTATTTTCATATATAATTATTGTAGCTTCAATGTTTTTAAAATTTTCAATTCTTTTCTTTCTACCTTTTTTTGGAGGGAGAAAACCTTCAAATAAAAATCTATCGGTTGGCAGCCCAGAACTGACTAAAGCGGTTAAAACCGCAGAGGCCCCAGGTATAGCCTCTACCTTTGACCCTATTTCTATTGCTTTTCTAACCAGCTTATATGCAGGGTCAGAAATTGCTGGTGTACCTGCGTCTGTAATCACTGCAACATCTTTATTATTTTTTAAAATTTCCTCTATTTGTTGTAGGCGTTGAAACTTATTATGCTCAAAGTAACTAATCATTTTTGTTTTAATATCATATTTAAAAAGGAGAATTTTTGACCTTCGAGTATCTTCAGCAGCAATCAAATCAACGCTTTTTAAAATATTTATCGCTCTAAAAGTAATATCCTCTAAATTTCCAATTGGGGTAGAAACTAGATATAAAGTTCCAACGTTATTATATTGCAATTTACAAACTTTTTAAACAGTTCTTAATTGCGTTTATGCCTTTATCTATATCTTGTTTTGTAATATTGAGATGTGGCCTAAAACGAATTGATCTTTTTCCAGAACCCAAGACGATTACTTTGTTATCCATGAGCTTTGAGGCTAAAGAATCTCTCAAATCAGTATTTGGTAAATCAAAAGCACAGAAAAGCCCTTTACCTCTTGCATTTGATATAGAATCAAATTCAGCCTGAAGCCCATTTAGCTGCTCTAATAAATACAAACCATTATTCCTCGCTTTACTGACAAGATTTTCTTTTTCAATTATTTCAAGGTATATAGTAAACCTAACCATATCAACCAGGTTTCCACCCCAAGTAGAGTTGATTCTACTAGATTCATGGAATACATTGTTTTCAACCTCGTCTAATCTTTTTCCAGCAAAAATACCACAACATTGGGTTTTCTTACCAAAACTGATGATATCTGGCTCCATAGGCTGACATCTAGTTATCGACCCACAATCACAAGAAACTTTACATAAATGTTGATGTGCCCACATTTCTCCAGTTATACCGACTCCTGTTTGAACTTCATCAAAAACCAACAACATATCATTCTCTAAACATAAATCTTTCAAAGCTATTAGAAACTCAGGTCTAAAATGATTGTCCCCACCTTCGCCTTGGATTGGTTCAATAATAATACATGCAATATCATCAGGATTATTTTTAATTGCATCTTTTATTTGATTTAAAGAAATGTTTTCTCTTCCAATCACATCTTCATTACTGTTTGCATCGAGCGGAAAATTTATATTAGGCGTAGATACTCTAGGCCAATCAAATTTAGGAAAATACTTTACTTTCCTTGGATCCGGAGAGTCGGTTAAGGAAAGAGTATAACCAGACCTTCCATGAAAACATTTTTCGAAATGCAAAACCTTTGAACCAAGTTCTCCTCTACCTTTCTGAATGTTTTTTCTTACTTTCCAGTCAAAAGCTGCTTTTAATGCATTTTCTACTGCTAGTGCTCCACCTGAAACATAAAAAGAGTATGGAAGGTAATCAGGTTGCGCTACCCTACCCATAGTTTCGACAAACTCAGCCATCGCCAGAGAATAAATATCTGAATTAGTTGGCTTATTGATCGCACTAGCTAACAACCTATCTTTATTTTCAAGAACATATGGGTGATTATATCCAACAGATAAAGATGCAAACATAGAAAATAAATCCAGATATTCGTCACCATTAGAGCCATCTACCAACCAACTTCCATGGCTTTTTTCTAGATCAATTACAGGAGACATACCATCGGCTAACATATGTTTGCCAATAACATTATGAACATCATTATACTTCATGCTAATCTCCTAAATCAAATTTTATTCCTTGGGCCAGTGGAAGATCAGAACCCCAATTTATCGTATTTGTTTGCCTGCGCATATATTGTTTCCAAGAATCAGATCCTGACTCTCTGCCGCCTCCTGTCTCTTTTTCCCCTCCAAAAGCGCCGCCAATCTCTGCACCCGATGTGCCAATATTCACGTTTGCTATACCGCAATCACTCCCTACTGATGATAGAAACGTTTCTGCATTTTTAACATTTAAAGTAAATATAGCTGATGATAAACCTTGAGGAACATCATTATGCATCTTAATAGCATCATCAAGACTTTTAAACTTCATAACATACAAAATTGGAGCAAATGTTTCTTCTTGAACCACATCCCAATCATTTTCTGCTTCAATTATTGTTGGTTCAACAAATGTACCTTCCCCAGATTTTTTATTACCTCCATAAAGAATTTTTCCACCATTTGATTTAGCTTTATCGATTGCAGTAAAATAATCATCCACTGCATTTTGACTCACTAGAGGACCCATTAAAGTTTCATCTTTCAAAGGATCGCCTATCTTTACCTGACTGTAAGCAGAAATAATCCTACTAAGTAGGTTATCATATATTGATTCATGTACGATAATTCTTCTGGTACTTGTACAACGTTGGCCTGCAGTACCAACAGCACCAAAAACTATGGCAGGAACTGCCATATCTAAATCAGCAGATTCATCAACAATAATACAATTATTACCTCCCAGTTCAAGAATCGTTTTCCCAAACCTTGATGATACAACCTCACTAACATGTCTGCCCATATTTGTTGAACCTGTGAAAGAAATAAGTGGAACAGATTTATCCTTAATCATTGTTTCACCTACTTTAGAACCACCACCGATGACCAAACTGAATACATCTGGAGCATCGTTTACTTTAAGAACCTCATTACATATGTTTTGAATTGCTATACCACAAAGTGGTGTTTGGGAAGATGGCTTCCAAATAGTAGTGTTGCCACAAATTGCAGCAATAAAAGCATTCCAACTCCAAACTGCTACTGGAAAATTAAAAGCGCTAATCACACCTACTGGTCCGATTGGGTGCCATTGCTCATACATCCTATGCTGTGGTCTTTCAGAGTGCATCGTATTACCATACAACATGCGAGATTGCCCAACTGCAAAATCAGCGATATCAATCATTTCTTGCACCTCACCATCACCTTCTTGTTTAATTTTACCCATCTCGAGGGAAACTAAACTTCCTAAAGGATCCTTGTAGTCACGCAATGCATTTGCCATTTCTCTAATTAGTTGCCCTCGAATAGGAGCTGGAACTTTTTTCCATTGTTCATAAGCATCTTTAGATTTCTGCACGACTGTTTCGTAATCTTTAATCGATGATTCATACACAGAGGCAATGGTTTCACCATTGGTAGGATTAACAGAATAAATCTCTTCGGTATTACTGTTTTCAATCCACTCTCCGGGCCCTGTACAAGCACCAAAATTCTTTTGTTCAATATTTAATTTTTTTAGTAAATCTTCCATTTTCTTTCTACTTCTTTACAATGACGCTACAACATCTTTTACAGCATTCGATAAGGTTTCTATTTGCTCACTTTCTATGGTTAATGCTGGAGCAAGCCTTACAGTAGTATGATGTGTCTCCTTTGCATATACACCTCTATCCATTAATCCTACTGACACCTTATGACCATCTAAATGCTTCTCATCAAACATTTCAAAAGCTGTTAATAACCCCTTGCCCCTTACCTCTTTAATTTTATCAGGATAATGACTCTGAATGTCTTTGAGATTATTCATTAATTGAGCTCCTCTTATTTCAGCATTTTCTGCTAAGTTTGCATCCACCATAACTTTAATAGCATAAGTACCAACAACAGAAGCTAGTGGATAACCGCCAAATGTTGACCCTTCAGAGCCCGGTGTTAATACGCTTAGTACTTCATCACTGCCAGCGACAAATGAAACAGGAAGAATACCGCCACCAGCAGCTTTACCACATCCCATTATATCTGGTTTTACACCAAATAACTGATGAGCAAAATTTCTGCCAGTTCTACCAAACCCTGTTTGAACCTCATCCATGGATAATAGTATGTTGTGCTTTTTACACAGTTCAGATACTTTAATAAAGTAATCATCTTCAGGAACAATAACTCCTGCCTCACCTTGTATAGGCTCTACCATATATGCAGCAATGTAATCACCTTTATTCTCAAATAAATCTTTGAGAGCATCTATATCATTATAACGCACTAATTCTATGCCAGGCACAAAAGGGCCAAAATTTTCTTTCGAATCAGGATCATCAGAAAAAGAAACTGCCGCTAATGACCTACCATGAAAATTACCAGTAGCACCTACTACTATCGCCTTATTCTTAGGGATGCCTTTTACCTCATAACCCCACCTTCTGCAAATCTTAAATGATAGTTCCCATGACTCTACACCTGCAACCTTAGGAATAACTCTATCCATACTGGTAATTGACGTAGCAGCGAGTAAAAAAGCACTCATATACTTATGACGTATAGACCTCGGAACTGTTGGCAACTTCTCATCCTGTAGATGTTTTATTACCGCATTAACTATCGTTTGATTAAGCTGTCCTTGGTTGACAGCCGAATAACAGCAAAGGCCATCTAAAATCTCCTCCTCAATATATTTACTAACATCCTCAGGATGAGGTTTACGAGCTATTAAAGTAGAGGAATCTTTAACTTTTGATATTACAACATTTTCAAGAGGAGCATAATTCTGCCCACCTTTTTCCTTTTCTATCTTTTCATGATCATCTGGCGTAAGATCACCTATTCTTACACCATTAATACAGAGATCATCTCCAAATCCATTTATTGATACGCTAGACATATAAAAAACTCCAAAAAATTAAAAAATAAATGAAAATTAATAGGCTATCCTATTCCTCCTCATTTGAAGAACTTAATATATTGGGTTCAGGGAAACCCTCATTTTTTTGTTCTTTGAATGCAGCATATCCAAGGATACCTACAATAAGAACCAAAACCCAATATGTTGCATAATGGTAGTCGCTGCCTGAAAATAATATAAGATCAGTAAATCTGCCAATAAGAAGAGAGATTCTGCCCATCACAGCAAAACCAAAAGATGCACCAAAACTAATCATTAAAAAATAAATTCCAATCTTAGATGCTTTCCCAAGCATTCCTTTATGTTCTTTAGAAAAGTAGAAATAAAGCAAACCGCAAATGGTACCTATAAAAATTAGTAGGTTATTAAAAACAGATGGTGATGAGAGGCTAAAAATTGGAAGACTAAAATCAAAAATATTTACAGCTGTACCTTTAATTTGTCCTATTACGTTGGAGTTTAAGTATCCATACGCTTTTAAGCCTGCTGCCATACCAACTACATAAGCTATCCCCCACCTGGCCATCCAACTAAAGCTGGGGATTAAACTCATCAACATCATAATCCCTAAAATTAATGGAATGACGTATATAAGGTGCTGGTCATGGCCCTTATCAATTCCTCCTTCAGGAAAAATAGAAGTAGAGAAAAAGCTTAAAATGTTATATATGGAGTATGTTAATGTATCTGGATCATAGTGTTTAGCAGGAAATAAACGACCAAATAAGTTTGGTTGTAATTGAGTCCAAAACCCTAGAGAAAGTAAATATCCAGCAGATACTCCTACAAAAAGATGTTCAGCAATTTTGTAAAATGGATTATCTTTATAAAGGTATGAAAATATTCCTATAGTTAAAAATGAAGCTACCCAGGCACCTAATATTGATGAGAATTCCATTAAGCCACCCTAGTACTTCCTTGATCTTTTACGATCAATAAAATAAGAAATATTACCTAACACTATAAAAAGTACAATCACAAGATGAGCAACAGATTGTGCATCCATACCGCTCGTTGCAGAACCTTTTTGGCCTATTAAAGACTCATATTCAGCTGCACCAGGCATACCTGCTAATACCCCTACCATTTGACCAGATTGAACATAAGGCATTACCTCATTTACTTGAATAGATGTAACACCTGAACTCATTGGTATTCCTGTAGGATCAGATGCATACTGAACCCATTCTATCGTTCCGGGATATCCTGCTGAGGCACTAAACAGAAAATCAAAGTCTTTGAAATTCTTTATACCATCCATCATAGGGATTTCGTCTACCTTTGTTTGTTTAGCATCTACAGAAAACAACTTTCGAATATTGCTAACAATGCCCTTAACCACAGCTTCACCGCCCGGCCTATAACCTAATAAAACATAATCTTGGCCGTAAACCTTATTGAATTCACCCTCGGCTACTTGACTGAGAGCATCTTGAGCCATAAACTGGCCGTCAGGCCAAAGACATGTAACATATACCTTATGATCATTTCTAAATAAATGCCTAAGAACACTTATTGTCATTGGGTGGTTTTCTGGCTTTGTGCTAGGACTATATTCAACAGATAATAATACATTAGAACCCTTCGGAAGGTTTTCAAGAGCATCATATACGCTTTTTGATGTGTCAGTAGCTCTAATTGGCAGACCTATAGGAACTAATAATGGAATAATAACAACGACAGCAATAATTATAAAAATCCAGCGCCGATCTATTTTCCCAATTTTTAGAAAAATATTTTCAATATCTTTAATATTATTCACCTATGTAGGACCTTTCAATGCCTAAAATGTAACGTATAGACGTAGCAAAAATTCCCAAACCAATACCAATCATAATAGCTCTGGCTCCTGCTACATTTGGATAATAATAGATCCATTCTTGTATCGATGGTAAATAGAAAATTCCAGGTTGATCTATTGGCCATCCCATAATAGTACCGAAAATAGTCACAAGCGATAATCCCACTGCTACAAAAATGAATGTTACTTTCTTATCTTTTTTAATACTATTCACATAAATACCTAGAAAAAGCACAATGAGATACATAATAAACCATGATGATATTACTCCCCCAATAGGAACTCGCCCTACCATAATTATTATACCTGAAACAAGTAACAGCGTCGCTTCAAAATTTCTAATTCGAAAAGCCCTGTATGAGGCTGATGCAACAAAAAATGCTAATAAAGAAAACATGGTAGCAGACATCGGGGAAAAAACATAATCAAACATCCATTTAAATAATGTTCCATCGGAAGTTACATGGGCACCCCACTCAGCCACCGAATCATCGACCCCTTTAATAAAGAAACCAGCAATGATAGCAAATATGAAGCCTAAAACAGCTATCACACTGTACTGCCAACCAGGTTTCTGGTAGAGAACCTTTTGAATTTGCATTTTAATTAAGTTTAATGCTCCTAAGATGATAGCAAAGCTAGCCAAGACATCAAACCACTGCGTGGCATCATCACCAATGAATTCTTTCACATTTGGCTGATCTATAAACCAACCAAAAAGAGTGATTGATCCTATTAGCGCTACAATAAAGATCGGAACCTGTCTTTTCCAGAACATACTTCCTAATTACCTTATAGTTAAAAAGTCTGAAATATTAATACCAACACCTGCTGTTTCAAATAGAATCATCAAAATAGTTGATAAAACTATTGCAGCTGTAACAAACAATTTGATCATATCCTGGCCTTTCACACCACCAATTAGTTCTGGCTTTTGACTTAGGTAGGCACTAGCAGCAAAAAATTCTTCTCCTATTAAAGTGTAATCGCATGCTGTGACAAAAAAAGGTATTTGAGCTTGAGATGCAGTACCAGCTATTTGTATTGCTCCAATGGAATTACCGGTCTCAGCTAAAATCAATGATTCAGCATAAAACTTACCCATATACATACATGCGGCGGGTTTTTCACGAACCATTATTCCATTTACTCCGGCAGCATAAGCAAACTGATCGTCAGTCAAATAATGCACCATGTCTTCATTGAACATATCAGGCCTACCCTCAACAGTATATGCGTCTCTGCAAGACTCTCTTGCTGCTTTCATTACAATAGATCTTGAAACAGGTACATTTAGGCTAGTTTCATAGCGAGCTGTCATTTTAGCAACATGACCAAGAACAACGACTCCAGCTACAGTTTCAACTTGGTCCATATCTTGAATACCTGGAACATATAAAATAGGCCTTCCCATTTCAGTTGATCGGCCCACAGCCTCTTCAACAGCCTTTAATGCAGGTATAGGCCTTAGAAAAAACTCTTCTCCTCTTTCAGCTGCTCTAGTATAGAAGATCAAAGTTGCACTTAAAAAAATGATCGAAATAAACATTACTATTCGATCGGTAACAAAATAAGGGTGACCAGCGACCCAATAAATCAAAAACAGCACTGCAATGATCGCTGAACCTACCCAGAACTGTTTATCTTTCAATGTTAATGCCTCTTTCCATCATGTGAATCTAATAGCTCAAGCTGCTCAATTTCATCTAATAAAATCTTTAATGATCCTTTTTTAGCCATCAGGGCTACAGCCTTATAATAACCATCTGATTGGATAAAACCATTAATTATTGGTCCCATAAATACCATAGCATGCCCCCCTAGAGAAGATAAAGGTCGAATCATTTCTAAAAAGAAAACAGAAGGTGTTACAAAACCAGAATCATGAATTTTTTTTGCCAATCGACGAATAAATTGAATGTCATCTTTTGTCAAAGTATCCTCAATTGATCCTTTTGCCAGTGGAAACATTTAATCTATCTCCACAACTTCTAAGTTACTTCTAGGTACTTCAAATTGTTTTCCATCAATATCAATGATTGCTACCCTTACCATTGTTTCAGATTCCATTTTTCTTAGCTCAGCAGGTAATTCTTTTACTATTCCAATTTCACCAAAGTTTGGTGAGCGTATTACTCTAACAGTGCTACCATCTGTCATTCCAATTGTCTTTTCGGCTTTATTTTCATTACCATTTTTTGAGGCATCACTTATCGGGATTATAATCTCTGGTCTGATTACACCTGCGCGTATCTGAGTAGCACCATTTATTGATGCTAAACGACCATTACTTTCACTAAGAAGATTATACGTTTGTTGGCCCATTTGAATTTTGCCATATCCCTCTGTTACCACCAAAGAAGTTACCAAATCCTCTGATCCTGTTATTGCTACGCCAAGGGTATAACCTAAGACTTCCTCTAAATCATAATAATTAAACCCGCCTACAACAACGCCAGCAACGTTGCATGCTAATGCCTTTTTATACGCATCTAGACTTATAAAATTTCCACCAACAAGTATCATACCTTCAAGATCGCTGGTTATCATTTCAGCAGTAATTTCCGAGTCTCTACTACACGCAAGCACTTTTATCTTGCCTCTACTTTCACCGCCGACTCCAAAAATTCCTTGAATAAAGGAGCCTTTACTTTCTATAACAACTCCTTCATTCTCGATAATCTCATCAACGGATCCTTGAATATAGGCATCTATCTCTACTGGCAAAGGGGCTTCCCTAATTACAACTTGCCCGGTTACATCCGAAATTGACTCTACAGTGCCTGCAACTGGGGACTTTGCATTGGATTTAAAAAATCCAAACAAGCCTTTTGTTTCAGCTAATAAGTCGTTTTTATCAATTTTGGAGCCAACATCTATTAACATGACCTGTTTTATATCGGAAGCATCTACATTAAGCAAATTAGCCACATTAACCATCTGAACATTTCCTGGAAGGTCTGTTCTAGCAATAATTTCATCTGGTTTTACCTCTGAACCAATTGAGGCAGAAACCGAACCTTTCAAAGGCAGTCTACGTTCTTTTAAAATTTTAGTATTCTTTAATACTTTAAGACCTGGCGTATATGAATGTGCCATTCTATTCTTTTAACTCCGGATATTCATTTAAAGCACTTGCCCACTTTTTTAAGTTTGAAATTCTATCGTTTGGGTCTGAGCCTACATCCAATGGCCTTCCTCTTCCATCAAATATAAGTCCTACCTGACCCCCAAAAATTATTGTATCTATTTTTTCACCCTTACCTGCACCAACATTTATACCTTTGGCCGGTATTAACTCAGCTTTGACTTCTTCATAACCAACTTCAACTCTAATTAGCTCACCAGATTGAAGATCGATACTTTTCTTTTCGCCGTTCTTAAACTCTAGATTTATTTTAAGAGAAACCTCGCTTTCAGACATACTTCCTACTGGAGCAACACATGTACCTAAACGGATTAAACAATCCTTTTCAAAAACCTCGAGGGCTGCTACACGAGCCTCCTCAGCTATCGATTTTTTATCAATGTTAGCCATTACTCCTAGTTGAGGCATCATGAAAATTGAATCAACTGCCAGAGAAGTGATACCCTCAGGTAAAAAACTATCAATTAACATTTTTGCAGACTGCTCTCTCCTTGGAGCGTGAGATAGAACCCCTCCAGAACCAACAATCAAATCAAGCTCGATCATATCCACCAATGATTGACCAGAATCAGATTGCTCAAAAGCATCTGAAATCGTTCTTTCTTTCTGAACACCCTTAAGGTTTACTGCAAAAGCCTTGTGCTGAACAAAAGAGAGCCTAAGCGCTTCCCGAGCTATTGCTTGTTCAATTACGAGCTCTTCTAAACTTTGAGGTACCGTAGTAGGTCTAATCATCTTATTACCAATCCGATTAGTCAATTCTTTTTCATCTATATCAAAAGGAACCCATCTTAAAACATTTGAAAGAGACGCTTCTACAAGAACATTGCAAATAGAATAACTCATCCCTAGATTAGCACTGACTGTTCTATTAAACTGCTTCTGAAATACTGAAAATATATCGGTGGTAGCACCGCCAATATCAACACCAACAACAGATATATTTTCTTTTTTTGCAACCATCTCTATTAAAGCACCTACAGCTCCTGGAGTAGGCATTATAGGAGCATCTGTCCAGCTCATTAATTTTTTATAACCAGGAGCCTGTTGCATAACATGCTCCATAAATAGATCATGTATTTTATCTCTAGATGGTTTAAGATTTTCTTTCTCTAACACGGGCCTAATATTTTCGGTCACATCTAAATCAGTTAAATCGCTAAGAGTCCTTTCAATATCTGATGTCGCTTTATTATTTCCAGCATAAATGACAGGCAATTTATAATCCTGTCCGAGCCTTGGCTGGGGATTTGCAGCTGCCAAAATTTCAGCAAGCTCAACTACATGTTTTGTAGTTCCACCATCCACACCCCCTGATAATAAAATCATATCAGGTCTCAGCTGTCTAATCCTTGTTATTTTTTCATGCGGTTTCCTGCCATCATTAGAGGCAAGGACGTCCATAACTATTGAACCGGCACCTAGCGCTGCACGCTCTGCACTTTCGCCGGACATGGACTTGACTACTCCTGCAACCATCATCTGAAGACCACCTCCAGCAGAACTGGTAGAAATATAAATATCTACACCAGAATCTCCTTTTTGAGGAGTTATTATGCTATCATCATCTAGTATTTTGCGTCCAGAAAGCTCTTCAACCTCCATGGCAGCATTAAGTACACCTCTGGTCACATCTTCAAAGGGCGCTTCAACCGTTGTTGGAGCTTCACCCCTATAGGTTAAGCGATACTCGCCATCAACATATTCAATTAAAATAGCTTTTGTTGTTGTACTACCGCAGTCTGTTGCAAGTATAGATCGAAGTTTCAATATTAGATTTTCTTATTAAAAAAGTTATTCTTTAATTAATATTTAAAAACAAGGAGGTAAATATAAACCAAAGGCGCGGAAAATAGTAGAGAATCAAAGCGGTCAAGTATGCCTCCATGACCTCTTAAAATTTGTCCTGAGTCTTTCACGCCAACATCTCTTTTTAGCAGTGATTCACCAAAATCTCCTAATTGACCAAAAATACCAGTAATTATCCCAAAAACCAGGCTGTCATAAAGATTATATGAAGCTCCTAACAAATCAAATTTAAAAGCAACAAAAAATGTTAAAACTGAAACTATAAACCCTGAAATAGAACCGACCCAACTTTTCTTGGGGCTAATATCGGGTAAGATCTTTTTTTTACCGAATTTTGTCCCAAAAAAGAATGCTGCAGTGTCACACAACCAAATAGAAACAAACACAAATAATGTAATATTTGAGTTATAAATATGATCTAATTGCCTAACTTGGATTACCGTACCAATTAAAACAGGGATGAACAATACACCCATTAAAGTGTGTGCAATGTTATTCAATGGGTCTTTTTTATTGTTTAAAATTTCAATGATAAAAACACTGATAACTGCAGCACAACAAAACCCTAGCACCGTAATCTGATGGTGAGAGTAAATTCCAACATAAGCAAGCGCAACAAATAAAGTAATAATAAATCCAAAAATACGGTTTGGTGAAGAACCTTTTAGTTCACACATTTTATAAAATTCATCAATACCTAAAATCATAATTAGTGCTGTTACAATCGCGAAAGCAGGATTTCCAAAGTAAATGCACCCTAGACCAAGAGGCATCCCTAAAATAAGTATTAATTTTCTACCTTCAAGCTCTTTCATATCTAAATTTACAATGCCTAGCCTATAAAAATTAGACTATAAGTTCAACCCCATTTTTAACAATGTTAACTGAAACGGGAGTTCTTCCAATAATCTCACCATCAATGTTCAAACTACCATCCTCGCTAGGTTGAATAGAAAAAGATTTACAATGAACATATTCGCAAGCATTGTGATCTATGTGGGATCCATCAAATAATTTTGGAAAAACAGAAAACAAAGTAAAGCTAGAGGTTTTCTTGACAATAATTAAATCGATTTCGCCATCGTCTATTTTTGCTTTCGGAGCCATTTTCATATCTTTGCCCACGTACTTGGTATTACATGCAATTATAAATGAAAAGTCGCCATCTCGCTCCTTTCCATCAACAATCAATTTTGAATCTCTTCTCTTGTTTTTGATAATTTCAAATACAGATGCAATATTATAACGCTGCCCGCCGAAGAATCTTAGCTTTTCTGCTAAAACTGAAATATCCGTGGCCATACCCCAACCAATCAAGTTTAATGAATAATATATATTTTCACCGCACACCACTCTCATCATATCGAGATTTTTAGGCTCATTTTTAGATATTTTTCCTACAGCATCGACTACATTTTCAATACCTACAGTTTTCATAAATGAGTTTCCAGTACCATTAGGAATTATTGAGATCGGTATTCTTTCATTTTCGCTTCTATTAAGCATTCCATTAAGAACTTCAAATAATGTTCCATCACCTCCCATTGCACAAACAGAATCGTACTGCTTTAAATCTGTTTGCTTTACTAATTCAACAGCATGGGCAGCATATTCAGTTTTGTTTAAAGTATATTCTATATCATATTTTTTAAGTTCACTTATAACGATATTTAAAGAATCTTTATATCTAAGAATTCCACTTTTAGGGTTGGTTATTAATAGAACCTTAATCATTTTGGTCTTTCTCTGTGATGCATGTATTTACCATCACCCCATTCTATAATATCAACCTGAACTTTGGCAGTACCTTGTTTGATAAAATCTAATTTTTTTGCGGCGCCATAAGAACAATCTAACATTCTACCCTCAATGTAAGGACCTCTATCATTAATTCTTAAAATCAATGATTTTCCATTATCTAAATTGGTTACTCTTGCTACTGTATTTAAAGGCAATGTTTTATGTGCAGCAGTTAGTCCATACATATCATAAATCTCGCCATTTGCTGTAAGCTTACCATGAAAATCCTCTGCATAAAAAGAACTTGTCCCTACCATTCTTTTTTTGTGTTTCACATTTGTATTTACAGTTTTCGGATCAATGAATTTAGGGTGGCGTTTCGTTTTTCCTTTTTTCTGAGTTACTTTGACCGTTTTTTTACTTTTATGATTTGTACTTGATCTAGCATACCTTGGTGCGCTAGAGCATGACCAAAAGAATGTAACTAGAATGAAAATGACTACATTATTTCTCATTGATCTGCCTTATCGCCTCATATAAAACAATGCCAACACTCGTAGCAAGATTTAGACTACGAATATTCTTATTTATCATAGGTATCGTGCATGCATTTTCTGGATATTCATTTAAAATATCTTCAGATATACCTGCTGTCTCGCTACCAAAAATAATAATATCATTTTTAGTAAAAATTCTATCCGTGTAAATATTTTTTGATTTTGTTGTGAGCAGATGAAACTTATTTTGAAATGCATTCAAACAGTATTCATGGATACTTGGAAAGTATTCCCATTTTATATGATCCCAATAATCTAACCCTGCTCTTTTCAGGTATTTATTTTCCATATCAAAGCCCAGGTTACCTACTAAATCTAGTTTTACATTATTAGCCCCACATAACCTAGCAATATTACCTGTATTAGGAGGAATTTTTGGCTCAAAAAGTGTGACCGTAAGCAGTTTTAATACCCTTTTGATAAGTTATAGTTAATCTTCGGAATGCAGTATGGATCCATAATAAGAGAAGTTGCCATTCCAAATAATGTTGCACCTGCATCTCTAGCAGCATTTAAATGATGGACGGTGGAAATACCACCTGTGGCCATTATAGTTAAATTCATATCAGAAAATAAATTAATCATTTGAAGGGTACGCGGAAAAATTGCTAGACCGCTTAATCCTCCGCCGCCTCTTGGTAGACTATCCTTTTTTAGACCAAGGTATTCAATGGTCTTAAACTGTGTATTGCCAGCATTTACGATCATTTTTTCTTTTGCAAGTATAATATCTCCGATGCTTTTTAAATGCTCATCTCCCCAATCTGGTGAGACTTTTATTGAAATTGCCTTTGAACTGTAACGTCGCATGTAATCAATTAGCTTTTCTAAATCAGACAAACTATCTCCAAGGCAACTACCAGTATCCGTATTAGGGCAACTTATATTTAATTCATAAAAGTAATTATTGATAGATGTAGTTTTTAACTGTTTTTCAATTGTATCAAAACAATCTATGTAATTATCAAAATTCTCCCCTCCTATTGATAAGCCTAAAGGTTTATCATTCGACCATAATGGTGAATCAATAATGGAATTTGAAAATAATTTCACGCCTTCGCCCGGAAGTCCAAGCGCATTCACTAAGCAAGCCTGACGCTCTAACCTTACCTGCTGCAATCTTGGTCTAGCGTTCCCATTCCTTTTCTCACTCATGATTGTTTTCAAAACAGCTCCTCCAAGACCAAGCTTTAACCATATATCAATTAAATCTTTTTCTGATTTAAATGAAGCTGCTAGCAGAGGAGATTTAAACTTCAAGTCATACACTTCAATGGCAATATCATTTGGAATGGGAAAAGAATATGCAAATGAACCAAAATATTTGTTAATTCTAATGAGGTTAACATCTCCGAATTCAACTATGGATTCAAGATCCTTTTTTTGACCAGATATGAATTGAAAAAAAGATACCAGCAATTTGACTGAGAATCGTATGGTTCTATATAATATTGAAAATAAATATTTACGTATTATCACTTATTAGTTCGTAGTTACAGTTGAATCATTTTTTAATGTTGATAACATATTCTGGATGACTTGAACTCTCATTTTTGCAATATTATTTTGTTCAGAATTTGGGTGCATGGAACTTATCCAAGCATAATATTTAGCCGCACTATCCAACTCTGCATATTTATAATCATATTGATATCCCAAAAAGTATGCTGCAGATACGGACAATTCACTTAGTGAATCTGTCTGAATTACTCTTTTAAATTGCTTTAGTGAATATAAAGGGTTTTGTTTCCACATTTTTTCCGCATCCGAATAAAGTTGCTCTATAGGCCGAAGGGATGAATCAATATTTTCATTATCAAATAAATATGACGTATAGTCTGAAGCTGGAAACTCAGTTTTTAAAAGAGAACTGTAATATTCTAACTTTGAGGAATCTGCTAGTTCAGAAAAAATCATAGAAAGAGTAAATAACGCTTTTGGATAATATTGAGATGATGAGCCCTCTTCAAGAATTCTTTCAAAATAAACGATACCAGAGTCAACTCTTTCAAAACTGAAGGCTTCAATATCTCCGATAAGATAGAGAAGTTTTTGAATAGGTTTTTTTGGCATTTCATCAACAATTTTTGTTGAGTCTAATTTTATTGAATCATTACTTAGGGTATCAAGCTTTACATCATATTTTTTTAACGAGGCTAATGCATCGATATACTTATCTATAGCTTTTATTTTAGAGTCGCAAAAAGGACCATATTCAGTCCTATTATATTCTTTTTTTACTTGGGCAAATTTCTCTTTTGCAATACTTGGATTCCACAACTCAGAAAGATACAATTGCCCCAGCAAATAATAAGCTTCTGCAGAAGTTTCTGTCCTTGAGTAATCATTAACAATGGATTCTAACCTAACCACAGAATTGTCGACATCGTTTTGATCTATAAATAGCTGAGCTAACTCAAGCTCGAGATCGCCTTTAATATTTTTAAATTTTTCATCAACGAGCATTGATTTTATTTTTCTCTCAACGCTTCTGTGATCACCTAAAATTCTTGAAATCTTTAAAATCTGAATATGCGCATTTTCAATTTTTTCTTTCGTAAGAGAATTTTTTATAACCTCTTTATACGCGCTTTGTGCTACTGAATAGTTTTCATTGCTAAACGCTATTTCCGCTAGTTGGTTGTATACTATCCCTTTCTTACCTCTTTCTTTAATTACTTTTGCACCTTCCTCAAGGTGAAATAAAAAATCATTATTTCGATTTAGCTCAAGGAAAATATCTGCAAGGGATAAATGACTCTGAGCTACTAAATCATTTTTCAAAGAACCATCAATGATAAACTCAAGCTCATCAATAGCAGTTTGAGTTTTTCCTTTCTTCCATTTACAAACTGCTGACCAGTATTTTGCTTCAGCAATTTGATCTTTACTTCCTTTATCAAAAATCAACTTTAGGTTTGAGATAGCATTATCATATTCAGAGCGATAAAACTGAGCTTTCGCCATTAATAAAATAGCATCATTAACGTATTTTGATTCAGGATAGTCTGATAGCACTACTTTACACTTCTGTATAGTTTTACCATAATTATCGATAGCTCTTAAAGGAATAGCTTTATCAGATTTTTCTAACCTAAGTAGGTCAGCCTCTTTAAAATATCTTTCTGCGTTATAAAAAGTGTTAAAATAAGCGCATGAGGAAAGCATTAAACTAACCGATATAGGAATTAAGCGTTGTATTATCCAAATTCTGAACATAAATACAAATTAAATTTACTTATTTGAACAAAGCTAAAGTTGAAAATAATTTAATGTAAATGTTGAGATTTAAAAAATATTCATTGATTGTAGTGTTATCTTTGCTCTCCTTACACGGCCAAAGAAGTAAGGATATGGAAAAATTTGGCTTCATTGATTTGAAGACTGACAGCATGGATGTTCCTTTTTATATTGATGGTATATATATAGGCAAAAATCCGCTTCCCGGCCCTATACCAGTTCTACCCGGGTTTCACTTGGTTGGTTACCTTCCACGAGAGCTTACAAAAAGGTATGTAGAAGAGGATCTTTCAGATGCCTACAAAAGGGTTTATGTAGCACCAAATGATACTCTGGAAGTATTTTTGTTCTACGAAAATTATATTAAAGAAACCAAAACTTTAGATGCTCAGTTTATGGTTAAAAAACTTACTGCTCTTAGTCTTGTATTAATGGCTGTTTTTCTTGTTTTTCAAATAAGCTAAATTTTTTATTCTAAGCTCTGTTGAACATTCGTAATTTTATCACATGAAACATCATACTTTTGAAGACGGTCTCAAATACAGACCAGATTATGAGTGGCCAGAGCCAGGAACTGAGAAAAAATGTCCGAAGTGTCAGCGAGAATTAGAGTTAGTAGAGAACAGCCCATCTTATTACGGAAAACCATGGTGGTGCTATAAATGTCAATGGCAGTTTTCAGAGGAGGACTTTGCTAAAATGGATTCAAGCGAGGAAGAATAAATATTTTTTAAGCCAAACTGACATCCGGTAGCTCTCTTCCAATTGACTCAATCACCCATCTTGCGACAACAGCATCATCTAGATATCCAATTTCTGGTACAACATCCGGAATATCATCATTTGAATCACAAAAATAAGATAAAGCAAACAATATTCTTCTTTTAATTGAATCAGTAAGGCCAGGATAGGTTTGATAAATATTTAATAATACTGAAACATATTTAATTAAATCAGTCTCAATACTGTTTAAGCTCTTTGAGGTTGTCATGGTATCTAATTTGGAGTTTAGCATATCGATAATTTTGGATGCATCATTTAAATCGATCTTATCGATCAACAGCTTATATTCCGCTTTATCTTCTTCCGTTAAATGAAAAATTTTAGATATATTCACTACATATATTATAACAAAACATTAAAAACAAGCGAATGGATATTGGCGATAAAATAAATCAAATAATTAGTGATTCTATCAACTTAAAGCACTTTGAAATTAAAGACTTTACAGGCAGACATCTTAATCATGAACAACACAATGGTGGATTCCATCTAGAGGCTACCATTGTATCCGATCAATTTGTAGATAAAAGCTTAATAGATCGTCACAAAATTGTTTATGCTGCCCTTGGAGACCTTATGAAGCATGAAATTCATGCATTTAGTATGAAAACACTCACAGTTGAAGAGTGGGAGAACTTGTAATATGGGATTTTTTAGCTCAAAAAAGAAAAGTGAAATAAATGATCCAAACAACATGTCACCGCTTGAAGCAGTAACCCATCTATTTGCCTCGATACAGATAGCAGATCAACAAGCTAGCTATGAAGAAAAAGAATCTTGGATTAATGCAATAACTAAACTTTTCCCTGAGCATTCAGAGGATAGAGCAGAGAAATTTTTCGCAGAAGCTCATGATGTTCTTTCAACTAAAAACCCAGGAAAAAGAAGCGTGTATATCAACGCAGTTCTAAATAGAATGAAAGAGCTACTAAATAGCGAACAGTTGAATTCTATAGGGCCACTAATTGCAGATATAGTTGAAGCGGATGGTATTGTAATGACATCTGAGATGGAAATAGTAAAGCTCTCTGAGAATATACTCGATATAAAAATTAAAGTTGAAGAGTAGTATTTCGTCTAAGGTCCGTAATTACTGACCTCAATTTTTGCGAACGCAATCGTTTTTCGCTTTGCATCCTTAACTAAATCCCTTTTTTCTCTGTAAAGTTTATCAATCAACTCTTTTTCTATTTTTTTTCTTTTAGGAAGTTTTTTCAAATCTTTCAACACTAGTCTAACTAAATCTGCGTGCTTTTTATTTTTTATTTTTTTCAAAAACTTTGCCGCTGCAGCATAATCTCCAATGTAAATATGACTCCATGCCAATGGTTTATAATGGATTGTTTTTCTTCTTGTAAGCTCATCACATCTTTTTAGTAGCTTAATTGCCAAATCCCATTGGTTTGTGTTATAAAAAAACAAGCCAGTATTGTAATTCTGTTTAAAACTCCCCTCCTCAAAAATTAACTGTGGGTCGCCCTCAAAAATATACTTTTGAGCTATCAATAGATTAGATAATAAAAAAGCATGCAATAATATGAAAAACTTAATCTTCAAATAATTATACTGCATCATACCCAACATACGAATTTATAATTTTCCCAAAAACATCAAGACTTTGACGTATATCATTGCGGGCAGTACTTGAACGATCTACAATCTTGATTATTGTTTCCCAACATTCTTGTTCATCATCGTATTCAATTGGTTTTTGTTTTCTTTTCCCAAAAAGTAACTCAAAGTGATTATTCAATTGATCTATTCTTGTTTGAATGCTTTCTTTTTCATAATCCAAACCAAAAAATCTTATCTTTTTTTTCCTAGAAAAAAGTAACAAGGTTATAAGTAAAATATTGGGCGAGCTATTTTCAATATTTGAAAAACCATATTCACTAGCAGGTTGCATTGTCTTCCTTACTCCGCCCAGGGTAACTCTGATATTTGGTATTAACTGATTCTCATTAGGATGTAATTCTAAAATAATATCCTGCCAGTCATGATCCATACTAGTAGACATTTCTTTCAGCCATAGTTTCGCATATTTCTTCTCATCAAAGGGCTCAATAGATAGGAAATTTTGTAATGACTCAATAGATAAAAAATTGGCTAAATCTATATCACTATAGAACCCCATAGACCACTTTCTTATTTTATTTAAAAAGATACTTTGCCTTTTCGTAGCTGAAATTATCCAAAACAATAAAATTTCTACCAAAATCAAAACAGTTATTAAAATGATATTAAAAATACCAAAAATAATTCCAGCATAAATGAGTATTAAGGTGATTAGCATTTGCAGAAAGATTAGGCCGAAATAAAAACGATCATTTACTTTCTGAGATCGTATACCATCATTTACAAACCCGTGAAAGAAAGAAAAATCATTTAGCACAGACATACCGTCCTCATTAATTTTTTCTAGACACTCCTGTAGTTTTAAATAAAGTTCACTTTGGTCAAACTTTTGACCATATTCTATTTCAAAAAAACGCTTAAGTATGCTAAGACTATTCACGTTTTCATTGCCCAAATCGAGGTTGGTTTAGATAAAACTTATACCGACTTAAAGATCTCAATGTATCTAATGACCTTCGATGGAACCCAAGAACATTATTAAGAGAATCTAATTCATATTGGATCAGCATTTTTTCAAGTTCAATATTCATCTCCGGCCTTTTGGAGTCAACTGAATCAATTCGTATCTCTTTTTCTTCATTAATTCTTGCAAGCATTTCACTGTAACCAAACTCAAATTTTATATCTTCAAGACGCTGAATTAAGACTGAATCCATACTTTCATATTTTTTTTCAATAAGTGCCAATGAATCCAGTGCCCACTGCTTGTATGCTATATTCTCAAGAGTGGAGATTATAGATTTTTTAATTCGATTGGATTTTTCATTTCTTACCATAAGCTTGTCATATTCATTGACATCTTTGGTGACAAATGAATAATCTCTATCAACACCTAATATATACAGAATTATTACACCGATTGCTAAGAGTAGTGCTAGAAGTTGAGATGTGTTAATATTCATTTTATAAATCTATATTGTTAAAAACATTATGAATCAAAAAATCATTATTGCCGCAGTCTGTATTTCATCATTTATATTATGGTGGTTTGAAATTTTCCCAATTCTACTTCTCATTCTGCCTATTATGTATATTAAAGGGCTCAAAGACTAATTTTAACTTAACTAGTAAACATCGTATCTATACATCCATTGCCAAGGACTAAAATCTGTACGAATAGTGTCTTGGACAAAACTTTTTGGACGAAAAGCTTCTATATCAATTTGTTTTTCACCAACATTTGTAGTCAAAGTTAAAACTGTTACGTTATCTCCTATTTTTAATCTTGAGCGGTCTATCAATATTTTTACGGTAGTCGCAGATTGAACGATACCTTCACTTGGAACTGCTTTAAGCCAATTAACATTAGGTTCTATATTCCAGGTTAACGTTCCACCTCCGTAATTTTTTATATTGAATACTTGAGCAGTTTTGGTTGAATCGAAGGATACATACTTTGTATCTAAGTATAAGGATGGTTTTGCTACAATGAGCTCAACAGGTATTTTCTTCGTCCCAACATTTGAGTTTACGATTATTTCTGCTTTATACTTACCCGTTTTTAAGCCTGACCTTTTTACAGTGGCTGTGCATATTGATTTCCTTTTTGCTGAACCTTCTTTTTTATCAAAGTATATCCAATTTTCCTTTGCAGAAAGTGACCACATCAATGATCCACCTCCATTATTGATAATTGGGAAATTTAGTTTGCTTGTTTCAGTGACAAAATTAAGTGGTTTTTCTGGAACAACTAAAACAGGCGTTTTATTTACAATTACTTTACAAAGTCCCACTATAGATGTATAAGTAGGGTTATTTGAATTCGCTATTTTTATAAGGAAGCTATCCCCAACTATAAGATTATTCCACCAGTTGAATTTTCCTTCATTCGGTATATCATTAGCAACATTTACCCAGTTTGATCCGTCATCAGAGCTTACAAATATATCCACGAGAGGAAGCCATCCATTAGTTTCCCAAGATATCTCAACCATTTTTACTTCTTGATATGCTAGACCTTTTGTTGGAGACGTAATATCAATTACTACGTCATTTTGAACATTTGAATAACTTTTTTCAAGTTGATTTTCAAGAGTATTTTGAATTTCTAAATCTAAATCTCCAATATTTTTGTTGATGAGCCCCTCACTTTTGATAGCAGAGCTCCAATGGTTCCCATCAATAAAGATATTACTATTATCATTAGCATAGCTTGATATTTCTTGTCCGCCGTGATAGAAGCGAAGCCCAAAGTCTTTTACTACTGGATTGACGATTGAAACGCTATCTATTTTTGGCACATAGGTGTTCATAAAGTGATGCCTTAAATAATAAACATTAGATGACGGTAGGTCTATCTTCCGTATAACCCAATCACTATATTCATCTGTACTATCAATTAAGCCAGTAAATTTTTCATATTGAAGCCAAGTATCGGAGTTTCGTCCTGCTAGAGGGTTCCATCCACATTGAAAAGGCGCGTCTAGGTATGTTATCGTTTGTTCTCTGGAATTTTGAATTTCAAAAATTGGTGACCAAACTCCTTTCCCAGTGCAAGGTTGCCACGAAAACTCGCTTCCACCATCATTTGAATTATAATCAAAACTCACCCAACCTAGCCTACCAAAAGGTACTTTCCGTTTTATTTTTGTTTCATAGTTACTAACCCATCCACTAGCCTCATATTGTGCATCATTCCAATCAGGCCAAATATTTGTATACCCCTTTTTATCTAGAGCGCTGCTTTTATAATTATCAATGAAGTTGCTATTTACTACATATAAATATGGATCATTTTTTTCTTCCCAATCGCTTTCATAACTTTCTTTGCTCCAATTTGTTATTTCCAACCCAAAACCGCCATTTTGTTCTATCGTACAATACTCCATATTAACATTACTTCCTCCACCAATGAGAAGTCCATTGAGTCTATTATTTGTAATAGTCGCATAAGTAATTACACTTATACCAGGTGTTAGCACTAAACCATGTCTATTTTGACTTACAAATAAATTTGAAGCTGTTAGATGACCATGATTAATAATTCCATTATCCGAGTTATTTATAATTTTTACATTGCGAAGGTTTATCATGCCGAAAGTATTATTGACTATACCAGGTCCAACGCCTTTTGCGACGCTCAGCCAGTCGATATTTACATTTCCTTTTTCAATGAAAAGCGAAATACCCTCAGAATTAAAAATTTCAATGTTACTTAATGAAATAGAGTCAGAATTTTCAGAATTAATGTAGAGAGCATCGCCTCCGGAAGATTTTATTGTAGTATTGGATATTTTTACAGGAGACCTGACATCCAAGGCATTTGTAGCATTTGAAAGCTTGAGAAAATCTATTACACTACCATTTTGGGTACTATCAAATTTCAATCCTTGCCAATAATTTTTATCATTCGAATTTGATTTAGGACCAATAAAAATAGGATTTTGTCTACTCCCCAATAGTTTTAAAGTTCCACTAATGATAAATTGTATTCCGCTGTTTTCACTTTCTTTATTTTCATTTTGAATATAAATACTAACATTTTCTTTAATTGTTAAGGTTGCTCCAGGTTTTACGATGACATTTTGAGTTATATTTTTATTACGTAACCATTCTGTATTATTTTTGATTATAATGTCTGAAAATGAAAAATTGAGAGATGAAAAAAAGTAAATTACTAGTTGGATTAGTTTTTTTCTGGAGGCCATCATTATTAAAATTTAGAAAACATAAATCAATGAGGCTTGATTTTTATAAAATTTTAGATGGCAATTTTACCTTTGCCTGAAATAGTTTGGTTATACTCATTAGCCATTTTTAACGCCTCCTCATAACTAACATCAACATCCTTTACCCTTAATATGCGCTTTAAAAAGTTAGATAATAAGTAGCCATATAACGTATAATTTACCATTTCCATGTTACTAGCTGCCAGACTAAGTATTCCAAGAGTTGAATTACCGCACATAAAACAGCTCAATTTAAAACGTTGGTTCATAAACTTTTTTTCATACGCTTTAGATTGGTCCCTATTATATTCATCATTTAAGACATTAAAAAAATGCGATTTTGGTATTTCAACTCCAGACCTATACGCTTTCCAACTTTTTTTATGTTCGACAACTTTTATATGCTCAGAGTTTTGCTGAGAAAAAGAAAAGCAAAAAATAAATGCCATGCATAACAAAACTTTCATTAAGAATTACTCTACTTCAACAATATCATTTTTTTCATGTGATGATGATCACCAGCCTGTAAGGTGTATATATACATGCCAGCACTCACAGGTAATCCTCTGTCATTGGTCGCATTCCACAGCGCTGTGTGATACCCAGCTGATTGAGTATCTTGAACTAGCATCCTTACTTTCCTTCCCATCATGTCATATACAGTAATTGTAACGCGTGTAGCTTCCGGAAGTGCATAACGTATCTGCGTACTAGGATTAAATGGATTTGGATAATTCTGCTCCAATGCAAATACAGTAGGCACCGCTGTGGTAGCTGATGCAGATAATACGACTGCAGCAATATCAGAAGCATCACTTTCATTACCAGCACTATCTACCGCTGTGATCCAGTATTCATATGAACCATTAGTTCCCTCCTGGTCAACATAAAAAGAGTCTGTGGTGGTAAAGACCATTGCAGGATCTAAACTGCTAAGATCATTTCTATATATGTTATGATAACTAAAATCCTCATCTATTTGAACAGTCCATTGTAATATCACGCTAGTACCACTCTCAAGCGCGGTTAACCCTTGAGGTACTGTAGGATGTAGATTAT
>SGYO01000001.1 GCA_004321745.1 bacterium | reverse complement strand
CTACCATCATTTGATCTTGCTGGAACTTGGAGGCTTGCTCCAATAGAAGGTGCTTTTAAAGTTGGTCCTAATCAGGATGATGGATCTTGGTGGCAAAATTCTGTTGCCGATGTAACCACTAGAGGATGTTTATTTGATGATGAATATATATTTAATGCAGATGGATCTTTCCAAAACGTTTTAGGTGCTGATACTTGGAATGAAACATGGCAAGATAGCGTTGATGCTGAAGGCTGTGGAGCCCCAGTCGCCCCACACGATGGTTCTAATGCAGCTACATATGCTCATGACGCAACAGCAAACACATTAACATTGTCAGGCGTTGGTGCTTTTTTAGGAATAGCGAAAGCGTACAATGGAAGTGAGTTATCTGATGACGGTGATGGAATAACAGGTTCTTCTGGTGCTCCTGAATCAATTACATACACTGTTCACCCTACTGATGATGGAACCTTAAAATTATCTGTTCCTACAGCCACGGGGTATTGGACATTTACCTTTGAAAAACAAGCTAGCCCTGGACAGCTTTTAGTTAATGAAGATGATACATTTAATCCTGATGCTGTTTTTAGAGTCACACCTGAGGAGGGTGACTTGTGGGATTGGTCTGGATATGATAGTATATCTTTTAAGTACTATAATTCTATTCCAGCTTCAGAAGTAAATCGTATTCATTTAAGATTAAATATTAGCGACTATGCAGGAGTTGATGAAAATTATTCAGGTCTTGGGGAGTATTATTACTCTTTTCACTATATACTAGATAGTGAACCTGGTTGGAATACAGTTACTATGCCATTAGTTAGAAATGACGACTGGAATGGCGGTGGCCTAAATCTAACTGGTTGGGCTGGCGACGCTGATAATTATGAATTTGATGCACATGCTGTTGGTGGTTTTCACCTTGAGTTCTCAGTCGGCGGCGGCGGAGAAGGAGATCATGTAAGTGGTACGGTGATCCTGGACGATTTTAAGTTGGTCGGATATAAAGGTGTAGATCTTGTAATCTTTAACGGTATGGGCACGCCTCCAGGATGGGGTAATCCATTTGCATGGGGTGGTGCGCAAATGTTTGTCACCGAAGGTGGTGGATATATTCCAGGTACCAATGCACTAACTTATGTTCAACAGGATGCCTGGACTGGCGGTGGTCTTAATATCGCCCCTCCAGTAGATCTTCATAGTGGCAACGAATGGCTAAGTGACTCAATTTCTTTTTGGATGCACTCTGAAGCAGATGCTCCGCAGTTAAGGTTGCAGTTTGAATCAGGTGATAATGGCAAAGTAGGTGGAAACTTTACGCCAGTTGCTGCTGGTGGCTGGAACCATTATAAGTATGCATTGAAAGATTTTGCATATGTAGATAACACCTCAGATTTTGACACAAGCGCAATTACAGCTTTTCAGATCTTATCTGAAGGTAATGGTGCTGCAGGCAGAACATTCCACTTTGATAATATGTGGACAGGTACACCAGACATTGATGTGGTTGCGCCAGTTGCTCCTGAAAATGTAAGTGGAATACCAGGTGCTAACTTTAACTTGGTTACTTGGACTGACGTTGATGGAGAAGAGGAAGAGATGTATGACGTGTTTGCTAGTGAGAGTCCAATAACTGAATTAGGCGTTCCAGGCGTTGAGCTTGTTGCCTCTAACGTATTGGAAGGTGCCCAAACAGCAACTCATTATCTTTTTTATCCTCTTGAGGATGCAAACGTAACTTATTATTATGCTGTCGTGGCTGTAGATGCTGCTGGTAATGTTGGTGATTTTGGTGCATCAAGCGCTCCGGTTACAAATACTGCAAAAGGTATACCAACAATATCATTGAATGTACCATCTAACTTTGTAGCTGATGGCGATGTATCAGAGTGGGCTGATAGTGGAATTATGCCATTCATAATCAACCCAACTACAGGCGGTGTTTATTCTAGTGTGGATGATGAGTCTGATCTTAATGCAACTGTTTATATGGCGATCGACGATGATTACTTATATTATGCTGCAGATGTTATCGACGATGATTATTACTTTGGAGAAGGTAATTGGTATGAACAGGATGCAATGCAATTATTTATTGGACTATATGATTGGAGAGGTCCAAAGCATAATTCAATTAATAGAGGAGATGAGCCTGATTATATCTTATATTCTAATGAAAATACATTACAGCTAGATAATCCAGGTAACGTAAGCATTGGTAATTCTGATCAGGATCATTACTACTTTGAAGGATTTGATCCTGACTACGTAGTAGAAGGGAAAATATCTTTAGATACCCTAGCAATTCTATCTGGGGATCCAAGATTTCATCCTATGAACGGAATGAGGATACCTATTGATATTTATTTTCATGATAACGATAATGGCACTTTGGAGGGACGAGTTGGTTATTCTACCCTTTCAACTGATCAACAGTGGAATAATCCACAGGAGTGGTCCTTCACATGGATTGGTGATCAGGCGACTGTCTTAAGTAATGATAATGAAGCTCCAATTGCCCCAGAGGTATTTGCTCTTTATCAAAACTATCCAAATCCATTTAACCCTGTAACAAATATTAAGTTTTCACTTCCTGAAAACCAGAAAGTAAGCTTAGGTATTTACAGTGTAACAGGTAGGTTAGTTGAAACCTTAGTAAATGAAAATAGAGTTGCTGGATTCCATACGATTCAATGGAATGCAGGTAGGCATGCTTCTGGTGTTTATTTTTATCGTTTAGACGCTGGGGTTAATTCTAAAACTCAAAAAATGATTTTATTAAAATAACTTCATTTAATTTAGAAAAAGAGAGGCAGGTTTTTACCTGCCTTTCTTTTTCCTACAAAATGCGGAACTAGTATATATTTACACACTCTTCTTAGTATAAATTTTATGATTAAATACATTATACATATATTGATGAGTATTAATCTCTTCGCTCAGACTACTGGTAAAATATCAGGTTTGATAAAAGATAAATCTGACTTAGCGCCATTACCTGGTGCTAATGTGTACCTTGAAAATACTTCATTTGGGTCAGCCTCAGATGAAACTGGCCGATTTACTCTCATTAATATTCCTCCAGGAAAATATAATCTTAAAATTGATATGATCGGATATAAGTCCATGAAAATGGAGAATATATCTGTATCAGTAAACAGGACTTTTTCATTAGAAGCTGAACTAGAGCAGACGGTTATTGAAGGTGAAGTTGTTACTGTCGAAGTCGCACGATTTTCTCAAAAGAAAGACCAAACAGGTACAATTAAAAATATTTCTGGAGATGAAATAAATGCTTTGCCTGTTGAAAACGTTGGTGCTGTAGTTAATATGCAAGCGGGCGTTGTGAATGGGCATTTTAGAGGCGGTAGAAATACAGAAGTAACTTACATGGTTGATGGGATCCAGGTTGACGAAACCTTTGGTGGTTCTAGCGCTACAGTTGATATCCAGCCTGAAGCAGTACAAGACTTAGAGGTTGTTACTGGGACATTTAACGCAGAATATGGTAGAGCAATGAGTGGTGTAGTTAATGTAGTAACAAGAGATGGTGGCCCAAAATTTGAGGGTTCGGTGTCCCTAGGGGGATCTTCTTACTATACTGACAATTCGGATATATTTGTTGGTTTGGACCCCTCTATAAATACTAGTCAAGATATAAAGTTTAGTTTAGGCGGCCCTGTGATTGGGGATAAGGTTACCTTTTTTAGTAATCTTCGCGTTCAGACTAACAATGGTCATCTAAACGGATTAAGATTATTTGAGGTAGATAATTATTCTAATTTTTACAGTGATGATCCAACTACCTGGTTTTCTGAAAAAACTGGGGATAGCTCATATGTCTCCATGAACTCAAGCAATAATTTATCTGCACTATTTAAATTGAGTTTTAATCTTTTTAATGGTATTCGTTTTTCAACATTATATTCACATAGTAATGATAGTTGGCAAGGGTATGACCACTCATTTAAATATAATCCAGATGGAAGATCAACTGATCACAAAGTAACAAACTATTTTGCCTTTCAATTGAATCAGATGTTTTCTCAGAAATTATTCTATGAATTAAAATATTCTGTAGTTGATAACGATTATGGTAGTTATGTATATGAAGATCCTCTTGATAGCAGATATGTTCATGATCGTTATTTTGATAGTTATGGCCCTGGATTTTTAACTGGAGGCCAATCAAAAAACCACACTACAAGATCGATGGTTGATCAGACACTTAAGCTAGATATTAACTGGCAAGCAAATCATACGCATAGCATAAAAGCTGGTCTTCATTACTTTGGTCACGATCTGAAGAATGAGTGGTATGAGATCAGGAACAAATATTATAACACCAATAATGATTCTGTTTATGCTCCTGAAATTTTTGGTGATTCTTCTGCATACGCAGATGTATATAGCATCACCCCACAAGAATTAGCATTTTATGTGCAAGATAAGATGGAATTTGATGATATGGTTATTAATATTGGTCTTCGGTATGATCAATTTGATCCTCAAAGTGTTTACCCCTCTGATAGAAGGAACCCTGCTAATCAGCTTATTTTGCCGGATTCCATGATGAGCCTTTATCCAAATGCTCCTATTATTTCTCAATTAAGCCCTAGACTTGGCTTTGCTTATCAATTAGGCGGGCAAGCAGTGCTTCATTTTAGTTATGGGCATTTCTTCCAAATGCCGCCCATGTATGCAATGTACGAAAATAATAGTTTTCTGGTTGATCCAAATAATTTTGTTACTAGGATGGGGAACACATTACTTGAGCCAGAAAAAACGATTACCTATGAGATTGGTCTATGGCAAGAGTTGAATCAAATGATGGCCTTAGATGTGGCTTTATTTTATAGAGACATCTATAACCTTTTAACAACAAAAACAATTTCAACTTATAACCAGGTTAGATATGGATTATATTCGAATAAAGATTACGGTAATGTCCGTGGATTAGAATTGAAGTTAGACATGGCTTTTGGTCAATTAAAAGGTATGGTGAACTACACATTACAATACACTAGAGGTAATGCCGATTCGCCTGGTCAAACTTTTGATAGAGCGGGTAATAATCAAGACCCCGTTAATAGATTTATTCCGATGAGCTGGGATCAAAGGCACACCTTAAATGGATCTTTAATTTATGGTACAGATAAATATGGTGGGTCTATGACAGCATATTATAATTCTGGTTCGCCTTATACTTTTGCACCTCAAAGTGAAAGTGTGCTCTCAAGAATCAATCTTTATCCAAATAACGATTATCGTCCTGAAAAATATTCAGTGGATTGTTCATTTTATTATCGTTTTAAACTGCCAGGCGGTTATAATGCTAACCTAGATGTTAATATTTACAATTTGTTTGATAGGTTAAATGAAGAGTCGGTTAACGAACAGACAGGAAGAGCATATACAGCTGTTGTAAAAGAAACAGATATTGCATCTCACCGTAGTGACTTTAATGATTATGAGGATCGCGTAAAAAACCCCTCTATGTATTCTTCCCCCAGAATGGTCAAAATTGGTGTAGGAGTAAATTTTTAGTGAATAAATCATTCGCTTTATTAGTACCATTTATATTTACTTTACTTTTTTCTCAGGGTAAACCGTATGCTGGTCCAGAAGATCCTGCTGGGGACCCATCTGCTGAGAGAGAAGGGTACATGACTGGTAACAGAGTGCTTTTATATTTTAAAAACACAACAGAGCTTTCAGATTGGCCGGCAATTAATGCCTCAAGATGGCCTAACAATAATGATGGTGTAAAAATGGTTGATGGAATCGGTTTGCTAGTCGGTGCAAAGGTGTATATTAAAGATGATGGTGACCCATCGACGGTTGATACAATTCCACTTACAGAGCCGATAGATATTTTTACACAAGATAAGCATACGCTTCATTACTTACAGACTAGTTATAGAGAAGAAATGGACCGTGACCCTACTGGAACTGTCGAATGGGGGTTTTATCCTGTCTTTGGATATTTTAATGAATCTGGTGAATACCCAGCTGTTTCAAATATTGAAGATTCGTGGCCTACCAGCGGTTGGCCTTCTACGGGACTAGAAAAAAAGTGGCCTGGAGAATGGAATGGCCGGTTTGGTAGAGGGGTTAAGTATGCAGACCAAGAAAGTTATTATGTAGTAAATGATGCGCAAGACCTTGAAAATCTTGGCCCTGAAGATTTTGTAAAATATTATCCTCGACCAGGTTATAACATAGGTGATATTAAACCAGATGTTACAAAACAGCGAGGTGAGCCTTGGGGGGGATTAGGACTTAGGGTGTCAGTTAGAGGTTTTCAGTGGAATAATCCTCAGGCTCGGGATGCTATCTTTTGGGAGTATTCCATTGCAAACGTTTCACAGTATGATCTCAGAGATGTTGCTTTTGGGTATTGGGTTGATAACGGTATTGGTAATGATGCGTCAGATGATATAGGTTTTTTTGATGCTGAAATTGACATGTCATATTCTTGGGATATTAATGGAGTTGGTTCGGGCGGACTTCCTACTGGTGTTATGGGATTTGCATATTTAGAAAGTCCAGGGCTTGCATATGATATGATCGATAATGATCTAGACGGGTTGATCGACGAAAAAAGAGATAATGAAGCGACAGCTATAGTAGGCGCAACTGATGGTATAACAGACCTTAATGCATTTTTAGAATATTACAAATTAACGGCTGATGATCTTAAGCCGCACTGGGATGCTGATGAGGATCAAGATTGGGAAGATGGTGAGGACTTAAATGGCGATGGCATATATCAACTTTCTGAGTATTTTGGAGATGACATTGGGATAGATGGTGTTGCTCCTGGCGAATTAAATTATACTGGTCCTGATGCAGATGGATCAGAGTGTAACCATAAGCCTGATTTTGTTGAAGGCGTTGGTTGTGAGCCAAATTTCAATACCACAGATGTTTCCGAATCTGATATGGTTGGCCTTACTTCTTTCCGAATGTTTCCTATTCCAAGCCATGCAGCATCAAATGAAACGGCGTGGTTTAAGAATGATCAAGTTATGTGGGATTTAGTTGGTGGTGACACCTTAGAAGAATTTGAGGGAAATATTTCAAACTTAGTTGAGGTTTTTGCTTCAGGTCCTTTCCCGCTTTTCCAAGGCCGAGTTGAAAGAGTCTCAATGGCCGAGCTTCATTCATACGACCCTTTAGCTGGGTTAAATAGTCCCGAACACGAATCACCTGCTTTGTATGAATTGAAAAGGATCGTACAAGTCATTTATGAAAAAGATTATAGGTTTGCTCAACCACCTAAAATGCCAACGATTTCTGCTACAGCAGGAGACGGAGAAGTCATTCTTACTTGGGATGATATTGCAGATACGAGGACTAGAGATCCGTTTGTTGGCAATATTAATGATTTTGAGGGTTATAAAGTATATCGTGCGACAGATAAATATATGGCAGACCCAGAGGTTATTACTGATGGCTACGGTACGCCAACGTTTAAAAAGCCAATTTATCAGTGTGATTTAATAGATGAATACAGCGGCTTTACTGATTTTGGTTTAGTTAATGGTACAGGATATAATTTGGGTAATAATTCTGGAATCACTCATATTTTTGTTGATAATACAGTTCAAAACGGCAGGACCTATTATTATGCTATTGTTGCTTATGATTTTGGAGCTCCTGATATTGGACCTGGTATTTCACCATCTGAAAATAATACGGTAATAGAGCTTGATGAATATGAAAATATTAGATCGATAGGTAAGAATATTGCCATTGTTGTTCCACACCAAAAGGCAGCTGGATATATACCACCTGAAGTTGAAATTGAGGAGGGTAATACTATAGGGACTGGAACAGTGGCACCTTTAATTAGGGCGCAAGGTAGTCTTAACAAAGGACATGACTATGTCATATCATTTGACATAGATACTGTAGCTACTATTAGCGGATATGATAATGGGATTCAGTATGCAACTAGTGGAATTAATGTAAATGACCTTACCCTTGGTGAATTAGTTTATAGTGAAAACGCTACTAAGTTTATTGGTAACAATTTAGTATATAGAGATACTGTTGATTATTGGACCCTTAATCCTAATACAAATATTTCTTCTGATGTTTTTGCTGGTTTGCAATATGAAATAAGCGATTATGTTGAAATTCCTGAGTATAGTTATGAAAATTCTGGGTGGATAAATGGTAGTGGTATAATGAGAGTTACTCCTTCAATGTCAGAAGGAATTAAAATGCCTTGGACGTATAGAATTGTTTTCACCGATAATGATAATGAGTATGTGGGCGTTGCCACATCTGGTACAGTTAGAGATGAAAATGGTTCTTCAATTGGTTCTTCAAAAATAAATAACCAGGCTGTTAATTTTTATATTCAAAATACATCATTTGTTAATGAATCAGGTAGTTATGATCTTATGGATATTGTAATACATGATGTTAATGATAATGATGTTTTCGACCTGTATGAAGACAGGATATTTGTTGGTGCTACTGTTGGCACAAGGTGGCGAGCAACTGCGTTTGTTTTGGACTTTCAATTGTCAACCGAAACAACTATTCCAAATTCTGGTGATGTGTATCAAGTAGATTGGAAACGCCCATTTTTCAAAACAGACTCTATACGTTTTTCGGTCAATTTTATTGAAGACCTAGATACGGAGTCGTTATCAAGTTCAATGGATGATATACGTGTAGTACCAAATCCGTATGTGATGTCTAACATGATGGAAGAGGCTGTGACCAATCCTTATTTGAATCAAAGAAGGAAGATTATTTTTACAAATATACCAGCACAGTGTAATATTAAAATCTTTACGGTAAGTGGCGTCCTTGTGGATGAAATAAAAGTTAATAATCCACCAGAAAATGGGCTCATTCACTGGGATATGTTAACCAGAGAAAGTTTAGAGATTGCGGCGGGTATGTATATTTATCACGTAGAAGCATCCGAGACAGGTGATACTAAAATAGGAAAATTTGCTGTAATAAAATGATGAGATATTTTAATCAAATAATTATCACAACATTTTTAATTGCAGGTGCTCTGCATGCACAAATGATCCATAGGTATGGAACAACGACTGGGAATTTTTTGGAGATAGGTGTAGATAGTGAAGGCAGTGCGATGGGAGACGCTTTTGTTGCTGTCTCTGATGATATATCTTCTATTTATTGGAATCCTGCAGGCTTAGCAAAATTAAACATGCCGAAGTTGGCGTTTATGAGTCAGCCTTGGATAGCTGGGATCAATATGTCTTTTACGGCTGGAGCTTTTATCATTCCTCGGATTGGTAATATTGGTTTTGGATTAACTCAAATGAATTATGGAGAAATGGATGTTACTACATTGGAATACCAAGAGGGTACTGGTGAAAGTTTTACAGCTTCAGATATTGCTGCCTCTCTGACTTTTTCTCGAAAATTAGTTTCATGGTTTTCTTTTGGTTCAACAATTAAGTATGTACGGTCAAATATATGGCATAGTTCTGCTAGCGCTGTTGCTGTTGACCTTGGTGTATTGGTAAATACAGAGTTCTTTTCTTTTACAGGTAAAAAAGAAGATGGTTTAAATATTGGTATGAGTATTTCGAACTATGGAAGTAGAATGAGGTTTGATGGTATTGATATTTATCAACCTATAGATATATCAGAATATGAAGAAGGTAATTATGGCGATGTCCCTGGACAGTTTAGACCCTCTGATTGGGAGCTACCATTAATTTTTAGAATTGGTATTGCACTAAAACCAATAAAAAATAATATAACACAATTAACAGTCTCTGCTGATGCGTTGCACCCAAACAACAATTCAGAATCTATTAATGTGGGTGCCGCACTAGACAATACTATTCCAGGTGTAGGAACATTTAGTTTAAGAATGGGTATGAAAGCACTTTTCATGGATAAACCCGAATACGGATATACAGCAGGATTAGGGTTTAAATTATTTTATGTTGGAAATAAATTTATTTCTATTGATTATGCATATAAATCAATTGGTCTTCTTGGTAATGTTAATGTATACACTCTAGGATTTTCATTCTAATCATTTATGATGCTCCGGATCTTATTTGGAGTTCTTACTGCTCTCCTATTAAATAACTGCTCTAACAAGA
Organism: bacterium; assembly: GCA_004321745.1. Lineage (GTDB taxonomy): Bacteria > Fidelibacterota > Marinisomatia > Marinisomatales > UBA1611 > TMED80. The sequence continues at coordinate 210,427 of SGYO01000001.1, read as the reverse complement.
ACACTGTTTCCCAATTTGATCTTGATGTTCTTGCGCAAGTAGGAAATAAAATTATTACTAAACAGGATTTTATACGACGAGCTGAATACACTATTAGGCCAGATTATTGCAGACAGTCAAATTATATACACAAAAAAATTATTTTGAATTCTTTGATTGCAGAAAAGTTAACAGCTCTAGAAATGGAAGATAAAGATGATGAACTCTTAAGAAGTAAAAATTTCCAGTATTTTTTACAGGGTAGAAAAGAGCAAGCAATGAGGAAATTATATTATTATGATAACTTTTATAATAAGGTTAGTGTCCCAGATAGCTTAATAAAAAAGAGGTTCAAAGTAGCTGGAAGAACTGTAGACATTAGTTATATTAGTTTGCCAGATCTTATTTTTGTACAAAAAGTAAATGACTTATTATTAAAAAATATTTCTTTAGAAGAAATTTATGATTCTATCTGGGGTGAGGACCTGCCTAACAAAAAAATAAATTTTTTTGATAAAGAACATAAAGCTATACTTTCAAAATTATTTGATACGCCTATTTATAAAGATCAAATTATAGGTCCATTTGAAAATGAAGATGGTAGTTTTTTACTAATGAGGGTGAATGGCTGGTCTGATAAAAAACTAATTTCTGTGGTTGACCAAGAAAAAACCTGGAATGATGTTAAAGATTTAATAAAAGAAGACAAGGCAAAAAGTTCTTACATTAAATTTGTCGAACAGATAATGTCAGGTCATGAAATGGAATTTAACTCTGATATTTTCGATCAGTATGCATACAAAGCATCTAAAACGTATTTACAAGATCCTAGAAAGAAAAAAGAAGCAATAAACAAACTTTTATGGGAAGAAATAGAGAATCCCAAAACAATAAGCTTCCAAAATGATGTAAACGTAAGTCCTGATGATATCATTTTGAATTATAATGGAGAACCTATAACAGTTGGGAAGTTAAATCGTCTAATAAAATCTCATCCTTTAGTATTTAGAAAAAGAAAAATGAGCGAAGGAAAATTTAGACAAGAATTAAAATTTGCCATTGCTGACTTAATGAGAGATCTCGAAATAAATAAAAAATGTTATGGGCAAAAATTGCATACTGATGTAAGAGTCTCAAATAATGTTGATATGTGGGATGATGCATATGCTAGTAAAAGGTATTTATCTCATTTAATAAATGAAAATAATCTTGAAGAAGAAAAGAAATACAGCATGAATAATGGAATGATAGATTCTTTACAGAATAAATATTCTAATATTATTAAAATAAACATTGATATGTTTGAAAAAATAGAAATTACATCAACTGACATGTTAGTAACAGAAAGGGGGCTTCCATACCCATTTATCGTCCCTTCCTTTCCAATTATTACTTCCGATGATAAGTTAGACTATGGTTCAAAAATGAATTAAGCATGAAGACTATTTTTATTATTACAATATTATTTAATCTAATTTATTCGAGACAATACAGAGGTGCTGAGCTTAGAACTGTGGACTCTTTTTTATATGGCAGGTTTGATGCTCGATTTAAGCCGGCTCAGGGCGATGGGTTGGTGTCATCTTTTTTTACTTATAACGATGATAACCCCAATACACCATGGGCAGAAATTGATGTAGAAGTTCTTGGTGTATATAGTAATGTGGTAGATTTTAATACTATTACCGGAGGGCAAGCATCACACATTAGGCAGCACTATGTAGATTTTAATCCTCATTTAGACTTTCACACTTATAGCTTTGAATGGACCCCAGAGTATGTTGCTTGGTTCATTGATGATCTTGAAGTATACAGGCAAACAGGGGCTCATGTTGATTCTCTTTATGTATCCCAAAAAATAATGATGAACATATGGAACCCTGTCTACGCAGATTGGGTTGGGGCTTGGAACTCAGACATAATTCCAAGGTTTTCCTATTATGACTATGTTAGTTATTCAGAATATACCCCTGGAGAGGGAGATAGTGGTACAGATTCTAACTTTATATTTTCCTGGAAAGATGATTTTGATGCTTTTGATTATAATAGATGGGAAAAAAGTGATGATCATACATGGGGAGGGAATCAGTCTCTATTTATTGATGATAATATTTTTTTTGAAAATGGTAATCTTATATTGTGCTTAACCAATGAAGATGATATTGGTTATATTGACATTAATCCTCCTAAAGTATTATGGGCGAGACAAAATGAAAACACCTTGACTGTTAGATATAGTGAAGAAGTTGATATATCAAGCGGAGTGGATTTAAGTAATTATAGTTTATCGGGAGTTTCATTTATTGATGCATTCATGTACGATGATCAAAGGACAGTACAGCTTACCATGGATCAATTTAATTTGAGCTCGACAGCTATGGGCATTTTCAACGCTCAAGATGACAGCGACAACATTGCTAGTACAAATATTGTATGGATTGATATTCCAGAACCTTTAGGGGATACGATTAAAATAAATACAGGCGGCGGGCAAATTGGAGAATTTTTACAAGATCAAGTTTGGGGATCGGATAAAGAATATGGACATCTTGCAGGAAACTTTCAATTTGTTACTGATGCTATAGATATTCAAAATACAGATAATGACGATATTTATCGGTCGTCTTTAAATCGTGTTGCCCTTTATAAGATTAGAGTAAAACCAGGCACATATTCTTTGACCTTATCTTTTTCTGAAAATCATTACGATAATATAGGAGATAGGGTTTTTGATATTTTCATTGAAGGAAATCAAGTTGTTGAGGGGCTAGATGTTTTTGATAATGCCAGCGCTTTTTCTTTGTATACAATCAATTTCAATAACATTGAAGTTTTGGATGGAATATTAGATATTCACTTATCAGCTGATATATATGGTGTTGGTTATTCCGCTGCAGGAACATTTATAAATGCTATCGAAGTAATGTTAGAAAACTCACTTTCGGCTAGTCCAGATGTGCCAAGAGTATTTTCATTACATAAACCATACCCAAACCCATTTAATAATACTATCTTGATACCAATGACCAGTAGCATAAAAAGTGATGTGGTTATTGAAGTTTTTGACATAAGTGGTAGAAAAATCGAAACAATATTTAATGGACAAATACAGCCAGGCAAAAAAGATTTTCATTGGAATGCAAATAAGGCCTCATCTGGAATTTATTTGATTCACTCACTAATTAATGGAGAAAGCTCGTATGAAAAAATTATGCTTATTAAGTAATAAGATAACTAAATCAATTATACCCATTTTTTTAATTCACATAATATCATGTAGTTCTATTGATGGCGAAGTAAGTGAGTTAGTTTCATCTATGACCCTTGAAGAAAAAATTGGCCAAATGACACAAGTTGATTACCGCTATTTAGCTGATAAGTCTGATATAAAAAAATACTTTCTAGGTTCGATACTGAGCGGTGGCGGATCGACCCCTCCAACAAATCAGCCATCCTCATGGGTTGATTTATACAATGGTTTCCAAGAGGAGGCTCTTAAGACTAGACTTAAAATTCCATTGATATACGGTATAGATGCTGTACATGGACATAACAATGTTTTAGGTGCAACCATGTTTCCGCATAATATTGGCCTTGGCTGTATGAATGATAAGGCTTTGGTTCAAGATATAGCAGCGGCTACGGCTGAAGAAGTAAAAGCAACTGGCTTGGATTGGACGTTTGCTCCTTGTGTCGCTGTAGCTCAAGATGAAAGATGGGGTAGGACCTATGAAAGCTACTCTGAGGATTCAGATATTGTAACTGAGCTTGGAGTGGCATCCACAATAGGTTTTCAAGGGAGGACATTAAATAAAAACTCTGTGCTTGCTTGTGCAAAACATTTTGTTGGGGATGGGAATACAATATTTGGAACGGGGACTAATTGGTACAAGATCGATCGAGGAGATGTAGTATTAGATGAAGAAGAACTAAGAAGTAAATATATAAAACCTTTTAAAGAATCTATTAACATGGGAGTTGGAAGCATTATGGTCTCATATAATAGTTGGAAGGGTCAAAAACTTCATGGCCATAAATATCTAATCAATGATGTTTTAAAGAAAGAATTAGGATTTGATGGAATAGTTGTATCGGATTGGGCTGGTATTAATGAATTAGATAAAGATTATAAGACTTGCATAATTCAATCTATTAATGCTGGTATCGATATGAATATGGTCCCTGGAAGCCTCAACCCGGATGATAATTCTTATGATGATTTTATAAGATTGGCGATAGAATCAGTAAAAGAAGGTTCTATACCCATGGAAAGAATTGATGATGCGGTATCAAGAATTCTTAGAATAAAAAAGAAAATTGGACTTTTTGATAGTCCCATAAAAAAACCAAAGAACACAGATGTTGTAGGCTCTAAAAAGCATAGAGAGTTAGCTAGAAAAAGCGTTCGTAAATCTTTAGTCCTATTAAAAAATGAAAACCAGATTTTGCCTTTGCAAAAAAACAATAGTAAGATCACTTTAGTTGGTGAGCATGCAGATAATATTGGCTATCAGTCTGGTGGTTGGACAATTCATTGGCAAGGAGGTTCTGGTGACATCACTCCCGGGACAACAATTTTAGACGCTTTTAAATCTGCTGTCAGTGATTCTAGTAATATTCGTTATTCTAAAGATGGAGGGGATTTATCAAATTCAGATATAATCGTAGCTGTCATTGGAGAAAAGCCGTATTCTGAGGGAGTTGGAGACAGAGATTCGCTTCACCTATCTAATGAAGATATTAAATTAATAGAAAAAGTTAAACGTTCTAAATTGCCATTTGTTGTAATACTAATATCAGGTCGCCCAATGATCATTAATGAAGTATTGGATGAAAGTGACGCATTCCTTGCTGCTTGGCTACCAGGGACTGAGGGTTTGGGAATATCAGATGTTATTTTTGGAGATTTTGATTTTACAGGAAAGCTATCTATGACTTGGCCTAAGTCTATGAAACAAATACCTATTAATTATGGAGACAGTAGTTATGATCCATTATTTAAGTTCGGGTTTGGTTTATCGTATGAATAGGTAACTATTTTAAATGTGTAAAAAACTAGTTTCCTTATTTTTAATTGTATCATTTGCTTTATCTCAAAACGTACAATTGAATGAAATAGTATCATCAAATCAAAGTAGTTATTATGATGAAGATGGTGAGACTCCAGATTGGATTGAACTATATAATCCTACACCTAGTAACATTTCTTTAAATGGATGGGGTTTATCGGATGACTTGGACGATCTATATAAATGGCAAATACCTAATGTAGTGCTGGAGCCAGAAAGCTTTTTATTAATTATGGCTTCAGATAAAGATAGAATTGATATGATATCTGGATGGGAAACTATTATTGATGTGGGTGATCCATGGTATTATTTTGTTCCGACTCAAGAGCTTCCCTCAAATTGGAACCAACCTGGCTTCAATGCCAGCAATTGGAGTATCGGACCAAGTGGATTTGGCTATGGTGATGGGGATGATAACACGGAAATTTCAAATACAATATCCGTATTCTTAGTGAAGCCGTTTTCCATTACAGATTTTGAACAAGTAAAAAAGATAGCTTTCCACATTGATTACGATGATGGTTTTGTTGCATATCTAAATGGGAATGAGATTGCGCGGGATAACATTGAGGGTAGTCCTCCGTCATTTAATCAAGGAACCGTAGCATGGAGAGAAGCTGAAATGATAAATGGAGGCGATCCGTCTTTATTTTGGATCGACTCAACGGAATCTTGGGTCAATGAAGGGCAAAATACATTAGCCATTCAAGTTCATAATTTTAATAGTAATTCTTCTGATCTTTCTTGTATTCCTTTTCTCACAATCGGTAGAGACACTCCTACAGATAATACTTTAACCATAGCTGAGGAAATTGAATTACCAATATCTATTCTTCATACAAATTTTAAAATTAGTTCAGAAGGTGAAACCATTATAATTACAGACCTAGACAGTGTTATTATTGATTCTTTACATACTGGTGAACTTCAATCGGATGTTTCTATTGGTAGAATTAATAATGGTGAAAATTATGGATTATTTTTAGACCCTAGTCCTGGCGAGCCCAATGGAGAAGAAGCTGTTTTAGGTATATTAAACGACATTGTTTTTTCTAATGAATCTGGTTTTTATAGTGACCCTTCTTTGATCGTATCAATAAGCACTGATGATCTAGGAGTTTCTGTCTATTATACTCTAGATGGCTCTGATCCCACAACAAGTTCTCCATTATATACTGGATCAATAGTAATTCAACAAAACACAGTAATCAAAGCAGCAAGTTTTAAAGATGGTTGGATTAGATCTCCAATTAAAACAGGAACATTTATCTTAGATAATGAGAATAATAATTTTCCAACAATATTTCTATCAACTGATCCAGACAACTTTTTTGATTATAATACTGGAATTTATGAAATGGGGCCAAATGCATCCCCTGATTATCCGCATTTTGGAGCAAATTTTTGGGAAGATTGGGAAAAACCTATCTTTATTGAAGTATTAGAAACGGATGAAACCTACTATTCTTCAAGTGGTGGAGTGAAAATTTTTGGAGGGTGGAGTAGAGGGCAAGGGCAAAAATCTTTATCACTGTTTGCTAGAGGTCAATATGGGAATAGTGATTTTAATTATAAATTTTTCCCTAATCTTGATCTTGAAAATTTTCAATCTCTTGTTTTGCGTAACTCTGGGAATGATTGGAATTTTACAATGCTTAGAGATGGTTTTATGACGGGTCTTTTTCATGATGTAGACCTCGATGTTCAAGCTTACCGCCCTATGCTAGTGTATCTAAATGGTGAGTTTTGGGGATTATATAATCTTAGAGAAAAAGTAAATGAACATTTTATTGCTGCTCACCATCCAGTTGATCCTGATGAAATAGACTTGATTGAGGTACAATTGGCGAATGAAGGATCTATTGATAATTATAACTCATTAGTTGAATATGTTAGTCAAGTTGATATGACAGACCCCGTCGCATACGATTCTCTTTCAAAATGGATAGATATTGATAATCATATTGATTACAATGTTGCTCAAATATTTATAGATAATAGAGATTGGCCAGGGAATAATGTTAAATATTGGAGGCCTCAATCGACTGATGGTAAATGGCGATGGGTATTATATGATACTGATTTTGGCTTTGGTATTCCATGGATGGGGTTAGGTTATAATGTAAACACTTTGCAATTTGCAGTAGAGGCTAATGGCCCTGAATGGCCAAATCCACCATGGTCTACATTTTTACTTAGGAAACTTTTTGAAAACCAGGATTACAGAGATCGGTTTGTGAATATTTATTGTGATAGGCTCAATACTGTTTTTAAGCCAAATTTTTTGAACGAAAGAATAGGTGATATGTCTTCGTATATTGAAGATATAATACCTGTTCATCAGGTAAGATGGCCGGGATCAGCACAAGATTGGGAATATCATATTGAAATATTAGAAAATTTCTCTAATAACAGATCTCTTTATGCAAGGCAACATTTAGCAAGTTTTTTTAGTCTATCTAGTCCAGCATTAGTGACTTTCATTTCAAGCCTTGGAGGGGATATTAAGGTCAATACACTCGAACTTGAATCATACCCTTGGACTGGTTATTACTATTCAAGCGTTCCGATTGAGATAGAAGCAATTCCTGAAGAAGGATATAGGTTTATTGGTTGGGCTCAATATCCTGATTCTACATCAAAAATAAAGGTGCAAATTTCAAATAATTCTATGATAACCGCATTGTTTGAAGAGTTAGACGGTGGAGACACTATTAATTTAGTTATCAATGAGATCAACTATAATAGTTCTGATCAATTTGATACTCGTGACTGGGTTGAAATATATAATAATGGAGACCACGTAGTTGACCTTGATTCGTATTATTTTACAGATGAAAATCCTGATCATAGATATACATTTCCAGCGAATTCAAGTATAGGGTCAAGAGAGTATATTATCTTAGCAAGAGACACAGTCTCTTTTTCAACTTTTTTTCCTGACGTACAAAATTTATATGGGCCATTTGATTTTGGATTAAGTGGAGGAGGAGAAGAGATCAGTATATATGACTTTACTGATCGATTACTTGACAGAGTTGAATATGATGATGTTTACCCTTGGCCAACAGAGCCAGATGGAAACGGTCCAACCCTTGAACTAATTCATCCTGATTCCTTAAATGAAAATGCTAGTTCTTGGGGTTTTTCATCCGGGAATGGTTCACCTGGCTCTGTTAATAGTATTGCTGAAGAGTTATTTATATCAGATAACAACATCCCTTCTGATTATCTATTGCATTCGGCTTTCCCTAATCCATTTAATTCACGAGTTAAAATTGTTTTCAATGTAAGTGGTAATACAGATGATTATAATCTATCAATTGTTAACATTCTTGGCGAAACAGTACGAACATTTAAATCTCAAAAACTCTATAGCGGGATGAATACTATTTTGTGGAATGGGAAAAATGATTTTGGTCGCGATCTAAGTACTGGTGTTTATTTTTGTAGATTAAAATCAAAAAATATTGACAATAGCATTAAACTTCTTTACGTAAAATAAGATATGGTACAAAAAGTTTTTTTACTAATTACGATAATATCTTTGACTTTTGCTGGTGAAAATCGTCCAGATGATTTAGCATATCAGTTAGTCTTAGAAAAAATTAATAAAAAGGTTGTCCCCACTTCTTATATTGATGAAATATTTAATAATCCATCCATTGAAAAACACCTAGAAATTCCAGAAAGATTCGCTAGACCATATGAAAAAAAATCTTGGGAGCAGTATAAAAAACTATTCATTAAAGAATCTCGAATTGTAGCTGGAGTAAAATTTTACAGTGAAAATAAAGATCTCGTATTTCAAGTTTCAAAAAAATATGATGTGGATCCGTTTATTATTTTAAGTATAGCAGGCATTGAGAGTAATTATGGTCGGCACTATAAAGGCTTTACTGTTTTTAATTCTTTGTATACTCAAATTCATGAAATGCCGAAGAGGGCTAAGTGGGCATCTAGCGAGTTAGCATCATACTTAGAGTATTGCTATAAAGATAACGTAGACCCCCAAAGTATTGAGGGTTCTTATGCTGGAGCATTTGGTTTTGGACAATTTATTCCATCTAGTTTTAATAGGTACTCAGTTGATTTTGATGATGACGGTGTCAGAAGACCACATGATTGGCCAGATGTTCTAGGAAGTATCGCTAATTATCTTGTGAAAAATGGTTATAATCCTGGTAGTAAAAATTATGCAGAGGGTGGAGATATTTGGAAATCAGTTTGGGCGTATAACCATTCTGATAACTATGTTATGGCAGTCCTTGGCTTAGCGGAAAAAATTAGAGAAAGAAGTAGCTATCTCCTTTCAGATGTTGAAGGTAGATTAAAATATGTTATCGAAAATTTTAATCCTTTGGATAATAAATCGGTTAGTGATTTACAAAGAACTCTAAATGCGAATGGATATGATCTAGAAGTTGATGGCAGACTAGGGCAAAAGACTATAGACGCTCTTAGAGATGCTCAATCAAATAAAGATTAGCGTCTTTTTTTAAAACCTTACCGTAAGCATAATTATTTTTCCATTGCGTTTTATATCTACAGAGATTGACTGACCTTTATCTATTCCATCCATTCTTTTCATAAATTCATAAATATCATTGACAGGTTTCTTGTTTATTGATTTAATAATATCGCCAGACCTTATTCCTGCTTTTGCTGCTGGGCCATTAGGATCATATATTTTATCGACTTTTAACCCTTTAATTGTTCCGCCGTAATATGGAATTATTCCAAGTTTTACTTTTTGATTCGAGCGTGAATTTTTCTGTTTTTTGGGACCAGATAATGTAAATAATGGTTTTGAGTTTTCCCTACTTAGCTTGATCGTTAACTTATAAATGACATCAAGAATTTGTTTTTCTCCTTGCACGTTTATTTTTTCCCAATCATCTTCAGGCAAATGGTAGAGATTTTCGTAGTCCCCAGTGAAGAAGAAAAGGACAGGGATGTTTTCTGCATAAAAGCTGGCATGATCACTGGGGCCATAGCCGGCTTTATCATATTCAAATTTTAACCCTGTATCAATAGATAGCGAATCAAGTGTAGGTTCAAAAACTGGCGATGTCCCAACACCTCCAATTATTACTGTAGAGTCTCTCATTTTACCTATCATATCCATATTTATCATTGCGGATACATTTTTAATATTAATAGTTGGATTTTGAACAAAATACTTTGAACCTAATAAGCCTTTTTCTTCAGCATCAAAGGCAATGAAGAGAATACTTCGTTTTAAGAGCTTTCGATTTGCTTGAAGTTTGTGAGCAAGTTCAAGTAATCCAGCAGTCCCAGAGGCATTATCATTTGCTCCATTATGTACTGCATTTGTATCAGGTTTCAGCGATCCAGACCCAGGCCCTCCATAACCTAAATGATCAAAGTGAGCACCAATAATAACGAATTCATCACGAAATTTATGGTTTCTACTAATGATTTTCCCAACCACGTTTGCTGCTCTTGAATAGATATCTTTTAATTCTACATTTGCTGTGATTTTTAAATCAGGTATAGTAAATGATTCTGATTTTAAGTTTCTATTCATCTTATTTTGAATTATTTCTCTTGAACTTCCAACTGACCTCAAAATATCATCAGCAACTTCATTATCTAAATGGATTGCAGGAATGCCTGACTTAGAATATCCCGGGATATACTTAAAAGGAATTAATGTAGAATCTTCAATTTGTGAAATAAAAATAATTCCTGCTGCACCTCGATCTCTAGCTTCGATCATTTTATTGTGAAGGTCGGAGTGGGGCGCATATGAACTATGAGGGTTTTCTCGTTCTGGGCTATGTCTCATAACCATTACCCATTTACCATCAATATCAAGACCTTTATAATCATTCCAAACTAATGAATCAGTTATCATGTTAATTCCATAACCAGCGAAAACAACATCACCTGATAAACTAGCATTTCCAGAAAACCAAAGAGGGATGTAGTCTTTTTCTATACTTAATGGTCTGTCATTTATTTTTAGGGAGTTATTTTTTCCTATTTTAACGCTATCAATGATGCTAAAAGTCTGCTTGAATGAACTTCCCTCCCCAGCTTGCTGAACTCCAAATGTTTTAAATTGATTAATAATGTACGCAATTACATCTTTAGATTCTCTAGTGCCAGGGTATCTTCCAGCTCTTTTGTCATCAGATAAAAACTTTATGTGTTCAATAATATCTTTATTTTTGATTTCAGGAGAACCTACATCCTCAGGTCCGATTTGGCGAAACCAGAAAAAACAAAGACCCGCTATTATAATTACTAAAATAGTTGATAATAAACTTTTGTTTTCAGTCATAATAAAGTTTTCTTGGCTTAATTTAACACCTTCGGGTTTCTAGGTTATGGGGTATTATTTCTCCACACCCTCAGGATGACATCGATGTTTTCCTCTCCTACAAGATAAAAGTTAATAGTGGTTCGGTTAGAAACAAAACCATCACCACTTTTCAGAAAAAATTATACACAGAAATTAAAAGACTTCGTAAAGAAGGTCTATCATATAATGATGTTTCAAAATATTTGAATAAGACAGGGTGGAAGACCAGTAGGGAGAACAGGTTTTATGGTACTAACGTATGGATTTCTGAAAAAAGGATAGATAATGTTATACAACTAATCGAATCAAATGATAGTGCTATTACGGATTTAAAAATTGTTGTCTATGATAGTCGTAATAAGGGTTCTTAGTATATAGTCGTTGAATCAGATTAGAATCCACTTTATTGGAGTTTTATTTTTTATAGAGTTATTTTTTGTAATTTTGGTTCGATATGGAGAAAATTAATATAATTATAACCTTGTTAATATTTTTTGCATGTACAAAAGAAGAATCGATTAATATTAATGATTCCGATGAATTTCCTCCTTGTGGTCAAGGATTTTATATTAATGATGGGAAGTGTCATGAAAATGAATGTATTACTGAAAGAGGGTACTATATAGATGACGGTGTAAACGGAAGGTTTAATAGAACCGAAATAAGGGTTCAACAAAATATTGATACTAATAAAAATGTTGGGATATTTATTACATACGGTCAATCAAATTCTTGTAATTGGGGAGAGATAGGGTACTCTGTTAATAATGAAGTTTTTCAATTTTATAATGACTTAACATATCTTTATGAGGATCCGTCACTTGGTGGGACAGGTACAGGTGGGAGTGTTTGGGGTATGTTAGGAGATAAATTAATTGAAAATGAAATTTATGATCAGGTTGTTTTTTCAATAACTGGTTCTCCTTCCAAAACTATTGAAGAACTAAGTAAAAATGAATACTATGAATATTTTATTGGGAATTACTCACAATTACTAAAAAGATTTGGTAGGGTAGATGGAATTCTCTTTCATCAAGGGGAATCAAATAGATGGACAGAAAATCAACAATATTATAATGAGTTTGAATTATTTTATAACAAATTAGAAAACGATGGAATTTGTTCTCCTTTTTATTTGTCATTAGTATCATATTGTGGAGACGGAGTTGACTCAACTTTATTAAATATTCAAAACAATATAATTATTGATTTTGAAAATATTTTAAGAGGACCTAATACAGACTTATTGATTGAACCACAATATAGATTAACTGATAATTGTCATTTTAGTTTGTTGGGATATCAACAATTTTCAGATATGTGGGTTAATTGTATAATTAATAAATCCGAGATTTAGATACATTTAATTTTTTGTAGAAAAACAGTGTTAAAATTACTAGTGATATGTCGTTTACCATTAGTGGTGGAGAGATTATCAATGTTTCTGAAAATAAAAATTGAGTTCATTATGGTCAATAAAATAGTTCTAACATTTATATTAATTAGTTCGGTAGGGTTATCTCAATCCATTGTATCAAAGATACAAGATTTAGAAAAAAGAGTGGAGAAATTAGAAAAAGACCTACTTGAAAAAACTGATGAGATATCTAAACTAAAAAAAACAAACAACCTTAAAAGTCTTTGGAGGAGTCTAAATAATTCCTTGATTAAAGAAGAAGTCAAATCAATACTCGGTGAGCCTGATAATATTCACAGGATGGAATACACCACTATTTGGTATTACAAATATGGAAATTACAATGAGGGTAAAGTTAAATTCCGAACTAGTGATGGTGTATTAAGAGAATGGATAGAACCAAACTTTGAGGGTGTGAAGTAAATGAAAAAACTCCTTCCATTATTATCTGTATTATTATTGATTTCTTGTGTTCAAGAAGATATTCAACAACCCGTTGGTTCAGATTTTGAGGTCCTAAATATTGAAAGAAATCAAACCGATATTCTTATTTATTACAATTTAGATATTCTATATACGGGTAAAGTTGATTCAGAAAGTTTGATTAAAAAGGTTAAAGAAATTCACCAACAATATAGTGAATTGAACATGACGATATGGTTATCCAAAGAAAGTTATAAAAATAAAATGGATGGGGTTTTTGATTCATCCATTGATGAAAACTTCATTGTTAAATCACAATCAAGTTGGTCAAAAAAGATAGATTATTTGGAGTGGACTCAATTCTTTGGTGAGTTAGAAGACCTTAATGGGAAGAGGGCAAAACTTGTTTCTTACAAAACACCTTTAAAGGAAAAAAGGGACTCAAAACCTTATGATTTAAAAAAAGATGAAAAATATGGTATCAAAGATATTATAGATATTACAGTCACTACAAATTATAACTGTAGGTTGTTACCCGACCCAGATAGTAACCAAGAGTTGACCCGTATCCCTGAAAATACTGAATTAGTTGTTTTGGAAAGTAAGGATGTTCAACAAGGAAGATTGTTGAATAAATGGTATAAGGTTTATTATGGTGGTTATACCGGTTGGACTAGTGGATGGAATATGAAAGAGGAACCTGAGTTAAGAGTTCTTTCTTATGAAGAATCTATGAAAAATTATGAAAAGAAAATTGGTAAGAAACCAACTCATAATCCACTAACAGGTAAACTACCTATCATAGATAATTGGTTAAAAAAGAACAAAAATAATTATAAGACTATCAAATACCGACAGTGGTACGAACCTTATGTGATTAACAATCAATGGATATGTAGAGTTCAATATGATGAAGAAATAGGTGGTATTAAAATTACTAGTGATATGTTGTTCATCGTCCGTGGTGGAGAGATTATTAATGTTTCTGAAAAATAAAAATTTAGTCTTCATTTAGAATGCATTGTAGGGACGAGATAAATTTTTAATGATAAAAATCATAATGATATCACCTTAGAAACAATTTTTTTAAGGGAATATTAATAATACATAAATGTTAATTTATTGACGAGGAAATTCTGTTTTATCATTATAATTTTTATTTCCGATTAGGGTAATTATTGAATTTATGTCTGTAAAAAACAATAATATTAGTATTAAAGTAATTTCACACTTTGTAAAAAGCAGGTCATCGCCAGAGAATTCTATATTTTTATTTTCTTATGATGTTAAAATAAAAAATAATGGCGACTCAGAGGTTCAACTATTATCTAGATATTGGCATATTCAAGATGGAGATGGGAACGTTGAAGAGGTTCGTGGTCCTGGAGTAATCGGTTTACAACCGTTAATAAAACCCCGTATGACTTTTGAGTATTCTAGTTTTTGCCCTTTAAAAACACCACTTGGGATAATGAGTGGGTCGTATCAAATGAAACTTAAATCAGAAGAAACATTTGATGCGCCAATTCCAGCATTTTCTTTACATGCTACCGAACATATTGATTAATAAGTCAATTAATTTATATCCCAAGAATATTAAAACTACCCATTTACCATATAAGCCCAGTAAATGAATGGGTTTTGTGATTTTTCTTATTTGCGTTTTACCATTTTCGAATTTAGTTGGTTCTTCATCGGTCGCTACTGAACTATATTGCCAAAGGTTATAACCAAAGATTTTAACTACATTAATATGAGTGGTTGTAAAAGATTCGCTCTTATACATGTTTTTGTACTTATTAATTGGGAGGATATAGTCTCCAGCATCGAGAATGTTCATAAGTATGTTGGAAAAATATTTTCCATCTATTAAGGCTGGCTCTATCCCTAATATTTTACCATTACTTTTCAATACTCTTCGAAATTCTTTGAATATATGTTTGCAGGATCCTGCATTAATATGATGAAGGCATAAAGAAACAAATATCATGTCAAAGGAATTATCTGCCCAGGGCAACTTATCTTTCGAAGAATTAATTATTGGGATCTTTTCAAATTTATATTTTGGATATTTTTTCCCAGAGCTCTCTACTCTACTAGAATCAACCTCAGAGCCAATGTAGTCTTCTGGGTTAAACAATTTTGAATTTGAGCCCGTACCGCAGCCAAAGTCTAAAACTTTCATGCCCTTGTTATAATGTTCATTAACAAAATTAAATGTTGTTCTACCTTGTAAAGGTACTACAATATTTCTGTAAGCTAATGTTTCTAATTTTTCAAAAATCTTCATTTTTTAATTTCTGTAAAGTGATAATATCCATAAACAGTCTTCTTTTGTAATAGGTTTTCCAAGTCTTCCTGCTATCTCTGCTTGCATTTTGTTTCTTTGTCCTAATAAAACGCATGCTGTAGGGTTATCAAACAATACTGCCCCGAGAAGTGACTGCATTATTGCATCTTCGCCAAGATTTGGAAATCTTGATTCAATCTTTTTCTTATTTTCCTTCATTTTCTTAATGAATTCAATGTCTTTGAATTCTTTTACGGATCTTCTAAAATCCCCTTTTGGGAAATCGGGTATAGAGTTGTACTTACCTGTGAGTATTCCATGTTTAATAGGTGAAAAAAAACATACTCCTAGATTATTTTTTGTAATGTGATCTTTTAATCTCGAGGTCTTATATTCAATATCATAAACATTATATAATGGTTGGACCACGTCTGGGTCCACAATATCGATATATTTCATGATTCTATTTGCTGACCAATCAGATAATCCAATGAACCGAGTTTTACCTTCTTCCTTAAAACGTAATAATTGCTCGATTGCTCCTTCTAGAAATTGATCTTTTTTACCAAAATTACAGTGGTGTAAATAATACAAATCAACACAATCAGTTTTAAGGTTTTTTAAAGATTGCTCCATTTTTGTTCTAATGTAATCTGAATTGTACCAGTATTTATTTGGGCCTTTATCCCATCCAACTTTTGTAGCAAGAAAAATATTATTCCTTGAAATTTCATTCCACATTGAGCCAATTATTTTCTCTGAATGCCCGTCTCCGTACACATCTGCAGTGTCCCAATGATTTATACCTAATGAAAAAGATTGTAATAATGCATCTTTTGAGTCTTGATCAGATTGATTAGACCAACCAACACTTGCACCATCGTCTGTGTTTTGTTTTCCGTGCGACCAAGCTCCAAGACTGATTATAGATACGGATTCTTCTGTTCTTCCTAGTATAACTTTTTTCATTAACTTTTATGAAATAAGGTAGATAGTTTCATATAGGTTATTAAAATTTATGCATTATGAAGCGTGAATATTTAAAAATTTTGGATATTGGACATAGCGGGAATTCTCCAGACAGAGCGATGATAATATTAGAAACGGCAGTTAGTCAGTGCTCGTTCGAAAATAAAACCAAAGTAATTAAAGTTATTACAGGACATGGTTCGGGGAAGCTGCGTAATGTTGTAAGAGAATGGTGTAAAGATCAAGATGGTAGATTTAAAGATGTGATATATGGTGAGGATTATGATATGTTTAACAAAGCTGCGGTCGATATGAGGAGTGATTGCGATCAGCCAGACGACATTGATTTTGGTAGAAAAAATGCAGCTGTAACCTATATATGGTTAAGATAATAGGAAGGTAAAAATGGCAATAAAAAACAGTTTATTAATAATAATATTTGTTCAATTTTTTAATTGTGCTGGAAAAAACTACAAAAAACTCAGCATTGAAAATCCCACCAAATTAGTAGCAGTTCAAGACTCTCTTCTTTCAGTTAGTGGCAACAATCAACGTATCAGAGATGCGTTGGTTACTGCAAATAATAGTGTTGCAAAAAGGTACCTAAATACTGGTAATTTGAAATTAGCTGTTCAGCACTTTAATAAATCAACTTCTATAGATGGCGATAATAAAGAGTCTAACTTTGGGCTTTTAATCGCTGAGGGGAGAATATTAATTAAAAAAGGCAATAAAAATGGAATATGGGATGCGATTGAGAAATTTTCCAGAGCATCATCTTTATTTCCAAGAAATGGTGAACCATTTTACTGGATTGCTCAATCATATACAAAGTTAGGCGATACAGAATTTGATTTAATTCTTGAATCATATGAAAAATCTTTAGCGCTAGATTTAGATGAAGGTTTACGATTAGAAGTTGAAAAAAACTATAAAATAGCTAAAAATCGGAAAAGTAAATTAGATTCCTTTTGGAAATAAAATATCTTCACTCCTCAATGAATGTGAGTAATTGTTAATTATTTATATTTTCTTGACACGTGATTGATTATTAAGTAAAATTGCTCCCACTCTGCATTGAAAGATGCGAAGTGACTTAAAATATCCGAGGTAAGAAATGAGATCACAATTGAGCTTTATAGGGCGAGTTGTATGCTCGCTGTATGTTCTGTTGCTTTTTGGGCACTCAGTGTCATTTGCTGCAGAAAAATATGACTTAAAAGGTACTGTTAAAGGTATAGATGGTAAGGTAACTGTCGAACTTGCTGGTACTAAAAAAGATGACAAAACCAATAGAGATGGTGAGTTTAAGTTAAATAATGTTCTAGAAGGCGAATATACTTTAAAGGTCATAGCAGACAAAAAAGTAATTCATGAACAATCTATTAAAGTAGATAGTGATGATGATAATTTAGAAATTAACGTTGGTACTTCATCTGCTGTAGTTGATAAGACGGTCATTTCTGCTGCAGCTGCAAATTCTGTTAATCAAGAAGTTTCGTCAGTACCTGTTCCTCAAACAGCAGAAGCTAGTGGAGGAGCATCCAATGATTTTATTTTAAATGAACTTAATTTTGAAATAAAAAAGCTAACAGCAGAGTTCAAGCATTTAAGTAGAGAAATGGATGATCTTAAAGCTCTAAGTAAAATGTGGATCAATCCATTAACTATTTATTCGAAAGAAATAATTTTAAAAAATGGCAGCACAGTTTTTGGGAAAATTGTATATCAAGATGATAAATCTTTAAAAGTTGAGACTCTAGTTGGTTATTTAATAATTAAGAGAGACGAGGTAGTTCGGATTGTTGATAATGTTATAACCGAAGATCAGCAAGAATATGTTCCAGAGCAAATCAGAGAAAGTTATGCTCCACCTCCTATGCCAAAGTTGACTGTTCCTAAGTACACATCTTCAAGTGTTTCTAATAGAGATGCTAGTGAAAAGTTTTCAGCTAATTGCGTTTTAATGGGTAACATATCTGAAAAAAAGGATACGCAAGGAAATGTTGTTTTTAATGGTGAAATTAAAAACATTGGGGGTAGAAGAGCAGATTTTGTAAAAATGGATTTTGTGTTTAGAAAAAATTGGAGTGGAGAAACTCGCACATTGACAACATTTATACAAGGTTCTTACAATACTTTTGATAGTGGGATTGTCTCTGATGCTAGCCTGTTGCCAGGAGCTCTAGGGAAGTTCGAATTGTATGTTCCTCAAGACTTTGGGTCTTTCATTGGTTATTCTTATGTAATTGATTGGGAAGAGTATCAATAAAAAAACATCTTATGATAATCAAATTACTTTATATTATTTTAACATTTCTTGTTCCGAATGTCTTTGGTCAGCATGTGGATGGCGATACATTTTTACCTGATATGGGGGTGGTCATTAAGCCTGCAGATAATTTTGGTACATTAGAACAACCAAATATAGATGAAACTCATGAAGTTAAATCGAATAGTATTATAGATAAAAAAGAATATAATTCTATTGCCACAGCCAAAGCATCTGATATGATTTCATCCATAAATAAAATCACTAGTCAAGTTAGTAACATCGAAAATGATTATTACTCTAAGATAGAGCAGCTTGAAGTTGAAAATTCCAATCTAAAAAATCAAATTATTAGTCTAAAACAGAGGCTTAATTCAGAAATGTTAAATGTTAGTTCAATTGAAGTTGAATTAGTTAAACCAGAAATTGAAGTATCTCTTCCATTAGAATTATCATCCGCTGACCACGGTATTATTGAAGAAGTTGACCCTCAAGCAGAAAACATTGAGCATAAAATAATACTTAAAGATTTTGATGAAGATATTTACGTAAAAGGAGTCATACACTATAATAATGAGCAGTTTGATAAGTGTATTGAATATTTAGGAGTGCTTCCATTTGAAAAAGGTGAACCTAGAAATGCTACTAAAGGACTATTCTTGCTTGCTGATTCCTATGAAAAAATTGGGAGGTACAAGCAGGCTTTGCTTTGCTTAGAAAAATTAGCATCGTTTAATGACTCTGCTTATTCTGAATTGGTTCTCTTTAAAAAAGGAATCATTTATAGAGACATTGGAATGAGGGATAAAGCTCAAAAAGTTTTTCAAACATTAGTTAACTTTTACCCTGATGGTGAGTATAAAGCATTTGCTGAACAGGAAATACACAACATATAGCAATTAAATGAATAGCAAAAAAAATATATTATTTACACTTGTATTTTTGTCAAGTATGATTTTTGCATCTGCTCGAGTTGCTTACACTCGCCCTGGTTTAATGATGAGAATTCCAACATCTAGCGTTGAAAAAGCTCCTTATATTTTTAGGACTGGTTTTGGGGTAGAACTCCACAATTTTGATCCCATCAACACAGCTAAAGGTGTTTACTTCGATATGGAATTTGCGAAAGGTTTTTCTGCAGGATTCTCTGCTGTTCAAGGGGGTGATACGACAGCCTTGAATTTGATTTCTGAATCTCAGTATTCTCCACAAGTAGAATTTGGGTTCCATTTTCAACAAAAAATTTTTGTTTATAATGATATTTCTCTTTCAGCAGGTTTGCAAGATATTGTCTTCCAAAACAACCAAGACGACGAACAAGTTTTAAGTTTAAATACTGACCTTTTATCTTTTTTTCTAGTACTTGCTAGTGAGAAAGATTTAGGTGATTATAAGATGAGCACTTTCATGGGTTTCGGTACTGGAGGCCTAGGCCCGATGGATAGTGTCAAAGTAATAAGTGATTCAGCACAAACGGCAAATGCGGGTGTCTTTGTTGGATTCTTATTGAAAACGCCCTACTTCGGTAGAACTGGCGGAATGGATATTGTGGGTGAATTCGATGGAACAGGTGTCAATGTGGGACTCCGCATCCCCCTTACCTCGGATTACCGCCTGAACCTTGGGTTCACCCACATAGAGCGCTTACCTAGCTGGAAAACTCGTTATTGGACTGGGCATCCAGCATTCACGGTGGGGTTTGATATGGCAGTTCCAAGAGCAGGTGGTGGGTTGAGGTCCACTTCAAGTGGACCATCTAACCAGCCTTTATTTAGAGGTAGTGCATCTAGTTCTGAAAGCGGTTCTATCCCTGCTTACATGGATTCTACGATTGCGATGGCTGATTTTACCGTATTGTCGTTAAGAGACTCTATGTCCATGATGAATAATGAAATGCGAAATTTGATGGTACAATTATCTGCTCTGGAGCAGGAATCACAATTTCTTGTGGATTCACTTAAACAGTTAAAACTTAGTAAAAACGTTCATGAAAAAAATATGAATGAAGCTATGAGACACTTATCAAGAAGTCTTAGATATTTTTACGCAGGTGATTTTCGTGAAGCACTAAAGGAAGTTGATTTATCATTGGAACTGAAACCTGATTTAGCTTTAGCTTACGCTAGGCGTGGTTCTATATATTACAAGTTAGGTGATGTTCAAAGAGCCACGATAAATTGGAATCTCGCACTTAGGTTAGATCCTGAGTATGATGATGTCAGAAATATTTTAAAGGCGCTTCATGAGAATCGTCTTAAAGAAGCTAATTTATTTGAGGAGTAAAACATGGATATTGCTTTAATTATAGGAGTTATATTTGGTTTTGTTTGTATGATAGGTAGTATTGCTTATGCTCTTTTTGTTGAAGGTTCAGCAGGGGGATTTGGAAACTTTCTATCTGCACCAAGTTTTGGAATTGTATTTGGAGGAATGATTGCGTCTATATTTGTTGCTTTTCCAATGCCTCACGTTGTTGCTCTTGGAAAAGCTATTGGTGCTGTTCTAAAGCCAGCTGATGATAAAATGGGGCCACTTGTAGATGAAGCTGTTGAAGTAGCTGAAGTTGGAAGGAAAGGTGCAGCTGATCTTGAAAAATCAGTTGATGGTATAAAAAATTATTTTTTCAAAGATGGCGTTCAAATGGTTGTAGACGGCTACTCTCTTGATGAGATAACTGAAATTATGGAGACAAGAATCGAATATAGAGAAAAAAGAGAAAATGTTCAGAAATCAATGTTGAAGTCAATGGGTGATTTAGCTCCAGCATGGGGTATGGTAGGTACTCTTATTGGTCTTGTTCTTATGTTAGCTGGTTTTGGTGGTGAAGGAGGAGCAGACAATTTAGGTGGTGGTATGGCGGCAGCTCTAATTACCACTCTTTATGGTGCTGTTTTTGCAAATTTATTTTTTCTACCAATGGCAGATAAGATGGGCAATAAAACTACTCAAACATCGATGTCAGCAGCGCTATTAGTAGAAGCTGCAAGGTTAATTCATCAGAAAAAGCATCCTTTAATTGTTCGTGAAAAATTAAATTCATTCATTCCTCCTGGAGAGTGGAAAGCAGAAGGCTAGAGTTTTCTTATGGCTGGCGCAGAATTTAAAAACGGATATAAAAAAGGTTTTGAGGATGGAGCTAACTCTGTTGAAGAGGGGCTTCCTGGATGGTTCGGAACTTTTGCAGACATGATGACATTATTATTTGCATTTTTTGTATTACTTGCTGCTATATCTACTATGGATCCTGTAAAACTTCAAGAAATGGCAAATTCTGAGGGTAAGTCATTAGGGAGTAAAATCAAAGCCAGCGGAAAAGCTGAAGAAGAGGGTGAGTTTGAACCAATTAAAAATTTAGCTGAAATGAAAAAAGAAATGGAAGAAACTATTGAGGAGATGAAAAAAGAGAATCCAAAAGGTGATCCTCCAATCGATATTCAAACTAGTTCAAAAGGTCTAATAGTGAATATTAAAGGCGATTATGCTTTTCCAATTGGTAAAGCCTCTATGAAAGAAGAGTTAAAAGGACTTTTAGATGAAGAAATTATACCAAAAATTCAATTGAGTCCTTTTCAAGTAGAGGTCGCTGGTCATTCTGATTCAGATAAAATGCCAAAAAAATGGAGAAAGAACTTTGCTACCAACTGGGAACTTTCTGCCGCAAGGGGTGCTAGCGTTGTACGTTACATGATCGACAAGGGAATACCTGCACCACGATTATTGGCTGCAGGGTATGGTCCTTGGGCTCCTCATGGGCTTGATAGTGTAAAAAAGCAAAACCCAATGTGGAATCCTTTAACATTAACTTGGAAAGATCCAGTTAAAACTCCAGACGGGAAAGAAATGCCAACTGTTTTAGGTTTAAATAAAAACGAAAAAATGAAATCTAAAAACAGAAGAATTCAAATTACTTTTTTAAATCCGCCACATCATGGTAAGGGGCGGTCAGCAACAAGCTATGAAGATTAAATACATACCGAGGAGTATTTCATGATAAAAATAGTTTCAAATATTAAAAGAAGATTAGCGGTTTTCTTACTGTCTGCTTTTTTAATAGGCCAAGGGTCTGGCTACCTAGCACAAAAGCTTATGGTAGAAAATAATATAAGAGAAAGAATCAAAGATGCTCTTTCTAAGATTATTGACAGTAATAAATATGTTATTAATGTTGATATTGATCTAGATATTAGCGATGAAGTTGAAGAGCAAATCACAGTTTTGTCAGAAAAAAATTCAAATCAGTCTTCTAATGATATGCCTAAGGAGAAGACCATTGTAGAGGAATCTTTATCAAGTATTCAGCAAGCAATAGAATCAGAAGAAGAATCTAGTCAATCTGGTTACTCTGTCGGGTTACCAATCCCAGGGTTTGAGATGGATTTTACGAATTCAAATAAAGCTTCAAAAAAAGCCGAAGAACCAAAGCCCCCAGTAATGTCAGTTGAAACAAAGAAACCAATTGAAGTTACTGATGAGAGTAGTAGTTCAAACGAACCTCGGGTTGATAAGATTTTATCAAGGACAAGGCCATCGAGAGCTGAAGTAAAAAAGATGTATATTAGTTTAATTTTGCAGGAGGGAGCTGCTCCAGAGCTTATCGAAAATATCAGACAGTTAACTATGGCTGCAGCAAAATTTGATAGAAACCGCGGTGATAAGCTAACTATAATGACAGCTAGTTTTAGAGAAAGAAGAGATCAGCGCTCAGCTGAACAGATCATGCTGAAAAACATAGCAGAAAAAATTGAACTTCTTGAGCAAAAAAGAGAAATTGAAGAAAATACTCAAGATGCTACCTGGAAGGATGAATTAACTAGATACAGAGAAGAAGAGTCTGCTAGAAGAGAAGATGATAGAAAGTTTTTTGAGGGACAAATTTCACAACTAGAGCAGCAAGCCAAAGATCGCGCTTATGCGCAAGAGAAAAAAGACATGCTTTTAAGAGACTCATTAAAGCTTAAGAAATTAAACGATGAAATTGTTGCTTTGAAATCAATGCTTAAGAGCGCCGAAAAACGTGATAGTTTAAAAAGTGTTAGCAAGCAAGAACGTATAGATTCTCTAAGGTATGTTAGCCTTAGTACTGAGTTAGATGAGTTAGCAAAATCACTTCAAACTGCAGTTGTTTCAAAATCTAAGGATGAAGAAGTTAAAGCAAAGCGTAAAATTCAAGCTGAAATGGCTGAGAGAGAAAAACAGAAAGAGGAAAGAGAACAAGAAATTGCTGACAAGATTCGCGAACTTGATAGCGTTCAGGAAGAGTTAGACAAGTTGCATCAGGATATGGAAAAAGAAAGTGGAAATACTTTTATCATCTTAATTATTCTTGGTGCTTTAGTATTTATTTTGATAGCAGCTTTAATGTTTGTTTTATTAAGAAATAATAGCAGGCAAGCACCTGTTCCTCCTTGGATGATGCCTCCACCACCACGTAGACCAAGAAGGAAAAGAAGAGAGGTGCCAAGTAAAGATAAAGAGTCTAAACAAAATTCAAAAACTGAAGAACCAGCATCAAAGTCTCAGTCTGAGGAGCCTGTAGTTACGCCACCTGCACCTCAGCCTGAGCAGTCCGCTGATCAAGAAGTAACAGGCGCTGATAAAGAAGAATCTCAGCCTGAAAGTTCGTTGCCACCATCGAGTGATAATGATCCAGATGTGGTCAGGAGTGAAATAAATGATATACGCAAATCCGTTGTATCTATGAGTGTAGGCCAGCCGGATAGAACTACCACGATAGTAAAAGAATGGTTAGAGCAACCAGAACCTACACCGCCAGCTGAATCTGAGCAAGAGACTCCCGCTGCTGATGCAGATAGTGATGGTTCTGAACAGAAAGAAAAGTAAGGGTAGGAGGTTTTAGATATGATAACAGATTATAATCGCCTATCAGGGCTACATAAAGTCGCAATTCTTTTTTCAGTATTAGGTGAAAGCCTTGCTATGTCTCTTATTAAGGGTTTATCTCGTACTGAGGTAAGAAAAATAAGAGCTACCATTCGAGAAATGGATAGCGTCTCATTTACTTTGAAAAGACGAATAATGGAAGAATTCTATTTTGGTTTTTTAAGTGAACAATTTTCTGAAGAAGGCGGAGATGACGAGGACGAAGGACCAATCAAGCCATTTGAATTTTTAACTGAAATGACTGATGAACAGCTTGTTGCATTACTTGCAAATGAAGATGTCCCGGTAATTGCTATAGCATTAGCTCAGCTAGATTCTTCCAAAAGAATGTCTATTTTAGAACGCATGAAGCCTGAAGAAAAAGGGAAAGTATTAATTGAACTTGGTAGTTTACAGGATGTTCCTTTAGAAGCGATAGTAGAAGTTGCGGGTAAACTAAAAGAAAAAGCATCTTACTTACCCAAGCCAGTTGAGTTTTCTAGAGGAGGAGCCAAAGAGATTGCTGATCTAATAGGAGAGATGGGTGCAGATGAAGCTGAAAGATATATGCAAACTCTTCAAAATGAAAATCCTGAATTATATAAAGATGTTAAAATGTTAGTTCTAACCTTTGAGGATATTTTAGCGAACTTCCCTGATGGAATCCTAAGAGATCTTTGTAATAGTGTTGAACTTGATGCATTAGCGATGGCATTGAAAGGAATTGAACAAGAGACAGTTGACAGAGTTATTGGTAACTTACCTCAGAAAAAACAAGCTATGTTTGAGCCCGTTGAAGGTCCAAAGCCCAAAAGAGAAGTTGATGACGCTAGAAAAATTATTGTTACTGCGGCTAAAGCTATGGAAAAAGAAGGCGCTTTTAATTTAGCGGATATGATGGGTGGCGGAGAGATGATCGAATAGCATTCAAGCTCTTTTTATCATTTTTAAAAAAGCCCCAAAAAACTTGGGGCTTTTTTGTTAACTATTTTAATAATTTTGGTTTTGACTGAATGTAGATCCAATAAACTGTGATTATTGCAATGATAAGTGTTAATCCACTGGTTACGTTAGGATCAATGCCCAGGTTAAGATTTTTAATTCCAGCTCCAGCAATAAATGCTAGTAAGATTCCCATTAATGACTCTCCTGCGATTAAGCCAGATGATAAGAGAATTCCTCTTTGAAGTATACTGTCTGGTTCTCCTTTTGTTTTATTCTCTGATAGAATGAAATGAGCCATTACTCCACCTATAAGAATTGGGGTAGATAGCCCAAAAGGTAGATAAATACCAACAGCAACAGGCATAAGGTGAAGTCTAAAATCGCTATCTTTTGTCTCGAGAATAGAGTCAATTATAAGAATTATAATTCCGAGTGCACATCCAATTAAAATCATGTTCCAAGGAAGAACGCCGTCCCCAAAAAAGCCTTTTGCAAGGCTTGCAAATAAGCCTGCTTGAGGTGCTGCAAGTTCTCTACCGCCAATCCCGCCTGGAGTGTTTTCATGAAGCAATTGCATGATCGGAGCCATTACTAGAGAAGCAACTGCAACGCCAGCGATTTGCATTGTTTGTTGTCTATAAGGAGTTGCTCCTACAATTTGACCAGTTTTAAGGTCATTGCAAACATCTCCTGAAGTACATGCAGCACAGCATACTATTGCAGCTACACCGAGCGTAGCTATCATTCCCTCTGTCCCAGAAAAACCAAAAATATAGAGCATGCCACCAGTAAATAGTACTGCAGTAATTGTCATGCCTGAAACTGGAGAATTTGAGTTTCCAACCAGACCTACAATATAGGATGCAACTGCAGTAAAAAAGAATGCCATTACAATCATGATTATCGTTGTAATTGCAGCAATTGCTGCATTATTGGTAATGTAAAAATAAACGCCGCCAACCAAGACTATAGCAATTACAGAAAATATATTAATTGCCTTTGCTGATATATTCTGTTCATTTAAGGGAGTGTTGCTTTGATCTGAATTTATTTGGCTTTTCCGCAATATTTTAATAGCATCAATTAATCCTTTTCTCACTTTAAAGATTGAGGCCATACCACCAATTACCATGGCTCCAACACCTATGTATCTTATTTTTGTAGACCAAAGAGCCCATGCCCCATCAGCAGGGTGTGATATATAGTCTAATCCGCCACCCAACAAAGGTATGCCTATTAACCACCCTATGGAACCACCAATAAAAATAAGCACAGCGACATTTAGTCGAACGATGAATCCCACAGCAAGTAGAGCTGGAGATATATCGCTACCAAAGAAGAATATTCTGCTTCCACTTAGCATTGCTGTTTCTAGATTGCCTTTAAGAACCCCAGCAAATGAAATCAATCCTTTAAATGCACCACCAACTAGGGCTCCTCTAATAATTGATGTTGCACTATCCGATTCAGCATCATTTTGTCCAGCTTCAAGTACAGATGCACATGCTAATCCTTCAGGGTATTGCAGGTTGTCTTCATTTTTTACAATGAAAACCTGTCTCATTGGGATCATAAACAATATACCAAGTAGTCCTCCTGTAAAAGCAATTACAGTTGTAAGATACATATCAAATGACTGCCAGACGCCGATTAATATTAATGCTGGCATTGTGAAAATTATTCCTGCTGCTAGAGATTCACCTGCAGAAGCAGCTGTCTGAATTTGATTCGCTTCTAAAATTGAGTTCGAGGTTCCACTCATTCTGGAAAAATATTTTAAAGCTAACATACCAAGAACAGCTGCAGGGATAGAAGCTGAAACGGTCATGCCCGCTTTAAGTCCGAGGTAAACATTTGCCGACCCCATTATTACAGATAACAATAAACCTAAAACAATTACTCTTAAATTTAATTCTGGCAATAATTTTGAATCGTTTTGCATAAAATCCCTTACATTATATTATTGGATAACATTACGAAATTTGTTTAGTTATAGTGAACTATATTTTCACCTTCAATTACTTCACCAATTGTATAGATATTTGTAATGTTATCTAACGCTTTTTCTATAGAATCCACCATATCACTATCTACAATAAAAACCATACCAATACCCATGTTAAATGCTTGGTACATTTCCTCTTCTTCAACATTGCCAAGATCTTTTAGAGTATCAAATATTGGTAGGGATGGCCAAGTCCCTTTTTGAATTTTTACTGAGCACCCATTAGGCAATATGCGGGGTATGTTTTCTGTTAAGCCTCCGCCGGTAATATGTGCAATTCCTTTTATATTGATTTTATCATTTAACAATTTAAAAACATGGTTAGTATAGTTTATATGTGGCTCTAGTAGTGCTGCTCCAACTGTATTATTAAGACCTTCAAGGTATGTATCAACACTATATTCCATATCTTTAAAGAAAATTTTTCTTGCCAGTGAATACCCATTTGTATGTAAGCCATTTGATGGCAATCCTACTAAAACATCACCTGGTGAAATGTTTTTACCAGTTATAATTTTATCTTTATCAACTATGCCTGTTATAACGCCAACAAGATCATGTTCGCCTGGTAAATATGTGTCTGGCATTTCAGCGGTTTCTCCACCAACAAGTGATACGCCAGTTTCTTTGCATGCTCTGGTCATTCCCTCGACAATTTTATCAACAATTATAGGGTTTAGTTTATCATTTGCAATGTAATCTAGAAATGTTAAAGGTTTTGCGCCCATTACCAAAATATCGTTAGCACATGCACTCAAAAGATCTATGCCGATTGTGTTAAATTTTTTCATTTTTCTGGCAATGATTGTTTTAGTCCCTACACCATCAATGCTTTGAACCAAGACGGGGTTTGCGTAGTCTGATAATATTTCTTTAATACTATATAATGATCCGAAACTTCCAATGCCAGTGAGCACCTCTTTTGTGTGAGTACTTTTAACTTTTTCTTTAATTAAGTCTACAGCTTCATTGCCTGCTTTGATATCTACACCTGCAGATTTATAATCTGTTTTTTTATTGTTCATTATTTTATTTTTTCTCGGAGCCCATTAGTCCAGAGACTTTTCATTTCTTCAACTTCCATATTGATTGCATCGTTGATTACTAATTTTTGATCTTTGGAGGTTTCTCCAATTAACTCCAAATTGATATTATGGTTATTAAAAACCTCATTTACGTTTTCAGTCTTTGAATCTTCTACTTCAATGATAAAGCCACCAGTTTCTGAAAAGAGCAACTTTTCCATTGATAATGTTCCTGGTATAGTGACTGAGCATCCAATATTATTTTCAAAAGTCATTTCAGATAATGCAACAGCAATTCCACCATCAGAAATATCATGACATGATTCAATTAGTTTATTATCAATACAATCTGTGATAGCATATATTTGATCTTTAACTTCATTCAAATCTGGGCTCGGGACATTAGCTCCTAACTCACCAAAAAGACTATAATATAAGCTTCCTCCAAGTTCATCTTTTCTTTTTCCTACCATAAATATTTTTGAATTAATTTTTTTAAAGGACATAGTGATTGCCCTATCCACACTGTCCATTTTCCCCAAACAACTAATAATTGGGCTAGGTGGTATTGAGTTTGATTTTGATTCGTTATAAAAGCTGACATTGCCTGCTATTATCGGGGTAGGAGACTCTGGGTGTTCTTTTAATTTTACTCCTTTGGATGCATCAGAAACCCCTTTTACTGCTTCAACAAATTCCCACATTTGATGAGGCTTTTCTGGGTTACCAAAACAGAGACAATCTGATAAAGCATGTGGAGTAGCGCCTACAGCAGCGACATTCCTCATCGCTTCAAGCGTTGCATTCATTCCACCTAGATATGGATTTATTTTACTTTGGTTTGGATTATGATCTGTGGAAAGGGCAATTCCAACCTTTCTGATTTCTTTTGGGTATTCATCACTGTTAAATGGGGCCATAACACCAGCATCACTCATGCCTGATTCTATTATGGTTCTTCCCTGTACTTGCTTATCATAAGATTCAAAAACAACGGATCTTGATGCAATGTTTTCATGAGAGATCATTTTCTTGAGTGTAATATTTAAATCTTCAGGGGTAGAAATTTTAGGTTCTTTAAAAACATTATCTGGGTTTATATATTCTCTGTCATATATAAATCCTTTTGTCACTTCCTCAGCAAGAGCGTCTACAATCTTTTCACCATTATTATACACTACATAATTTTTATCATCTTGAATCTTACCTATCACGGATGCTCTTGCTCCTGAAGATACATTAGGTAGATCAAAATCTTTGTTATAGTGTTTAACTATTTTTTCTGTTAACTCTGGAGGGCTGACCCACATAAATCGCTCTTGTGTTTCTGAACACAAATACACACTTGGATGTAAATCATTCATTCCAATATGAACTTTATCTAGCCATACTTCAGATCCATATCCTGATGTTTCAGCCAGTTCAACGCTTGCACAAGCTACACCGCCAGCTCCTAAATCTTTAAAGCCTACTTTTTCACACAAGTTGTTCTTTTGTAAATATTTAAATAAAGAGTAGGTAGATTTAAGCAAGTGCCTTTCTAGAAATGCATTTGGCTCTTGCACAGCTCCTTTATTTTGTTCTTTTTTTTCTTCCTCTAGTTCTAACGAAGCAAAGCTTGCACCTCCAAAGCCGCTATTGTCTGTTGGCTTACCTAATAAAATCAAATCATACCCGTTTGATTTTTTAGGAGCATAGGAGTGAATGATATGATCCTCTCTTACTATTCCTAAGGTTACTAACGTAACGAGACAGTTATCATTATATCCGCTGTCATAATATATATCTCCACCAATATTAGGAATTCCTAAAGGGTTCCCGTAACCAGCAACCCCGGAAACAACCCCATCATGTATCCACTTTGTTTTATTACTATCTATTTCACCAAATCGAAATGAATCTGAACAGGCAATTACTTCTGCCCCCATGCACATTACATCTCGAACATTTCCGCCTACTCCTGTTGCAGCGCCTTCATACGGTACGATCTGAGAAGGGTGATTATGAGATTCGTGACTCATTACAACGCACCATCGATGTCCTTTTTTGTCTGTGGTGATTGCAACCACACCAGCATCCTCTTTTGCGCCCAGAACAACATCCGGGCTCTCTGTAATGAATTGTTTTAAGTGATTTCGACTGCTTTTGTATGAGCAGTGTTCTGATCCTTGGATAGAAAATAACACTAGCTCTGCAAGAGAAGGGGGCCTGCCAAGCATTTCATTTTGAATCTTTTTCCCTTCTTCAGGAGTAAGAGCTATATTTAATTCAGAAAGTTTACTTTTTATCTGATTATCGTCTAGCCCTGAAAGATCAATTATTTCTTTCGTAAAACCCATTGATCAGCGGATTATAGTTTCATGTCTTTGTGGGCCAACAGATATTATGGTTATTTTGCAATCAATTTGGCCTTCAATATATTTTACATAATTACGTAATGTTAATGGAAGCGCATCAAATCCCTCTTTGATCATGTCTGAAGTTATGTCTCCCCAACCTTCTAAGGTTTCATAGACAGGTTTTGATTTTCTAAAGTCTGATAATGACGCCGGCATTTCTTTTATTATTTTATCACCGACCTTATAAGAATGGCATATAGGCAGTTCTTCAAACCCGGATAAAATATCAAGTTTTGTAAGAGCGATTTCTGATAGACCATTAGTCCTCACTGCCTGTCTTACTTGTACTAAATCTAGCCACCCAACTCTTCTTGGTCTTCCTGTTGTTGTCCCGTATTCACCGCCCTTGTCCCTAAGAGTTATTGACTCATCTCCTTCAAGTTCAGTAGGAAGAGGGGATTGACCTACTCTACTCAGGTATGCTTTTGTTACCCCAATTACTCGATCAATTTTTCTAAAAGTTATACCTGTACCGGATGAAATATGCCCTGCGAGAGTATTACTGCTAGTGGTATGGGGATAAACACCATGATCAACATCTAGACTTATGCCTTGTGCGCCTTCGAACAATATAGATGATCCACTTTTGTATGAACTATACAGGTCAACGGAAACATCTGAAATGTAAGGTTTTAAAAATTTTCCAAACTCAATATATTTATTAAAAATATCATTCTTATTAAGGTCTGAAGTGTGGCCAAAAGCTTTAATTAATGTCATATTAAAACTAAAAGCTTTTTCTAATTTGTCTTTAAATACTTCTGGCTCTAAAAGATCTATCATCCTTATTCCATGTCTATACATCTTGTCACCATACACTGGCGCAATGCCTCTTTTAGTGCTTCCTGCCGCAAGCTCACCTTGGTGTTTCGTTAGAGCGATGTCCATTTCAATATGGTATGGTAAAATAACATGGGCGCGATCACTAACCTTTAAATTTGGATCAACACCTTTTTCTTGTAGGTATTTAATTTCTTTGATTAGTGCCGAAGGGTCAATCACAACTCCATTACCAATTACACTTAAAGGGTGACTGTATAAAACTCCAGATGGAATTAGATGCAATTTATACGTGTCGCCGTCTACAATGACGGTATGCCCTGCATTATTCCCGCCATGAAATCGCACTACATAATCAGCTTCACCTGCAAAAAAATCGGTAATTTTCCCTTTACCTTCATCGCCCCATTGAGTGCCTATTATTGTGGTAATTTTTGAAGATTTTTTTGACATACTTATAGGCTTATTTTATAAAAACATTAAATTTTTTGATTAAATAGCACTGAAGATTAATCAAACTAGTCTTTCAATTAAAGGTCTATTGTTATTAGCTCTCAGATTTTTCTTTATAACCTGCTTTTTTTTTAGCCCAGGTAAGTAATCGTTTTATTGGAGGAAAATAATCAGCCAAAATAATTAAGCCTGGGATGCCAAACAACCATCCTTGGAAAATAGGAATTAAGCCGCCTATCAAACCAATGATAACCAAAATGATTCCAAGCGCGATTCGAAGAGTATGCTTCATAAAGTTTAATTAGATAAAACTTGTTTGAAATTAATAAACATTCATTTATAAAAATTCAATCTCTTGATTCTTATCAAACAATTCTTTTATGCTATTGTTATATTTATATGGATGAAAATGAATATATATTTATGAAATTTAAACGATATAATTATAAGAAAAAAAATGATCAAGAAATGTTTGAGCATTCTCATAATTTTATGCAGCTGATGTTAAGTAGGAGGAGTATCAGAGATTTTTCATCTAAGGCAATTCCAGATATAGTAATAAAAAATATTTTAAAAACTGCAATAAGCTCTCCATCTGGAGCGAATAAACAGCCGTGGAGTTTTGTGGTTGTAAACAGCAAAGGCTTAAAAAAGAAAATTAGGATTGCGGCAGAACAAGAAGAAAAAAAGTTCTATGAAAAAAGAGCCACTGATGAATGGTTAAAGGATTTAAATAAATTCGAAACTAATTGGGAAAAGCCATTTCTTGAAGAAGCGCCTGCATTGATCATCGTTTTTAGACAGTCATATGACAACAGCGGGAGCAAGAAAAGAAAAAACTATTATGTTAATGAGTCAGTTGGTATTGCATCTGGTTTTTTACTTGCCGCAATTCAAAATGCCGGGCTGGTTTGTTTAACTCATACCCCTAGTCCTATGGGGTTTCTTGAAAAGATATTAGAAAGACCTAAAAATGAAAAAGCATATTTACTTATACCTATAGGTTTTCCTAAAAAAGATGCCCAGGTCCCAGTTTTAGATAAAAAACCATACAATGAATCTGTGAAAGTGCTTTGAGATGATAAAAATATTTGTGACAGGAGGAACATTTGACAAAGATTATGATGAAAAAAATGGAAGGCTTTATTTCAAAGAAACTCATATGAATGAGATTTTAGCATTAGGCAGGTCTAAGGTTGAAGTTGGTATTGAGACACTTATGATGCTTGACAGTTTAGATATGAAAGAAAAAGATAGAGAATTTATCGTGAAAAAATGCACCGCTGCTTTTGAAGACCAAATTGTAATTACTCATGGTACAGATACAATGACTGAAACAGCAAAAGTTCTTGGCGGAAAAAATCTCAAGAAAACTATTATTATGACAGGCGCAATGATACCATATAAATTTGGTACATCAGATGGCCTATTTAACATTGCTAGCGCTCTGGCTTATGTTCAGACAATGCCGCATGGTGTTTACATTGCGATGAATGGCAGAGTATTTTTACATGACAAAGTATTTAAAAATAGAGAAACAGGAATTTTTGAGGAAATAAAATGAAGGATTTAACAATTTATCACAATCCAAGATGTAGTAAAAGTAGGCAAACTCTACGAATAATTAAAGATCACGGAATAAAACCAACAATTATAGAGTATTTAAAAACGCCTTTAGACGAGTATGATCTCGAGAATATTTCTAGATTGTTAAATAAAAGACCTAAGGATTTTTTAAGAAAAAATGAGGCCGATTTTAAAGAAAACAATATTAAAGATATTATTGAAAACGATATTGAGCTAATCAATAAAATGGTCAATTTCCCTAAAATTATAGAAAGGCCAATTGTTACCTCTAGGGACAAGGCCGTAATAGGTAGGCCTCCTGAGAACGTATTAGAACTATTAAATTCCTAAAATTAACCTCTGCATATATATAATGTGTAAAATGAGTCAAAAAAAATATAAAATTAAACTTGACACACACCGTTTTCAGCGGTTAGGTTTATTGTACACGTTCTTGGGGTGATGCGGGTAGGACTTTGCTATCTATCCGTCCAAAGGAGAAAAAAATAAACTAAATAGTTGTTTTTTCACTCGGTGCACAAGAATTTTGAAAAAATTTGATTAATGTAAACTGGAGGCAGTAAAATGAGAAAAATCTCAAAAATAATCGTTCTCTCTTTAGTTATGTCATTTGCGTTTTCGCAAACAGCAGGTAAACTAAGAGGTGTTGTTACATCATCAGATGGGCAACCACTTGCAGGTGCTAACGTTATAGTCGATGGAACCACAAAAGGTGCCGCTACTGATGGAGAAGGTAAATATACGATACTAAATGTTGAAGCTGGTACATATAGTGTTACAGCTTCGTACATTGGATATCAAAGCAGTACTGAATCTAATGTTTCTGTTAAAGTAGATTTGACAACTCCGCTGGATTTTTCAATGCAAACTTCTGCTGTTGAAGGTGAAGCTGTAACTATTGTAGGTGAAAAAAGATTGATTGAGAAAAGTGCTACAAACTCAGTTCGTAGTATTGGAGATCAAGAAATTCGTAATTCTGCTTCTAGAAGTGTTGTTGGTGTCCTTGACCTACAGCCAGGTGTAAATATTACTAATGGAAGAATTTCTGTTCGAGGTAGTAGAGCTGAAGAGGTAGCATACACGCTTGATGGAGCTTCAATTACAGATGTAATAAATACTGGTTTTGAATTTTCTGCAATTCCTGAAGCACTTGCTGAAATCTCTGTTGAGGCTGGTGGTTATGGAGCTCATATTGGTGGTGCAAACTCTGGTGTAATTAGACAAACACTTAAAACTGGTAGCAATAAAGTTAGCGGTGATGTGAGATTCGAGACTGGTGATTACGGGCTAACTGACCTTACAGCTACCGTAAATGTTCCAATTGGAGAAAATATTAAAACATTTGTTGCGCTTAGTAATAGACATGTTGATGATTGGGATCCTACTTATTACACAGACTTTTCTGTCGCTGGTGGTGCAAACCTAGAATCAACTGTGGGTGGATCTACACCTGATGGTGATTCTGTTGCGATTAATTTTAACTCAGGTGGTAAAGATGGTATTACGCACAGAGCTAAAGATGATTTAAAGATAAATGCAACAGTTGTAGCAGATTTAGGTCCATTAAATCTCAGATTTTCAAGCGTTATTGATAATCAATCTAGAGAGTTTAATAGTCTTCCTATCTACAATATGTTTAACACTGAACGATTAACTGAAGGAGATCGTAAACTTAGCATGATAAATCTTCGTGCTAATTATTTCCTTAATCCAAACATGTTGGTATCTGCTGGCTTATTTACGTTAAATCGCAGCTATGAGTATTATGATGGTGCATTTGGTAGTGGTGATTTCTCAAAAGCTCTAGGCTATTATGATTCAACAAGTGTTGCTGCTCAAGGTATTGATGCATCTTACTGGGCAGGTGGGAACACTAATTTTGCAACTCCTGGTGCAACTTATACATCTCCTGGAGATTATTATGTTGCTAATTCTTTTGCTTTTGCTAGGCCTGGTGATGTGACAACTGGTTGGGGAATGAGTCAACGTAATTCTATCGGTTTTGATGCTGGTTTAACCTGGCAAAGAGGAGATCATGAGATTCGTGCTGGCTTTGATTATAAGAAATATACATATCGTGCGTATCAGTTAAGTACAAGTGCAATGTATAACTTGAACAAAGCGATTGCTGATGGTGATTTCACTAGAGAAGAAGTTGTTAGTGGTAATAATGAAGCGGTTACAACTGCTTTATCTCTTTATAATAGGAATGGTCAAATTGGCTATGATGACTATGGTAATGAGATTGATGATGATTGGGATGGCCCAAGAGAGCCGACAGTTACTTCAATTTATGTTAATGATAAATTTGAGTCTGGTGACTTAGTTGTTAGCGCTGGTGTGCGTATAGATAATTTTATGATGGATGATTGGAAAATGAAGGATCCTGCTAATCCAGGTTGGGATCAATCTAATCAAGGTATTTTACCAGATGAATTTGAGGAGTCAGAAACAAAGAGTGTGCTTCAGCCACGTCTTGGTTTAGCCTTCCCGGTTTCTGATGAGGTTGTTTTCCACTTGCAGTATGGTAAATTTGCTCAAATGCCCGAGCTTGATCTGCCTTATGCGTCTACTAGATACATGCATTTAGTTTGGGGTGGTCAAAACTATACTCCTGATCCAATGGGATTTGATCTCGATCCAATTGAGACAACTCAGTATGAGGTAGGAATGAGCTATCAGATTTTGCCTTCTGCAGCTATTGATGTTACAGCTTTTGCTAAGAATACAACTGGACAGGTTGTCATTGGCAAGAATGAGGAAGTTGACATCAGTAATGAGCAGGGTGTAGCGCAAGATGCTTTTTACTACAAGAACGGAGACTTTACTACTGTAAATGGTTTTGAGTTTACTTTGAGAACTCGTAGAGTAAGCAGACTACAGACGTTTGCTTCTTATTCTTGGTCAGATGCTAGAGGAATCAACTCTGATCCTAATACTGGTGCTGGTAATATAGCTCAGGATCTATTAAGTCCTCCGCCACTAATGATTTCACCGCTTTACTATCACAATAAGCATCGTGGTGCGGTTGCATTAGATTATAGGTATGGTTCTGATGATGGTCCTCTAAGTGGTTTAGGTTTCAACCTAGAATATAAATTTAACAGTGGTCATCCGTTTACCTATAGTGATGGTGGAATGGGTCAGCGTGCTGCTGATGAGGGAGCATTGTTAGCTGATGCTCGTTCTCGTGAGCCACAGGAGTCTATTGGAGGGTCTACTACTCCTTGGCAGTATTACGCCAACCTTAAAGTAGATTACAATCTATCTCTAGGAGGCGTTGGTGTTACACTATTTGCTTACGTAAGCAATTTATTTGACACAAAAAATGTGATTAATGTCTATTCTAGATCTGGTAATGCATATGATGATGGATTTTTAACAGATCCGGCCTTAAGTAATGAGATCGTTGCAGCTAACGGCCAAAACTATGTAGATCTATATCGTAATGTTAACCTTGAAAATAGGCAACATTATATGAGCGATTTTGGGCTAGATGTTTTTGCAACTCCTCAAATTGTTAAAATGGGTGTTGCTGTAAATTTCTAATCTACTGATTGGATAGACGATAATTAAAAATAAAGAAAAGGGTATTAGAACCATGAAAATGAAAAATCTAAAACTAATAGTTGCTAGTTGTATGTTTCTTGTTTCAGGCTTGTTTGCAAAAGAACTTGCCAATAGCAAGGCTGACACAAAAGCTACAAATAGAGTTATGGAAAACCAGAGTCCTGGTATTTCTGTATTAAACATTAACAATATTGCTTACTGGATAGGCAAGGACGGTGCATATACAACCGCTGGTAGTCCAAACGGTACAATGGCTGACTACCCAATTTTTACCGGAGGATTTATCTATTCTGATGGTATGCTTTGGGGTGCTAAGGTAAAAGGTGACGGTCAAGGTGACGAAGTTCGCGTTGGTGGTTCTACTTATTACCATGGTATGAAAGCTGGTAGAATTATTACCGATACAAATGGTAATGTTTTAGGTTCTGATGATCCTGCTAACAATCATGTCTGGCGTGTAAGAACAGATTGGGCTACTGCAGATCTTTCTGTTGATGCTGCAAACTTTTACGCTACTTCAGTTGGTGATGTCACTGCGGAGCAAATTGCTACAGTTAAAGGGCAGTATGAATATGATTATATGAATTGGCCTGCTGCTTGGGGAGCTCCATACCATGATGTTAATGGTGATGGTTCTTTTGATCCTGCTGTAGATGTTCCTGGGTATCCTGGTGCAGATCAGACAATGTGGACAATTGCAAATGATGTCCCAAAAATTGTTAATGCTGCAGGTGATAGTATTGGTTATGAATCAACTGCTCCTAGTTTGTATGGTGCAGACCCGATAGGTATTGAGCTTCAAATTACTATTTGGGGATATGCTTTTGGTGCTAGTGATCCACTAGGTAATAACATTTTTAAAGCAGCTAAGATGAGATATATGGGTCTTCCAGGAACTCCTGAAGGTGCCATGCTTGATTCTTTGTATTTTACTCAGTGGTCAGATCCAGACTTAGGAACTTTCACTGACGACTATGTTGGTTGTGATGTTGATCTTTCTTTTGGTTACGTGTACAATGGTAACAGATTAGATGGTGTATTTAATGGTATTTTCAACTTGCCGGTACCTGCAGGTGGTTATGATTTCTTGCAGGGTCCTCCAGATAATATGGATATTGATGGAGACGGCGACACTGAAGAATACTTAGGTATGACCTCATTTACATATTTTGGTGCTGGTTCAGCGATTAGTGACCCAGATCTATCATCGTATGCTGGTTCATTACAGTTTTTTAATTTAATGGAAGGTTTCCTTCCGCGTCCAGAGTATCCAACTCAGATTCCTTTTACTGATCCTTCAACTGGGTTAGAAACAAAGTTTGCATTATCTGGTGATCCGACTAGCGGTTCTGGTTGGATTGATGGTGTTCAGCTTCCTCCTGGAGATAGAAGAATGGTCATGGCAAGTGGTCCATTTAGATTAAACCTTGGTGAAGAGGCTGATGTTGTTCTAGGTATTGCTGGTGGTATGGGACTTGATAATGTGTCATCAGTTTCTGTTGCAAAATTTCATGATCTTTATGGTCAATATGCCTATGATCAAGATTTTGAACTACCTAGTGCTCCTTCATCTCCTTCTGTAGTTGGTTTAGAGATGGATGGTAAGGTAGGTCTTGATTGGGGTTCAGATGCAAATTCTGTTTCGTCTACTGAAGAGACAGTAAGTGCAGGCTTCGAGTTTGAAGGGTATGTTGTTTATCAGCTTCCCTCTGCTAGCTCTCCTTTAAGTGAAGGTGTCAAAGTTGCAACTTTTGATAAGGTAAACTTGGTTCAAAATATTTTAGATCCTTCAATTGATCCTATTACTGGATTAGTTGTAGATGCTGCAAAGCAGACAGGTACGGATGCAGGGGTTCAAAGATACTTTGAAA
Source organism: bacterium (assembly GCA_004321745.1). Lineage (GTDB taxonomy): Bacteria > Fidelibacterota > Marinisomatia > Marinisomatales > UBA1611 > TMED80. The sequence continues at coordinate 171,162 of SGYO01000001.1, read as the reverse complement.
CAGATTATGACGAAGTTCGTGGTCGTCCAATGTCAAATGGAGTGACTTATCATTTTGCTGTTACAGCATACAGTTTCTTATCTGAAAATGAAGGAAGTCCTTTTAAAACTCTTGAATCTGGTGAGACTAGGGTGGCTGTTACTCCACATAGCCCAAATCCTGGCGTTACTGTTAATCAAGAAATGAGTTCAATGGTAGATGTTACTCATAATGGTACTGCAAATGCTTATGTAGATGTTAAGGTTGTAAACCCATCTAAATTAACAGGTGATACTTATAATGTTTCGTTTTCTGAACAAGCTTATTGGATTGGAGCTGATGGTGCTTGGACCACTGATGATCCAAATGCTGCTAAGGTTGGAGATGTTTCTCCTTCATCAGTTTCTGGTGTATATTTAACAAATCCAGACCCATCAACTATTGATGTAGTGTTGAATGTTAATGTAGTTTCTCCAGATTACAATTGTGTAGCTGGGGTTCATGTGACTTTTCCTGAGGGAACAGTAATAAATTCTGCCTCTGAAGTAAGTGGAATCGTTACTATGATCTCTGAGTCAGGTAATGAAGTAATGCTAGGTAGCACAACACAAGATGGAGCGGGTTTTTGTGGTGGTCAAGTATTGACTATCAATATTAATAAGCCTAGTAGTTTCCCAAGCGATTTAACTTTAGATTATGTTATGTATGATGATGCTTGGTCTCAGTTGTGGTGTCCAAGTAATTGTGAAACATGTGAAGCTTATGAAATTGGTGAAGCTTGTGATGGTTCAGTATACACAGTTGCTACAAATGCTGAGGGCTCTACTACAATAAGTGACTTAACTTATTATGTACAGATTGAAAAGCATTGGAGCTTAACAAATGTAACTACAAACACTGCACTGTTAGATAAGCAAACTTTTGTTAGTGGTAGTGATGTTATGGCTGGTAACAGTGTTGAGAACTCTTCTTTCTTAACATATAACAGTTCAGCTGCTCCAACTACTGAAGGTTTTCAGGTAATGGTAACAGGTGGCTATGCTGCTCCAAATGATGCTTTTGATAGAGAAGTGGTTGCTGATGCAGCAGCTGCAGAGCTTTATGGTGAGTCAATTTATGATATTGATTCTTACCTAGCGAATGGTTGGGCATCTTCTGCATTAGCTTATGATGCGATACCAGAGCCAAATGCTGTTTTAAGTGTAGATACACTTCAAAGAGATATTGAAGTACGTTTCACCGGTGAATATGATGAAAACAACTATGTTGAATTCACAGATGATGCTGGTGCAACTATTCAATACATTATGTGTGAACAAGATGCTGATGGTAATTGTATAGGTGGTTCATATGCATGGATGACAGGTGCCAGAGGTTATGATATTGCTACACATCCTGATCCAGAAAATCCTGGAGATGGAAGTAATTTTAGAATTTGGGTTCCTTTTGAAGTGTGGGATATGGAACATCCTGATGGACCACAACAGATCGATATAGATGTGTATGATAGAATTCAAAATACTGGTGCAGATGGTAATCCAGATGATCCAGGATTTATGTATTCTTTTAATCCATATAATCGTATGTATACACACTTCATTCATACAGCATACCAAGAAAGCGGTGACTATGTTTCCGGTAGAACAGGTGATCCAAATGGTTTCTTAACATGGAATGTTGTGTGGTGGGATACACAATTTAATAAAGGAGATGTAGTGGTCTTTAAATATGCTAACCCAATTCAGGTTGGTGTAGATCAGTTTTCATTCTCAACTATTGCAAACCAGACAGTTGCTTCTAATGACATATCTAGCGTAAGCGTTTATCCAAATCCTTATTACGGTACACATGAGTTAGAAAGCAGTCGTGCTGAAAAGTATGTTTCATTTAATCATCTTCCTGTAGAAGCCACTATTGATATTTATTCTTTAGGTGGTGTTTACGTAAGAAGTATAGAAAAAAATGATGCTAGCCAATTTGCACAATGGGATCTAAAAAACCAGTATGGTTATCCTGTTGCAAGTGGCTTATACGTAGCACGAATAAAATCCGGTGGTAATGAAAAAATCTTAAAGATAGCTCTTGTACAAGAAACACAAGTGCTTAAATACTATTAATAATCATTTAAACGGAGATAAAAATGAGAAAACATATTTTAATAAGTCTAATAGTAATAGCATTTAGTTCTTCTATTTTTGGGCAAAGCTCAAGAATGGGTTCAGCTTCTTCTACACAGCTATTAGTAGTTCCAAGTGCAAAATATCTTTCTGGTGGAGGAGCTGCTGCTTCTGCAACTGGAATGGATGCGGCATTTTGGAATCCTGCTGGGTTAGCAATGAGTGAGTCAGGAATTGATGCTATCTTTTCTAATCGTCAATATATAGATGATATTCAAAATAACTTTTTTGGATTGGCAACTAATATTGGTGAGTATAGAATGGCAGTGAATGTTAGAACATTTAACATTGGTGATATCAATGAAACCACTGTTTATTACCCAGATGGGACTGGTCAGGTTTTTACACCTAACTTTTCTATTCTTGGTGGTAGCGTTGCTAAAAAACTTTCAGACAACACAAGTGTTGGTTTAACTGCTAATTATGTTCGTGAGAGTTTTGGACGGGTTTCTGCTTCTGGTGTTGCTTATGACTTAGGTGTACAATACAAAGGTCTGCTTGGTAGAGAAGGCTTAAATGCTGGTTTCGTATTAAAAAACTTTGGTAGTCCAGTAAAGTACGATGGCCCAGGTTTAGGTGTATTTGCTGAGCCTTCAGAAGCTGATCGCCCAAGTGAATACTATAAACTAGATGCTGCTGCATTTGATTTACCATTTACGTTTGATATGGGAATAACTTATAATATCGCTGGAGTTGATCTAGGAGCTACTTATACAAGTAATTACTATGCAACAGATGAGTTAAAACTTAGTGTTGGTTATCAACTAGAAGGGCTAGGCTCTGTTGGTGTAGGAATACAATCCTCAGGTGCGGCTCAAGAAATTGATGATGCTGATGATTGGTATTCAAATCCATCTGATGGAGTTTCATTTGGAGCTTCTCTGGATATGTCAAGATTTGTTGGCATGAATATGAGCGTTGATTATTCAATGTTACCCATGGGTGATTTTGGAACTAACTCTGTACTTGCTTTAAGATTTGCGTTTTAATAACTAAAATAAATCTTACAATTTAAAAGGGCAGTATTAATACTGCCCTTTTTTTATTCTTTTTTATTTGCTAATTAGAAAAAATTTTAGACAGCATTTTATATAAAGCTTCATAAGCCATACCTTTACCTAAGTATATTTCTTCATTATCTCTTTGAAGTATTAATTCCCAATGCAAATGTGCTTCTTTTTTAGTCCCAAGTGTGCTTGGTCTTGTTCCAGAATTTCCTGTCTTACCAATTATTTGACCTGCTTCAATTTTTGCTCCACCGGTAATTTTTTTGTCTATATCTGAAAGGTGCGCATAAATAGAAATCGTTCTAAAACCAGGAATAAGGTTAAAACCATGATCTAGAAAAACAGCTTTCCCAAGGAGAACATTATTAAAAATATCTGAAGGAGTGTGTCCCACGATACCACATGCTTGTAGTAACTCTTCTCTGAACTTTGGTGGATACTCCTTGTAGTGGTGATCTGCTCTTATGACCACACCTGGAGCTACAGCTCTAATATTAGTACCCCAATTTGCAAAAAAATCAATTCCTCTATGAGTGCCATTTCTATATTTGCGCGGAGCATTAGGTAGTCTACTAGATCTTTTTGAAAGATTAATATTTTCGCAAGGAAGTAATAGTTTTAAATCTTTGACCCATTCAGGGTTAAATGAAGTGGAACCTATGGTTTTTAATGTATCTTTCTCAATTGTTCCTAAGGTATGGACTGGAGATGTATTTGGGTTTTCAAGTGTTTGGGATTTTAGCTCTATTGAGAAAAGAATTAATACTACAAATAATATATTTATCATTTTCTTTTTGCTATATGATCTATTGCAGATATTATTGTTTCTATTGGTTCCCCTGTAAATGATTCAATATTATCTCCTAAAATAATCGTATCCTTTTCCCTTGTTCCGAAATTGTATTTACTATCGAAATACACAGTTGCAGTAGGAAGGTTACAAACTTTAATAGTCTCTAGTAAGGTTTGGTTGTATTTTGCCCATGAGGTTGGTATAGCTACTAATCCTTTTGCTGAATTTCTATTTCGTTGTATAAAATTAATTGCAATGTATTCTTTATGAGTTTGTATTATTTTCAAGTTTATATCTTTATTTCTTACATGGAGACGAATAGCGCGATTTACTTTATCTAGAGTTAGTTTTTCGCCCGATTTAGAAGATTTTAAACCTAGCAGGTTTAAGTTTGGTCCATGTAAAATTAAAATTGTCATTTATCTAGTGCGATTATATTACCTAATATATATCCTATAATGATACCAACCAATAAAGCGAAGGTAACGGTTCTGCTTTTTGAGAGTTCATTTACATAACCTTTTTTTATTGCAATAGCTGATACAACCCATCCAAGGGCATTTAAAAAATAAAAAACAGGTATTGAAATGACTTTTAGTATGAAAGGGCCAAAAAATGGAATTATAGCAATTAATAAAGTAATGCCTGCAAATATTTGAGTAAATACCCCCAGTGCTAGTGTCGCAAGAATTATAATCCTCTCATTTATACCATACTGTTTCCCATATGAAAAAGCTAGATATATCATAGTAAATAAAATTATCCAAAGAACAATTTTCCATTTAAGGTTTGATATTATTTTAAGATTGCTCATTTAAAACGCAGAATTATTTTTTCCATGTAAATTTGTCCGCTAGTCCTCCGATACCGACTATTAGAATATATATAGGTTGAGTTAAATTCCACACAACGTATGAAAAGAATGAGAGTCTTGTCAAAAATAACTTTGATCCTATGTTTAGCACTAATAATTCAAGTAGAAATTTTACAACTGTAAGAATTATAAATGTATTTAATGAAAATAGTAGCGATATAAGAATGTTTATGTTTACTAAAAAGGCAGAGGTTAAAAACAAAAAAAACAAAGGGCTTGTAAATAAAGTTAATTTTGAATTAGATGACCATCTTATTCTCTGATTTATATAAGATGGCAATGAATTTTTTGGTAGTGTTGTAACGAAGCTATTTTTGTCATAATTAAATTTTGCCCCTTTTATTTTTGAAATCTTTTGTACAATGTACATATCATCACCAGATTCTCTGTGTTTCACTTCTTCAAAGCCACCTATATCAAAGAAGTCTTCCTTTTTGTAGCCAAGGTTTTGCCCAGATCCTGAGCAAACTATCCCATTTGTTAATAGACCGCCATTTGCTGCCATAATTCCTAAAAAATCTATTTTCTGTATTTCATGAATTAAACTATTCTGCACTGATACCTTAGAATACCCTATTATTACTTTATCTGTTTGATTAACTAAAGATGCCATTGATATCGCCCAATCCCTAGAGACTCTGCAGTCGGCATCAGTGGTGAGAATTATTTCTCCTTTAGAATCATTTATAGCATTTTCCAGAGCATATTTTTTAGGGGCCACCTCAGTTTTTTTAATTATATGGATTGCTTTGATAAATTTGTATTTATTAGAATACTCATTAATTATTTCTTCTGTTTTATCTACAGATCTATCATTCGCGATAATCACTTCAAATTTATTTTTATCTATTTTTTGATTTACTAGATCATCTAATAAACTAGGCAAGTTATCTTCCTCATTCCTCGCTGCAATGACTACGGTTGTAAAAGGCAGAGATTGTTCATATTTAGCTGATGTTCTTTCCCTAAATAGTAAACCGGAAACAATCATAACAATGAAGCAGTAATATGAACCTGCTCCAAACAATAAAAAAAGTTCCATTCTATATTTTTAAGAAAATACCAGCTATGAGAAAGTAAAATAATACGCCTAAGATATCGATGCTTGTTGTTACAAATGGTCCTGTAGCTATTGCAGGGTCAATATCTAGTTTTCTAAGTATTAATGGTATAATAGTGCCTACTGTTGCAGCAATAACCATTGACGCGCAAATACTAAGTCCAACTACAAACCCTAAATAATCTGGCGCATTTGTAAAAGTAAATTTTGCAAAGATTCCAAGTAGTATTCCATAGAGCGAGCCGAGTATCAACCCAACTTTAATTTCCTTGAAGATTAATTTAATTTCACCGCCTATGTTCACTCTCCCAGTAGCCATGCCACGTACTATGATTGTGGACGACTGCGTTGCAATATTCCCACCCATCCCTAGAATTACAGGAATAAATGCAGCTAACGCTACAATATTTGCTAGCATATTTTCAAATGCTCCAATTATAGAAGCTGCTCCAATTCCGCCAATCCAGCTAGCAAAAAGCCATGGCAATCTAGCTTTTGCATTTTCCCAGCTGGATTTTAAAAGTATTTCTCTATCTCTACCAGCACCCGCCATACGTAAAAAATCCTCAGTTGCCTCTTCTCTTATAACATCCACAACATCATCTACTGTTACTATACCTAATAATTTTGAATCGGAATCTAGAACTGGGACTGCTAAAAAATTATACTGCGCAACTATTCTTGCGACATCTTCTTGGTCCGTTTCTGGTCTGATAGAATGAATATTTTTTATCATGATGTCTTTTAATTTTGTCGATGAAGGGGTAGTCGTAAGAGCTCTAAGAGAAATTACTCCTACTAATCTATCATCGTCATCTGTAATGTATAGATAGAACACCATTTCAGCACCTTCTTGATCTTGAAGAGTTTTTATTGCCTCTCCTGCAGTTATGCTCTCATGTAAAGTAAATACATCGGTGTTCATTAAAGTCCCTGCACTGTCATCAGGATAACCCATGATTTCGGCAATTTCTTCTTGTTTATCAGCATTTAATAATTCAATTATTGACTGAGCTTTTTCATCGGCCAAAATATTTAAAATACCACTTTGATCATTAGTAGGTGCTTTTTTTATAATTGATGCTATTCTATCAAAGCTTTCGTTTTCTAATAATTCAATTACTAAAGCATCATCTAATTCCACAAGAAATTCTGCAGCATGTTCATTTTCCTTCATTAAAGAAAATATTTGGATTTGTTCTTCTGTTGAGAAATGTCTAAAAACTTCTGCAAGATCCGCCGGGTGAGTTTTGCCAGTAAGTTTAATTAAGTTTATTTTTGCATTTCTTCTTAAGAGCCTTCTATATGTATCTCTTAAAATATTTATTTCATGGTTGAACATTTCTTTGCGCATATTATGTATTTATTTGATTGATTTTATTTATGCTATAGTATGACAAGTAAATAGCAATAATGATAAAAACTGGAGAAACATAATTACCCCAAAGGTAAAAATTAATATTATATTCATCAGAGACAGTTAATATGAATGCCATTCCATTATTAATACTGTGTAAAATAATACTGGGTATCACAGACTTTGTTTTCCATGATAAAAACCCAAGAATTACTCCCAATAAATAAATTTGAATTGTCCAATATGGGTTAAAATGTATCATTGCAAAAAATAGGCTAGTAACCAGTACTGCTCTGGTAATATCTTTCCAATGATCCTCAAGAAACTTTTGTAAAAAACCACGGAAAACTATTTCCTCCCCAATTGGAGCGATTACTACAACTGCAAGAAACAAAAATATTAAACCTAAGGTAGATTCAGGTTGCATAATTTTTCCTAAATCAATTATATAATCTGGTGTTGGGACAATTTGATGAATGACTCTATCTAGAGCATCAAATAAAATAATAATTCCTATACTAAATATTATAGAATTTATAATTGTATTAAATGAGACGGGTTTTATTCTAAATGATTCAGATATAGATTTTTTTTTAAAATTTAAATAATATATAGGAGGTAGTATTATGACTCCCTGACCAAGAAAAAATGATAGATAGAGGTATACTTTATCAGTTTGATTAGGCGTTGAAGAAAATATACTCATAATTATACCACCTACTAAAAATGCGGAAATAACTGATAATATTACAACGCCAATTACACCTCTAATTCCAGTTGGATTACTCATAAAAACAATACCTCTTATTACTGATTTAATCAGAACTTACGTTATTCATTTTTCATAAAAAAAACATGAATTATTCATAAGAAATTTAAAATATCTGTTGTTTCGTGAAATCAGTAAGACTATGTTAAGTTGCTTTCTATTGTTAAAAAATTTTAACCAGCACTATGAATGGGGCATCATCTAAAATGCCCCATTTTTTATTTTTGGGATAAGTAATTCATAAGTATTGACCCTGCCATAGCGACGTTCAATGATTCACCATGTCCAATTTTTTTTATGGAAATGAGCTTATTAATTTTTTTAATTATTTGATTATCAAAACCTTCAGATTCTCCTCCAAGGCACAATACAATTTTTTTGGATAGATCTATTTGCTCTACAGTGTTATTCGCATTTTGGTCTGCACCAACGATTAAGTAATTATTTTTTATAAACTCATCTACTTGTACTCCCTTGTGGATGTTTAGATATATATGAGCTCCCATTGCTGAACGGACTACTTTATTATTAAAGGTATCTGTGCAATCTTTTGATAAACCAATGTTTTTTATATTAAACCAAGCAGCACTCCTTAGAATGGTTCCTAGGTTACCTGGGTTTTTTATTTTATATAAAAAAAGCCATCTGCTAGAATTAAAATTTTTTTGTATTAATAAATTAATTTTACAGGTGGCTAATATTCCCGATGGCGTTTTTGTGCCTGATAGCTTTTTAAATGTATTGTCTTTAGCCATAGAGATTTTTATTTTTTTTTTATTACATAGGTCTAATATAGAATCATAGTTTTTAATTTCTGATTTAGAGACTAATACCTCATTTATTAAATCACTTTTTAGCAAATATTCTTCGACTGATCTTTTGCCTTCAATTAAAAATAGTTTTTCAGCATCGCGCCCCTTTTTTGTTTTCAGAGATTTTATTTTCTTTACACTATTTAGGCTTAACATGATAAGAATTTCATTAAACTATTATTCAAAAGTAAATGAAAAATTCTGGCAAAGAACTTGGCCAAATCATCATTCCCCGGTAATTTTATCGAATTAAAAAGAACAATAATTATAGAATGAGTAAAAAACTTTCAAATATTGATAATGATATATCTGCTTGGTACACCGATGTGGTTACCAAGGCTGGATTAGCTGATTATGGTCCTGTTAAGGGCACAATGGTAATTAAGCCATATGGGTTTCAACTTTGGGATAATGTTAAAGATGTTTTTGATAAAATGATTAAAGACACCGGCCATACAAATGCTTATTTCCCTCTATTAATACCAAAATCTTTTCTTGCCAAGGAGGCAGAGCATGTAGACGGATTTGCAAAAGAATGTGCTGTAGTTACACATACGAGGTTAAAATCTGAAAATGATGAAATTATTGTAGATCCTGATTCTCGATTAGAGGAAGAGGTAATTATAAGGCCTACTTCAGAAACAGTAATATGGTCAATGTATAAAAAATGGATACAATCTCATAGAGATTTACCCATACTCATAAACCAATGGGCCAATGTTGTCAGGTGGGAAATGCGAACCCGACTTTTTTTAAGAACAACGGAGTTTTTATGGCAAGAAGGGCATACCGCACACAAAACCAAGGAAGAGGCGGAAAAAGAGACTTTAGATATTTTAGAATTATATAAGAAATTAGCTGAGGAGTACCTAGCAATTCCAGTCTATACTGGATTAAAAACTGATGCTGAAAAGTTTGCTGGGGCTGACAAAACATATTGTATCGAAGCAATGATGCTTGATAAAAAGGCTCTACAGGCTGGAACATCTCACAATTTAGGACAAAATTTTGCTAAAGCATTTGATGTTAAGTTTCAAACTGAAGATAATAATGAGGAATATGTTTGGGCAACTAGCTGGGGCATAAGTACTCGTCTTATTGGTGCTGTAATACTTGCACATGGAGATAAGAATGGATTAAGAATCCCTCCAAAAATTGCACCAATTCAAATAGTATTAATTCCGATCTTCAGGGATGAAAAACAAAGAAAAATCGTTGAAGATTATATTGACCCTATAACAAAAGAATTAAAACAAAATGAGATCCGCACCTTTATTGATTGGAGTGATTCTTCCCCAGGATATAAATTTAATGAGTGGGAATTAAAAGGAGTCCCTGCTCGGATTGAAATAGGGCCAAGAGATGTTGAATCAAACACAGTTATTATTGCTCGCAGAGATAATGGAGAAAAATTATCAAGCCCAAGGCATGATTTAACACAAAGTGTAAAAGATATTTTAGATCAGATACAAAATAATTTATATAATGAAGCGAAAGACTTTAGAGATAACAACACTCATAGTGTAAATACATATGGTGAGTTCAAAGATATTATCAAAAATGGTGGCTTTGTTCGTTGTGGCTGGGACGGTAAACAAGAGACTGAGTTAAAAATTAAAGAAGATACAAAGGCAACAATAAGATGCATTCCTTTTAATGAAAATCCGAATAACTTAACTTGCATTTTTTCTGGTAATAAGGCCATGCACGAAGTCATTTTTGCTAAATCTTATTAATTACATAATTTTGAAATGATCATCAATACTGATGCAATTGTATTGAAGACATTTTCCTACGGAGAAACTAGTTTGATATCTAGGTGTTTTACTAAAGATAAGGGGAAAATATCTTTTATAATAAAAGGAGCAAAGTCAAAAAAAAATCTTATCTCTCCTTATTTTCAGCCTCTCAGTTTTATTAATATTATTTATAAAGAAAATGAAAAAAGAGAACTTCAGATTGTATCTAAAGTATCTTTTGTGCAGATATGGACTCAAATATCATTATCTTTAAGAAAAATGTCTTTATCACAATCAATTTTAGAAATATCTGATTTTACACTAGAAAAGAATGATCCATACCCTGATTTATTTAGTATATTAATTAAAACTTTTCAAATTTTTGAAAGTGGAGATATTAATGAAAATATTTTATTTTGGAATTATGAGTGCAAAATTTTATCAGAAATGGGGTTTATGATAAACATGGAAGATAATTTTGATTCAGAATTAATAAGTTTAAAAACAAATAATAAAGTAATTAATACGATTCAACAACTAATCAATGGTAATATATCAGATATAGATTTTGATACAATTTCATTAGATAATAAAAAAAAGATTTCAAAATTTTTATATCAGAAATTATGTTTTTATTTTGATGGGTTTGAGAGATTAAAGTCATTTAGAGTAATTAAAGATATTTTTTACAAATAATAGCATGGCCTTTTATTAGAGATATTCTTTGTTATATAATATTATATTTAAAATGAAATATGAAATATAGATTACAATTTAATCCTGGTGAGGCTTCATATAAGCCCCAATTATTTACAGATGCTATTAAAATTTTAATATCTATTAATTTCATCATTTATGTTTTTCAATCACTAGCCGGTAAGGAAGACATTTTTTTTAGATTGTTTGGCCTAGTGCCAAATACTTTTCTTTCTGAATTAATGTTGTGGCAACCGTTCACATATATGTTTTTTCATGCGCCATTTTATTCTAGTATTGGTATTTCACACATACTTTTGAATATGTTAGGATTGTGGGTTTTTGGTCGAGAATTAGAGCAAGCATGGGGCAAGGAAAAATTTTTAAAATATTATTTTTTAACAGGAATTGGCTCTGGGCTTATAACATATATTTTTCAAATGGATTCAGGAAATCCAGTAATAGGAGCAAGTGGCGCTGTTTATGGTGTGTTACTAGCTTATGGCGTTTCCTACCCCAATAGAATGCTTTACATTTGGGGTTTAATCCCTGTCAGGTCAATGTGGTTAGTGATAATAATGGGGGCAATTGCTTTTTTTGGTTTGCTTGGTAAAGCAGATGGAATAAGTCATGTTACACATATATCTGGAATGCTAATTGGTTATGCTTTATTGAAAAATAAGTGGAAGTTATCTGATGTGTTATTTTCACTTAGAAAAAAAACAATTGAATTCCAAGTTCAGAGAAAAGAAGATCAAGAGTTAAAGAAGAAAATAATTAATCGAGATGTTGATATAATTTTAGAAAAAATAAAAAATGTTGGTTTTAGTGGATTATCCGATGAAGAGCAAAGTAAATTATATGAAGCAAGTAAGAAGATGTCTAAAGATGGTGATAGGGATTAATTTTTCAAATGTAAAAATATTAGTGTTAATATGAAATCACAATTTGATTTTGGGACAATAATTGGTCTTGTAGCTGGGCTCCTTTGTATTTTCGTTTCAATGATATGGCCTGAGGTTGATCGAGGTGATATTGTTTTATCTACAGGAGATTCTTGGCGCTTTGAGCAATTGATATGGTTCTATCAACCGCAATCAGTTTTTATTGTACTAGGTGGAGTAATATCGGCGACGCTAGTTAATTACCCAATCAAAGCTGTAATTAATATGGGTAATGTGTTTAAAAATGTAGTTTTATCTGAAAAATTTGATTTTACTGGCACGATAGATAAAATTGTAGTCCTTGCTGAAAAGTCGCGAAAGGATGGTTTGCTGTCTTTAGAGGCAGGATTAAAAGACATTGAAAGTGTTTTTTTAAGAAATGGTATAGAGTTGGCTATAAATGAGCGTGATAGTAACAGACTGAGGACTTTTCTTACGATGGATTTAAATAATATTTCTACTCGTCACATTGGAGCTCAAGAAATTATATTGTATATGGCAGCATATGCACCTGCCTTTGGTATGTTAGGAACTGTCCTAGGGTTAATAATCATGATGAATAAATTCCAAATGTCTGGCGAGACTTCTTCAATTGATTTTAATGTTGCTGATCAGTTTTCGGCGCTTTTAGTTGGGATGGGTACGGCATTAATAACGACTTTTTATGGTGTGTTTTTAGCTAACATGGTATTCTTACCAATTGCAGGAAAATTAAAAAGAAGGTCAGAAAATGAAATTATGCTCAAGAGTATTGTCCTGGAGGGTATTATCAGTATTCATGGCAGGGAACATCCTATTTTGATTAAAGAAAAATTAATGACCTTTGTAGCAATGTCAGAAAGAAATGCTCTTGAAGAAAAAGAGAAATAAAATTGCAAAGAAAATCCATATCGCAGGAAGAAGCCAGAGCTAAAACTACAGCCTGGGCTTTGACCTTTGCAGATCTAACAACACTGCTTCTGACTTTTTTTGTATTACTACTAGTAATTTTAAATGATGCAGAGGCTCATGTTGATAGATTAGTTAATATTATTTTAGATGAGACTGAGAGAGAACTAAAACCGCTTCAACAAAATAATTTAGTTGAAATTGAAAGGGTTACCAAAGGAATAAAAATTACCCTTACTGGATCTAAACTTTTTAAATCTTTATCAGCTGATCTAAATCCAGAAGCAGACCCGATTTTAGTCCAAATTGGGGGTTTAATACGGACATCAACCTTGATGAACATATACAAACAGAAACGATGGTTACCATTATTAAATAGAATTAGTGATGCAAATGATACTTTAAACATTGAAATAAGAGCTGAAGGACATACTGATGATAAGCCAATTCCTATGAATTCAAAGTTTAGAAATAATTGGGAGCTTAGCTCAGCTCGTGCTCTAAATTTAGTTCAAAGACTCAGTGAGCTCGCTGAAATGGATCAGCACTATTTTTCTGCCTTAGGATATGGTGAATTTCGTCCTAAGATAACCATCAACAATATTAAAAACAGATCTGAGCTCGAAGAGGCAAGAGCGCAAAATAGGCGAGTTGAAATATATTTTGATGCTTTTATAAGATCTAAAAATGAAAGTATTGATAATATTTAGAATATATTTTTTTATTTTTTCATTCTGCTTATATAGTAGTGTATTTTCCCAAAATAAAGATTACATTAATAATAATTTAACTCAGGATTGGATTTTTGGCGACGGTCCTGAACCAAAGTGGGTTATTGAACTTTTACATGGAGCCTATCAAAATGTAAAAGAAGATAATAGTTATATATTAAAAGTCCCAGTTACTGGATCTGGAATTAAATATTCTGCATCAGTTGACGGGAATGCTGACATTAAGCAGGACGGTGATTACCTTATAATTTCTCCTTTTGAAAATTTCAACGGCACAATATTAGTTAACCTTAGCCTTGATATGAGTTTTATACTCAATGTTCAATCTGTAAATGATAAACCTATATTATCAAGTATTCCCGATCAAGAAATAAATGAAGATGAAGTTTTTAATATAAAGTTGATGGCAAAAGATGCTGAGGTAGATGATCTTACTTATGGCGCTACAACAGATGATAATGCAAGAATTAAGATTATTGATAATAATTTGACTGTTATACCACTTCCAAATTTTTATGGTCCAATTAATATTAGCTTAGCTGTATCTGATGGTAAAACCACAGATGAATCTAGTTTCATACTAAATGTAAAACCAATAAATGATGCCCCTGTAATAGAATCTATTTTTTCTAAAACTGAAATAAAAAGAAATCAAGTAGATCTTATGATAGATGGATTGGATATAGATGGTGATAATTTAATTTATTCTGTTGCAGGTGATGGAGGAGCAGATTTTGATATCAAAAGTAATAAAGTGACAGTAATTCCTAGGGATAATTACAAAGGGTCCACTCCTATTACAATAACAACTTCCGATGGTAAAAGTAGCATAGACACAAGTTTTACATTAATTAATCCTATTCCAGGATTATCTGCATTCGCACCACAGTCAATGTTAGAGGATGAAGTTCTTTCAATAATTTTAAACATGAAGGATGTAGAATCAGATTCTTTCAGATATAATATAAAAAAAATTGATAATGCAAATATTGAAATTAATGATAACCAACTTAGTATTTTCCCTGATAAAGATTACTATGGCAACCTTACTCTGGACTTAAATATATCAGATAATAAAGATTCTACAGATTTCAGTTTTAATATAAACGTGATTCCTCAGCCTGATACACCTATCGCTAATGCAGGAAAAGATATAATGATTAGCAATGGGTGTAATTCAAAAATTTTCTTAGATGGGAGTGGCTCTTTTGATCCAGATAGTGATATTTCTAGTTATAAATGGACGCTACTAGAGAGTAATAAGGTAATTTTAAATAGTGTGAAAGGTTATTACAATTTTGAAAAACATGATAAGGATATAAAACAAAAAATAATATTCACGGTTACCGATAATGAAGGATTATTTGGTCATGATACTCTTGATGTAAATATAATTAATGATAAAGCTCCTATCGCTAACGCAGGAGAAAATTTTATAGCACCATTTAATAAATATGTGAATTTAGATGGCTCTAAGTCAATAGATGGCGACAGTGATTTAAAGTATTTCTGGAGTATTATCTCAAATAATGCATCGTTTATAAAAGGCGAGGAAACTAGACAGTCTCCTAAGTTTAAATACCCATCAGAGATCAGTAATCCAATGGACTTTTTAATAACATTGAAAGTTCAAGATCATGAATCTTTTTGTTTTTCAATGGATACAGTTATGGTAACATGCCTACCTAATGTAGACATGGCAGACAGTACGGTGAAATATGAAATTATCAAAGCTGATAAAAAAGATAAAAAAGTATATGTTGATTTAAATATAACCAATAAACAATTATGGCCGTTTGATTTTGCAGCATTTACTCTAGTTTCTGTAAAAGATGAGAGAAATAAATTAGGTCAAATTGACCCTTATAAAGGGAAAAACACAGTTAAATATGGTATTGAAAACGAGGAAAAAGTTAGAGTTGAATTAGTTTATGAATTTGATCAGTCTCCAAGAAAAATTAATATAATTTGCAAATCAACAATGGCTTTAAATGCTGATTCTGTTCTATTTGTGCAAACATTTTAGTCGTTAGTTATCAATGACTTTGAATATTTTTTCTCCGGGTTTTACCATTTTATATTTCTCTCTAGCAATTTTCTCTATGTAATCCAAATCATTTTCAATTTTGTTTTTTTCATTTTTCAAAACTTCTTTTTCTTCTCTAAGCTGAGATATTTTTTTTTGAATTATTTTTCGTTCATTTTTAATATTATATAATTTTAAAAGTCCATGGTCACCAAAAATGAAAACTATGGCAAAACTAAAAAACAATAAAAAAACTATACCTTTATATAAGTGCTTTCGTGGGGCTAAGATAGATTTTGATTTATTAATTTTCCTTTTAGAGATTATTCTCCTCATACATTTTTACCTAGAACATCTATTGAGGCAATTGAAGCCTGGCTACCAAGATATTCTTCAATTCTAAGTAATTGATTGTATTTTGCTACTCTATCACTTCTAGATATTGACCCAGTTTTTATTTGTCCCATTCCCATGGCCACAGATAAATCAGCAATAAATGTGTCTTCCGTCTCGCCAGATCTATGAGAAATAACCGCTCCGTAATTCACTTTTTTTGCTAGCTCTACGGCTTGTATTGTTTCAGAAAGCGTTCCTATTTGATTTAATTTTATAAGAATTGAGTTCATTGATTTATTATCTATTGCTTTTTGGAGTCTTGTAATATTTGTAACGGTTAGATCATCCCCAACTATTTGAACATTTTGACCAAGATTTTCTGTAAGGATTCCCCATCCATCCCAATCATTTTCATCAAGGCCGTCTTCGATTGAAATAATTGGATATTTTTTAACTAACTCTTCTAAGTAGCTTATCATTTCTGAAGAGGAAAAAGCTTTATCTTCTGACATTAAACTATATTTACCATTTTCATATAATTCGCTGGCTGCAACATCTAATGCAAGGAAAACTTCTTCACCAGGATTGTAACCTGCTTTTTCTATTGATTTTAAAATTATTTCAATCGCCTCTTCGTTGGAACTAAGGTTAGGTGCAAAACCACCTTCATCGCCAACAGCAGTGTTAAGACTTTTTTTATGCAATTCAGATTTTAGTTTATGAAAAATTTCTGTTCCAATTCTTAGAGCTTCAGAAAAAGTTGATGCCCCAAAAGGGAATATCATAAATTCTTGAACATCTACTGTGTTATTTGCATGGCTACCGCCGTTTAAAATGTTCATCATCGGTACAGGCATTATGAAGTCATTAGTAACCCCTAGATGTTTATAGAGAGGAATATTGTTGGCTGCAGATGCTGCTCTAGCTGATGCTAGCGATACACCAAGAATAGCGTTTGCTCCCAATCTAGATTTGTTTTGTGTCCCATCTAAATCAATCATAATGTTATCTATATCGGCTTGATTATTAACATTAGTCCCAATGAGAGTTTTATTTATTTCATCATTTACATTGTTTACAGCATTTAAAACACCTTTACCATTATATCTACTTTTATTATTGTCTCTCAATTCAGCAGCTTCATATTCCCCAGTAGAAGCTCCTGATGGCACTGCAGCTCTACCAAAAACTCCATTTTCTAAAAAAACATCAACCTCAACTGTAGGGTTTCCTCTAGAGTCTAGTATCTCTCTTGCTGTAATATTTTTAATGTTTGTTTTCATCAATTAGTCCATATTTTTGTTGCTGTAAATTAGATTTGGCCAACTTTTAGAAACAAATAATATAAACTTGCAATTCATTGTAGGAACAATTAATCTGCTGTTCGGTTATAATAAAGCATGATAAAAATTAAAAAATTATCAAAAAATAATTATGCTACTTGGGACTCATTTGTCTTAGAGGCTAATAATGGGACATTATTTCATTTAAGAAGGTTTTTAAGCTATCACCCAGAGGATAGATTTAAAGATCATAGTGTTGAGATATACAAAAAGAATACTCTATTGTCTGTTTTTCCAGCTGCTGATATAATTATTAATGATAAAAAAATGCTGACCTCTCATCCAGGCTCATCTTATGGTTCATTTGTTTCAAAGGAGGAGCTTTCTATAAAAGATGCTATGGAAATGGTTTCTAAGTTGATTGACTATAGTAGTAAAGAGGGCTTTGATGGTATACAGTTAACAATTCCTCCCGGATTTCATTCTAATAGATTGTCAAACTATATAGAGTACTCTCTTTTAATTAATGGGTTTGATTATTTTAGAAGAGACGTTACAAGCATATTAACGATTGAAAGTAGCGAAGATAAAATTTTAAATAAAATTAAACCCTCTCATCAAAGAGCCTTGAGAAAATCGAAAAAATTAGGGGTTACGACGAAGCTTACTGAAAGAGTTGATGAATTTTTTTCAATGTTAAAAAATAATTTAAAAATTAGACATGGTGTTAATCCCACACATTCCCTTAAAGAATTAAAATCATTAATTAAATTATTTCCTGATTCTATTAATATCTACGGTGCTTTCTATGACGGGCAAATGATAGCTGGAGTATTAAATATTATTGTTAAGGAAGGTGTGGCTTTAGCTTTTTACATTAGCCATAAAGAAGATTTTCAAAAATTAAGACCCTTAAATCTTTTGTTTTTTGATATTTTTAAATGGAGCTTAAAAAATAATATTAAAGTATATGATTTTGGCACTTTTACTGATAAGGGAATTGCAAATATGGGACTTGGTAGGTTTAAAGAAAGTTTTGGCGCTAGTGGTGTTTTTAGAGATAGTTTTAAAATTTTATTTTAGAATATGTCATTAAAAATACTAGGTAAGGAGTCCCTGATATACGGGTTTGGGCATGTTGTCTCCAGATTAATCACTTTTTTATTATTGCCAATTTATACCCATACTTTTTCTCCAAAAGAATATGGGACTATTTCTTTAGCTTATGCATTTATGGGCTTTGCTTTAGTAGTGTATAAATATGGTATGGATACTGCATTAATGAAATTTTCTGTACAATCAGAAAATAGTGAAAGAAAATCATACATATCATCCATATACATATTACAATTTTGCACATCATTAATTTTTTCTGGTATTTTATTTTTATTAAAAGATATCATATCTGAAACTATTCTTGGTACAGCGGATAGTAGTTTAATGTCTGTAATATCTATTTTAATTTTTTTAGATAACTTATGGAACCATCATCTATTAATTTTAAGATCAGAGAATAAATCAACCGCTTTTATTTCATTTAATCTCCTTAATGTTGTAATAACAATGTTACTAAATGTAATTTTTGTTGTTAAATGGGAGCACGGTATTTATGGAGTTTTCTTTGCTAATTTAATTGCATCAGCTTCAGTTTTTATCCTTTCTGCTCCGGTCATTTTAAAAAGACTTTCATTCTCAAAAATCAATCTTGATATTTTCAAAAATGTAATAAAATTTGGAATACCATTTTTACCAGCAGGTTTATTGACAATGGTGATGGAGCTATCTAATAGATACATGCTAGAGATGATGAAAGGAGCAGAGGCTGTCGGTTTATTTTCTGCTGGCTATAAACTTGGTATATTTGCTTTGGTTTTGGTAATGGGTTTTAATATGGGCTGGACCCCCTATTTTTTAAGGCGAATAAAAGAGGATGGTTCAAAAGAAGATTTTTCCATTATAACTACACTATTTCTTGGGTTGATAGGATTTGTTATTTTCACAACCACAATTTGGATTTCAGATCTTATACGCATTAGCATAAATGGGAGCTACATTATTGGTAAGGAATTTTGGGTCGCTGAAAAAATTGTTCCCGTTGTATTATTTGGATATTTTTTCTTTGGTACATATGTATTACAACTTCCAGGTATTTATGCAAATAATATTACTAATTGGGTTCCAATATTTAGGGCAATAGGTGCCATCTCAAATATTTCATTTAACATCATTCTCATTCATCAATACGGTGTTATCGGCTCTGCATGGGCCACAGTACTATCTTTTTTTATCATGTCAGTAGCAGTATTTATAAAACTGAACAAAATCTTTAAAGTTAAATATAATTGGCTAGGGGTTCTGTTCCCGATATTATCTATGTTGATCTTATTGTTTGATATAAAAAATATGCTCTTACGATTCATGTTGCCTATTATATATATATTAGTTTGGTATTTAGTCATTGTAAATGATGATGAAAAAAAAGCAATAAGAGGGCTTTTTAGTTGGTAGCTGTAATATCGTGCTCTCATTTTCCAGATGATGAAAGAATTTATCATAGAGAGATAAGTGCGCTTCATGAAAAAAATTATGTTATAAAATATTTTACATTATCAGATCTAAAAACAAATTTAAGTCAGCCTGGGATTGACCATAAGAACTATGATTTATCAAAAGTTACTAGTGATGAATATTTAGAATGTGTTGAAAAAGATTTAATTAAAGAGCCTCCTAAGGTAGTCCATATTCATGAGCCTGAATTATTTCCAGTAGCTATAAAAATGAAAAAATTATTTAACACAAAAATTGTTTATGATGTCCATGAAGATTACATATCTATGATTGATACTTTTTCTAGGTTAACCTGGCCTCTCAAAACTATAAAGATTAAATATTGGAAATATAAAGAAAAGCAATTTCTAAAATATGTAGATGAGATATTTATTGCTAGTCCTACAATAGTTAATTCAGACTTTGCTTCTCAAGGTTTTAACCCAATATTATTAGAAAATTTTCCATTGAAAAAGTTTATAGAAAAAGTAGATTTTAATTCTAAAATAAAAAATTCTATAATATATCATGGTAATCTCGGGCCAGAAAGAGGGATATCTGATTTAATAAAAGCAATATCAATTGTAGTCAGTGAAATTCCAAATGCAAATTTATCTATTTATGGAAGTTATAGAATTTCTTCATACAAAGATGAATTAATGCAACTTATAAAATCTTTAGAATTAAAAAAAAATATTACAATTAATGACCACATAGAACATAAAGATATTTGGAGATATTTAAGGAAATATGAAATAGGTGTAATACCTTTCAGAAATAATTCTTTAACAAGCATAAATACTCCAACAAAATTATTTGAGTATATGGCTTGTGGATGCAAAATAGTCTCAGCTAGTTTGAAACCTGTTCTAAGATATGATATAAAGGGGGCAGATTTTTTTAATGCCGGAGATATAAATGGTTTAGCTAAGTCTATAATTACATCTTTAAAAAGTAAAAAACTAGATAGCTTGAATTATAATCAAAATAAGATCTTAAATACATATTGTTGGGAATTAAGTAAGAGTAAAATTACTGAGGTATATGAAAAAATTATAAAATGAAGATATTATATATTTCACCAGAAAATACAGTGGGGACAATGAATCTTTGGAAAGAGATTCATCAAAAAAATGGCAATGAATGTGAAGTTTTAACTATGTATAAAAGCTTAAATCAGTCTGAACCTGGTATTTGCTTAAATTTACCATTCATATCAAGTAAGCCAAATTATTTGACTGCTAGACATCAATATTATGAGATCTTTAGAGGTGGGTTGGGTGATTATCAAGAGCGTAACGGTTACCCACCTATTTGGGAGCCAAATTCATTATTAGAAAGAGCATATTTTAAGTTCAGAGATTGGATTTGGAGTTTTTATATTGAAAAAGCTATACGTGATTATAATTTATTTAATTATGATATTTATCATTTTGAATGGGGGTTAGATTTTTATCGGGATTGTCGTTTTGCAAAAGAACTCTCTAAAAGAAATAAGCCTATTATTTGCACTTATCATGGACAGGATATGCGAACAAGAGGAGTAATAAAGGAGCTAGATCAAATAAGTGATTTAAATTTAACTAGTGAGGTCGATTTACTTGCAAAACATCCAAGTATCGAGTATCTATTTTTACCTTATAATACAACACATTATGATATTAATAGAAGTATTTCTGATCCAATAAAAGTATGTCATAGCCCTACTAATAGATATTACAAAGGCAGTGAGGACATAATAAAAGTTTGTAATGAATTAGAGTGTGAAGGCGTAATTCAATTTTTGCTTATTGAAAAAAAAACGCAAGAAGAGGTAATTAGGATTAAAGAAACTTGCGATATTTACATAGATCAAATCCATAATCGTGGAGGGTGGGGTTATGGTATGAGCTCAATAGAGTCTCTTTCCATGGGTTTAGTTTGTATGACAGAAATGATTGATAAATACAGAAATTTTATACCAGATCATCCATTTATTGAGATAAATAAAAGTACTCTCAAAAAAAAAATAACCCAACTATCTAAAAACAAAGAAATTCTAATGCAGAAAAAAATAGAAAGTAAAGAATGGGTAAAAAAATATCATGACATTGAAAGTGTGTGTTCTTCTTTATACAACTATTATGAAAAAAATTCATGGATGAAATAAAAAAACACATAGATGTCATAATTCCATGCTACAATGTTGAAGAAACTATTGAAGAATGTATTAAAAGCCTTTGCAATCAATCTTTATCAAAAAATGAATATAACTGTTATTTTATAAATGATTGTTCCAAGGATAGTACGGGGTCTATTCTAGACAAATATAAAAGTATAGAAAATATTAATGTATTTCATCATAAAAAAAATCAAGGTTTAGCCATGACTAGGAATAAAGGAATAAAAGCTGGTGAATCAAAGATGATAGCTTTTTTAGATGGGGATATGGTCGTAAAAAAAAACTGGCTGGAATCTTTTTTGCCTTATTTCAATGAAAGTATTGTGGCTGTGATGGGAGATAATATTGCGCCACAAAATACATCTTTAAATCCTGTTGAGAAATATTATTTTGGAAACCTGAGAGGTGCACGTAAATATAAGGATGGAGAAAGAATTCCTTTCCAATATATGCTTTTTGGGAATGCGATGTTAAAAAGAACAATATTGCAAGAATGTGGATATTTTGATGAGTCGATGAAAAAATATGGTGGTGAAGATACTGATTTATCTGCGAGAATATGGAATACATATCCAAGAGGTTTTGTTTTTTCAAAAAATTCAGATTCTGTTCATTATCATAGAAGAAATCTTAATGAATTTTGTAATTCGATGTATACATACGGTAAGTATAATCTTCCTTTATTAATAAATAAGCACCCTCATTATAAAAAAAAATTTGGAACAGATTGGATTTTTAGCTTCAAAGGGAAATTGTTATTTAGCTCACCACTAAAAATTTTAATTAACCTAGTTATAAAAATATATCCTTTTCAAATACTGATTAGATATATTGTAGCTGATGCTGTCATTAGAGGCGCTCGTTCTTCTGAAATATTTGGTTAATTTGAATTTAAAGCATGTTTTTAAAATATAAATATTGGAAATGCATTTAATATTAGTAAATTCTATTCTAGTAAAGGGATTGACCCTGGTAAAAACTACATACCATTGGACAATCATTTAACAATAAATAGGATAATCCTATTTTAATCTTAAAAACCAAACCAAGGAGGTATTGGCATGGCTGATGTAAATGCAACCGTACAAAATGCTGCAGCTGGAATTGTTGGCGTGATAAAAGCTCTTATCGTGCTTTTTGTTTTCGTTAACATCATTTATTCTACAGGATTCGATCCAATAGGTGGAATAGTAGACTTAGTAAATACATTTCTAGATGGCGGTTTCGCTGGTCTACTTGCTTTGCTAGTCTTTCTCTCGTTTCTAGGATAAATAATCAATTAGGCCAGGAGTTTATATTAATAAGCTTCTACACGCCTTTTGACAGGAGGAAAATATGCTCAAAGGTGGATTTGAAACCCTTAACGAGTGGCTTGGAATCGCAACTGATTTACTCAAGTCTCTAGTCGTTATTGGAATCGTTGTCGGTATCCTGTTTGATGACTTTTTCGGTGTGATTGAAGGCCTAGGACGAGTGATGGCGCAGTTTGGCGATGCAGGGCTGGCAGGACTATTAGCATTAATGATACTCGTTATGTGGTACGAAAAAAAGTAAATTGGCTTTTAAAGCCTTTAAATTGCACCTCGGTATAATCGAGGTGCAATTACTTTTTATATAATTTCATTTCATTGTGTATTGATACCATCAATATTCTCCCTTCAAAAATATAACTATTTATTTTACTAAAATTTTACTCTTTTATAATCATTATAGATTATAGTTCTTATCAATAAATGTTTTACATAATATTATGTAATGGTATTAATTAAAATAATTTCATTTATAATTTGTCTTTATACTGCTTTAATTGCGGATATAAAAGTAATAAACAATTCAGGATCTAAAAAGAGCTCTTACATAAAAACTTTAAAAGGCGAAAAAAAGATTTTTGCATCTACTAGAGATTTTGGCTCTTCCCTTTCATCTAGATTATATGAGAACGCAGAGCGTAAAAAATTAGTTTTATATATTTCAGGTAAAAGAATAAAAGTTTCTGCTGGGACAAGTTTTTTAATCATTGACGACAATCCATATCAAATGATTGATGCTGTTCAAGAATATAATGGTGACCTCTATGTTCCTGCAGAAAGTTTTTTTGACATCTTAAGAAAAGTTGCAATTCCAGGATTAAGATATGATAAGCGTAAAGAAGCACTAGAATTTGATGTTATTAGATACAATGTAAGATCTTTGGACATTGAAGAAAAATCTAATGGAACAATTATCAGAATTAATACTCAAGAATCTTTTTCTGATCGTGATATAAGCTCGTTCATAAACAAACATGGTTGGTTCTATTTAACTATTGTTGGTGGTATTATAGATACTTCAACTTTGAATAAGTCTATGACCAGAGGGATAATAAGAAAAGTTGAATCGGACCAGATTAATGAAACTGCTCAAATTGCATTAAAATTAAGAAAAGGTGTAATTAGTCATGAATGGTACCAGAGCCATGATCCAAATGAAATTGTGATAACTTTGAGAACTGCTTTAGCTGATGATACAAAACGCCTTAAAAATGCTAAAGAGAGGTGGTTGTTAGATACAATAGTACTAGATGCTGGGCATGGAGGGAAGGACCCCGGCGCAATTGGTAAATATGGGACTAAAGAAAAAGATGTTGTGCTAGATATAACCAAACGGGTTGGTAGAATGCTTGAAAAGAAAACAGGTATAAAAGTGGTATACACGAGGACAGAGGATATCTTTATCCCTCTTTGGAAGAGGACAGAAATAGCTAATGAATCTGGTGGTAAAATATTTATGAGTATCCATGTTAATGCTAGCACAAATAGAAGGATTAAGGGGTTTGAAACCTTTCTGCACTCTTGGGACAAAACAGGGACAGCAATAGATGTTGCAGCTAGGGAAAATGCAGTAATTAAATTTGAAGAAAAAAAAATTAATTATGAGAAACTTTCTATGGAAAGAAAAATTACTGCAACAATGGCTAGCAGTATGTTTTTAAAAGAAAGCGAGAGTTTAGCTGCAATGATTCAGGAAGAGCTCGGTAGGACATTAACTGTTCCTAATAGGGGGGTTAAACAAGCAGGGTTTTATGTGTTATCTGGTGCTAGTATGCCTTGTGTTTTGTTTGAAGGTGGATTCATTTCAAACCCTTCTGAAGAAAAAAATCTAAAATCTCCTAGTTATAGAAAAAAAATTGCTGAAGGAATATTTAAAGCTATATTAAAATTTAAATCTTCTAGAGAAAAAATTTTAGCACAAGAATAATAATGGACAATAGACCTATAGGTGTCTTCGACTCTGGGCTTGGCGGGTTAACTGTAGTCAAAGCGATAAAAAAACTACTACCAAATGAGTCGATCTTATATTTTGGTGATACTGCACGTTTACCTTATGGCGTAAAAAGTAAAAAACTGGTAATAGAGTATTCTAATCAAATTGTAAAATTTTTAATTAAAAAAAATGCAAAAATGATTATTGTTGCTTGTAATACAGCAACTGCAATGGCATTAGAAGAATTAAAGTATAATTTTAAAGATACCCCGATAATTGGTGTGATTGAGCCCGGCTCAATTCAAGCTTCATTAGATTCAATAAACAAAAAGATAGGAGTTATTGGTACTGCTGCCACAATTAAATCAAGGGCATATAATTATGCTTTAAAAGCAATTGACAATAATATTAATGTTTTTTCAAAAGATTGTCCATTATTTGTCCCATTTGTTGAAGAGGGCATGGTTGAGGGTGAAGCAATTAATTTAATTGTAGCGCATTATCTTTCTAGTTTCAAGAATAATATAGACACTATTATACTCGGATGTACGCATTACCCTTTATTAGAACCTGTAATTAAAAAATATGTAAAAGACATTAAGTTAGTGGACTCAGCATCTGCAGTTGCAAAACATGCAAATATGATTTTAGACGAATGTAAAATAAAAAATGGATATAAAAAAAGAGGTTCATTAGACTGTTTTGTAACAGACTTGCCTAGACAATTTGAAAAACTTGGAAGAAATTTTTTAGGCGAGTCCATCAATGAGCCTCAATTAGTTGATGACTTTTAGTATAGATACAATATTAGAAGAGTTATATAGTCTTCAGAGGTTGGGTATAAAAGTAGGGTTAGAGCATACGGTACAATTATTAAATGAAATCGGTAACCCTCATAAAAAATTAAGACTAGTTCATGTTGCAGGTACTAATGGTAAAGGCAGTACGTGTTCAATTTTAACAAAAATTTTGATTGATCATGGGCTTAAAGTTGGTTTGTATACTTCCCCTCACCTTAAAAAATTCAATGAACGCATTAAAATAAATGACAGTCAAATTTCAGATGAATATATTGCTACCTTTTTTAACGAAAATAAAACGAAGATAAATGAAATAGAGGCTACATTTTTTGAAACGACAACAGCTCTTGCTTTCAATTATTTCAAAGATCAAGTAGTTGATTATGCAATCATTGAAACAGGGCTCGGTGGCAGGCTAGATTCAACTAATGTGATAATTCCTAAAGTTTGTGGAATCACTTCGATCTCTTTAGATCATACGGAAATTTTAGGTGATACAGTTGAAAAAATAGCTGTAGAAAAAGCTGGAATTATTAAGGAAGGTGTTCCAACATTCACCTTTGAGCAAAAACCAAGCGTGCTAGAAATTTTAAGAAAGGAAGCAGATAAAAAAAATTCTAATTTAGATATAACTGCAGAAAGTGAGATTGATGTCATAAAGTCAGTTAAAGATGGTACGCTCTTTAATTATTCTGGTTTAGAATTTGAACTACATTTGATTGGAGATCATCAAGTTAAAAACTGCGTATTAGCTATTAATATTTCTAAGAAATTGCTAGGTAGTTCATTTGATATTTCAAAAGTTAAAAAATCAGTTAAAACTATTAAATGGCCAGGAAGATTAGAGAAAATAAAAAACAAAAATATGTATTATGATGTTGCTCATAATGTTGAAGGAATAAGTGCGATGATTAAAACTATATCTAATTCTCATGCTGATAAAAAAGTTGTTGGACTTTTTTCTTTAAAAAGTGACAAAAATATCAAACCTATTTGTAACGTAATTAAAAATAATTTTGAAATAATAATACTTTGTCATGATAAAAGTGGTTATCTATTAAAAACTACAGTTTTAGAAAAAATATTGAATGAAAACAATATTAAGTGCTTTAGTGTTTCCTCTGTGAAAAAAGGCGTAGAGGCATTAGAGAAATACGATGACGATTATGTAAAAATTATTTTTGGTAGTCATTACATTGCTGAGGAAGTTTACACTGCAACAGGAAAACACTTTGACACAACAAACAATTAGTGTAATTTATATTATCTACCACAATCCCCGGTAGAGTTTTAACATACTAATTTTAATGAATTATTAGGGAATTATTTATGGATTTAAGCGAATTACAGGCTTTACGCATTCAGGAATTAGCAGAGATGGCTAAGTCATTGAGAATATCAGATGATATTTCTGGGTTGAATAAGCAAGAGCTTACGGTAAAGATTTTAGAAGCTCAGGCCGAAAAAGATGGCTCAGTTTTTGCAAAAGGTATTTTAGAGGTGATGCATGATGGGTATGGATTTTTAAGGTCTCCTGATTTTAACTATATGCCTGGTCCAGATGACATTTATGTAAGTCCCTCTCAAATAAAAAGATTTAGATTAAAAACTGGGCATAAGGTTTCTGGACAAATTAGACCTCCAAAGGCAAAAGAAAGGTTTTATGCTCTTTTAAGAGTTGAATTAGTCAATGACCATCCAGTAGAAAAATTAAAGGATTGTATTCTTTTCGAGAATTTCACACCTCTTTATCCAGAAAAAAGATTCGTTCTCGAAACTGATGAAAAGAATATATCTATGAGGATAATGGATCTTGTTTCACCAATTGGCATGGGACAAAGAGCATTGATTGTTGCTCAGCCTAAAACAGGCAAAACAGTATTGTTGCAAAAAATCGCTAATGCTATTAGTAAAAATCATCCTGAAACGAAAAGAATAGTATTACTTATCGATGAAAGACCAGAAGAGGTGACTGACATGAAGCGTAATGTAGATGCTGAAGTTGTCAGTTCTACTTTTGATGAACCTCCGGAAAGACATGTATCTGTATCTGATATGGTTCTTCAAAAAGCAAAAAGAATGGTTGAATTTGGAGAAGATGTGGTGATCCTTCTTGATAGTATTACTCGGTTAGGGAGAGCACATAATGCAGTCATTCCTCACAGTGGTAAAATTTTATCAGGTGGAGTTGATTTCAATGCATTAAAAAAACCTAAACAATTTTTAGGAGCTGCTAGAAATACAGAGGAAGGTGGTAGTTTAACGATTATTGCAACTGCATTAGTAGATACTGGTTCTAGAGCAGATGAGGTCATATTTGAAGAATTCAAAGGTACTGGTAATATGGAATTGGCATTAGATAGGCATTTAAGCGACAGAAGAATTTTCCCAGCTTTTGATATTATAAAATCAGGTACAAGGAAAGAAGAGTTACTGCTTAGTAGGAAAGAGTTAGGTAGAATGTGGATTCTTAGAAAGTTGGTAAATGATATGAAAGTTGATGAAGCAATTCAATTTCTAATTGATAGAATAAAGAGAACAAAATCTAATAATGAATTTTTAGATACGATGAGTCAATAACGATTTAATTTATTTTTATTACAATAATGGAAACAAATATATCTGAGTCTATATCTGCTCGTTTGGTTTCTGATAAACCTATTAAAAAAACACCCTACCAAGTAAAAGGTGTTTTCATGAAGCAGTTTTCCGATGAAAAAATAGTACCTTTTCTTGATGGCAAGTTAAGAAGTAAGTATTTATATCCGCGTGTTCAAGTTAAAATATTAGATGAACAAGTTTATATAGTTGGTATAAATGAGGGATTCGATCCAGTATTATCGTTTATTGATAAATTAGAGTATTTTAATTTTGGTGATATAACTGTTAAAATAGAAAAAATTGATGTTGAGCAAAATCAAAATCCTGTTTCATTAGTAGACAAATTGTTGCGGTACAAGTTTGTCACACCATGGGTTGCTCTAAATGCTGGATCAAGCAAAAAATTTAAAGGCATTAAAGAGGATAATAAGAATTTATTTTTAAATAAATTGCTTGGTCAGAATTTATTGTTTCTATCAAAAGAACTTGGTTTAAATACAGACTCCAAAATATATACGAAAGTAGAATTAGATAGTATGGATCCTCATAATCATGAGGAAAATGGTTGGAGGTCCTTTAATGGCGAATTCAGAACAAATTTTATGTTGCCAAATTTTATAGGTTTTGGCAATGGTATTACAAGAGGTTTTGGTTCTATTTTTAGTTTGAATCATCCAAACAATTTAGAATTTCAAAATTCTTCAAAAGAGTTGGGCGAGTACATAATCCAAGATATTAATGAGGATGATACCTCCATATCCATCGTTACTATAAATGATGCGCCAGTAATCAGTAATCGCAAAAAGAAGAAAAGAATTAAAAGTAAGAAAAAAGGGTTTTCTAAAAACTACAGCCCTAAAAAAAATAGGTTTAAGAGTAAAAATAACAACGTTAAAAAACAAGAAATTGACATTGATGATGAATCCCGTTTTAATTCGGAAGAGTATCATCAAAAGCAACACGATTTATGAGCATAGCAAAAAGAGTATCAAAAATTAACCCATCTTTCACTCTGCAGATGGCAACAAAAGCAGCAGACATGAGGTCAAGAGGAATTGATGTAATAAACTTTTCTGTTGGGGAACCCGATTTTAACACCCCAAAACATATACGAGATGCTGCAAAAAAAGCACTGGATGAGGGATATA
The DNA here is from genome assembly GCA_004321745.1 of bacterium. Taxonomy (GTDB): domain Bacteria; phylum Fidelibacterota; class Marinisomatia; order Marinisomatales; family UBA1611; genus TMED80. The sequence goes on along the minus strand of SGYO01000001.1, from coordinate 141,191 downwards.
CAAAATATACTGCTGGACCTGGGATGCTTGAACTTAGAGAAGCAATTTGTGAAAAATTAAATAGAGAGAATGGTTTATCTTACGAGCCTAAAAATATTCTCGTGTCGAATGGAGAAAAACAAAGTCTATACAATGCCTGCCAGGCGATATTTAATCCGGATGAAAGTGTGATTGTTTTTTCACCATATTGGGTTTCATTTCCAGAATTTGTTAAAATGGCGGAAGCAGATCCCGTTCTTGTAGATACCATTCCTGATAAAAATTTTGAACCTGATTTTGATGATTTAAAATCAAAAATTAACTCATCTGTAAAAGGAGTAATTATTAATTCTCCATCAAATCCAACGGGTGGAGTGTGGCGTGATGAAGCAATCATAGAGCTATTAAAACTTGCAAAGGAGCATGGTTGGGTTGTTATTTCTGATGAGTGCTATGAAAGATTAGTTTATGATGGAATATTTACTAGCGCAGAGAGGCTAAATAAGACTCATAATATTGGAGCTACTGTTTTAACGTGTATGAGTTTATCAAAAACTTATGCTATGACTGGTTGGAGGATAGGCTATGCAGCTGGGCCTGAAGATATAATCAAAGCTATGTCAAAAATTCAGGGGCAAGCTACTTCATGTGCAAATTCAATTGGTCAAAAAGCAAGTATTGAAGCTTTGTTAGGAGACCAGCAGTGTGTAGAGGATATGAAAGGATCTTTCTTAAAAAGAAGAAATTTAATTGTGCAGCTACTGAATGAACTTCCCGGGGTAAAATGCCCTGTGCCTAATGGAGCTTTTTATGTATTTCCTGATTTTAGCTATTATTTAAATAGAGAAGCGAACGGTAAATTATTAAAAGATACTTTTGATATTTCAGAGTATATTCTCGACGCTGTTCAGGTTGTTACTGTTCCGGGAGATGGTTTTGGTTCATCGGGGCACATACGATTTTCATATGCAACAAGCAGCAAAATAATTAAAGAGGGCATGGAACGTGTAAAAAATGCCCTGGAAATAATTTAGGAGTTCAAAATGAAGAAAGATATACATCCAGAGAATTATAGGTTAGTTGTTTTTAAAGACCTGTCATGTGATTATTCATTTTTAACAAAGTCTACAGTAGAAACAAAAGATACTGTAGTTTGGGATGATGGGAATGAATATCCGCTATATAATATAGAGATCTCAAATAAATCCCATCCTTTCTTTACAGGTCAACAAAACTTAGTTGATACTGCTGGTAGAATTGAAAAATTCCAGAAAAAATACAACAAGAAATAAATAAATATACAACTATCGTAGCCGTATTTGACTAAGTGTCCAGTGCGGCTATTTTTTATCAATAGACTATTACTTTCATTAAACTTGTAAAAATATTCTTATTTAATGGAAAAAATTTAAAATCAAAGGGATAGAATGAGAGATAAGTTAGAATCTATAATTGAAAGATATAATTCTATTCAGGATCAAATGGCAGATTCAGAAATCATATCTAATCCTGACAAACTTAAAGACCTTGCAAAAGAATATAAACAACTTGAGCCTGTTGTTTTTACAGGCAAAGAATATATAAAAATATTAGATCAAATTATTGATTGCGAAACTATGATAAACTCTGATGACGATGAGTTGAAAGAGCTAGCAATAGAAGAACTAACAGAAAATAAAAATAAAAAATTAGATCTTGAAAAAGATCTTAAAATAAAATTATTACCAAAAGATCCGCTTGATAATAAAAATATAATTTTAGAAATAAGAGCTGGGACCGGCGGTGATGAAGCCGCTTTATTTGCAGCAGATCTATTTCGGTTATATTCGCACTTTTCAGAGAAATATAATTGGGAGAAAGAATTAATTGCCTCGAACGAAATAGGGATTGGTGGGTTCAAGGAAGTAATTATTTCTCTTAAGGGTAATGGAGCATATGGGATGTTGAAATATGAAAGTGGCGTTCATAGGGTCCAGCGAGTACCAGAGACCGAAACTGGCGGTAGGGTTCATACGTCTGCAGCGACAGTTGCTGTTTTACCAGAAGCAGAGGAAGTAGATGTTGAGATTAATGATGTAGATCTGAAAATTGACACCTATAGAGCGAGTGGTGCTGGTGGTCAACATGTAAATAAAACAGAATCTGCTATAAGAATTACACATATTCCATCCGGGTTGGTCGTAACTTGCCAAGATGAATCATCACAACATAAAAATAGAGCTGCAGCATTGAAAGTGTTACGATCTAGATTATTAGCTGATCAAAAAGAAAAAGCTGCCGCAGAGAGAGCTGCTGAAAGAAAGAGTTTAGTTTCTACCGGAGATAGATCTGCAAAAATTAGAACATATAATTTCCCACAAGGAAGGGTAACAGATCATCGTATAAATTTTACCTCATATCGTTTATCTGAAATAATGAATGGTGATATTGAAGAGATAATTGAAAAATTAAAGATTGCTGAACAACAAGATATTTTATCAGCTGAAATAGATTAATTTAGACTTAAATACCTTAAAGAATTTTTGAACTCTGTTAAAAAAGAAAATGGTAAGCCTTGGCGAATCATTGATGTCATTAATTGGGGAGTAGATTATTTTGAGAATAAATCCCTAGAAAACCCTCGCCTAGAAATAGAAATTTTTTTACAACATATACTTGATTGTAAGAAAATAGACCTTTACATAAACTTTGAAAATGAAGTTTCTGCACCTGATTTAAACACATTAAAAGGATATATTAAAAGAAGATTAGGAAATGAGCCTAGTCAGTATATTGTAGGCAAGTCAAATTTTTATGGCAGAAATTTTTATGTTGATAATAATGTTCTAATACCTAGACCAGAAACTGAAATTCTTATAAATGCATGCATTGAATTTCTTTCTATGAAAGATAATCCAGAAATCATAGACATTGGCACGGGTTCTGGTTGTATTGGAATAACTTTAGCAAAAGAGATACCATCTTCAAACGTAATTGCAATTGATTGTTCTGAAAAAGCATTGGCTATAGCCGATAAAAATGCCAAATATATTGGGATAAAAAATATTGATTTTGTTAAATCTGACTTCTTAAAACAATCTATAGATCTTCGAACTGATCTATTAGTTTCAAACCCACCTTATATTCCAAAGGAAGATATTTCAACTTTAATGGCTGATGTAAAAGAATATGAACCAAGTGAAGCTCTAACGGACAATTTAGATGGATTAGAGTTTTATAGAGTTTTTTCAAAAAGATTTGACAGAATGATTAAAATAGATGGAGCATTGATCGTTGAAGTTGGCAAGGATGAACACCCTTTAGAAGCAAAAAAGATAATTGAACAATCTGGGTATGCGAATATAGAAATGATAAAGGACTACAACGGTGATATAAGAGTTTTAAAAGTAATGAAATGTTAAAAAAGATTTTTTCTGTTATAAAAATTATCAGACCATTAAATGTTATATCAAGTGGCATTGCAATTTTATTTTCTTCTCAGATAGCAGGTTACCAAGGATCAACTAGTAATGTTTTATTAGCAATATTTGTTGTTATTTTCTTCACCATTGGAGCAAATGTATTAAATGATTATTTTGATCATGAAATTGATAGAGTGAATAGACCTGATAGAGCAATAATCGTTGGAGATATTACAAGAATTCAGGCGTTATATATCTCGATATTTTCATTTTTAGCTGGAGTTTTTCTATCATTACAACTCAATTTTAATTCTCAAATTTTATCAATTTTTGTCTCCCTTCCGTTACTAATATTTTATAATGCAAAGGCAAAAAATTATCCACTGGTTGGCAATGTCATTGTTGCATCAATACTTGGATTGTCTTTTATATACGCTGGTATAGTTTTTGAAAATATAACCCCATTGATTGTTCCGGCATTATTAGCATTCGGTCTAACCCTAATAAGAGAAATCGTAAAAGATATAGCAGATCTAGAAGGAGATAAAATAGTAGGTGCAAAGACCTTTCCAATAATTTTTGGAAATGAAAAAGCTATTTATCTTTGCACTTTTTTATCAGCTATTTTAGGCTGTTTAGCTTTCATCTTATTTTTAAATGGATATTATAATCTTTATTATGGTATTTTAGTAATTATGACTGTTGAGATTCCGTTAGCTGTAGTTGTAATTTCATTACTAAATAAACCTAATACTAAGACCGCTAAAAAAGGGGCAAAATTATTAAAAATTTGTACCCTTGGAGGTTTGTTTTCCATTTATATAGGAACAATTTAATGACTTCTGAATTTGTACATCTTCATAATCATTCCGATTATAGTCTACTTGATGGCGCTCAAAGAGTTGAGCAATTAGTAAATACTATAGATGATTTGAATATGGATGGAGTGGCCCTTACTGAGCATGGTAATATGTTTAGCACTGTGCCATTTTATCAAAAAGCTCAAAAAGCAGGCATCAATCCAATTATTGGTTGTGAGACATATGTTGCTGTAGAAAGTAGGCATAATAAAAAGCCTCAAGCAGGTGGAGGGTGGGGCAACAATCATTTGATTTTACTAGTTCAAAATCAGGTTGGGTACAAAAACCTTATGAAGCTTGTAACTGCTGGTTATTTAGAGGGCTTTTATTATCGACCTAGAATTGATATGGAGCTTTTAAAAGAGCATAGTGATGGACTGGTATGTTTGTCTGGTTGTTTAAAAGGTGAAATTCCAGAGAAAATGTTAAATGGCGACTATGAAGGTGCTAAAGATGCCGCCCTAAGGTTTTCTGAGATCTTTTCAGATCGGTTTTATCTTGAGGTTCAAAATCATGGTATACCTGAAGAAGAGGCTAACATTGAAAATATGAAAAAATTAGCTCATGATCTTTCTTTACCCATTGTGTGTACTAATGATGCACACTATTCAAAAAGAGAGCATTCAGAAGCGCATGACATTCACATTTGTCTTGGTACAGGTAAAGATAGAAACGATCCTAACAGATTAAGGTATGCTACGCCAGAGTTTTATTTTAAGAGTCAAGATGAGATGCATAAGCTTTTTAAGGATGTTCCTGGAGCTATTGAAAACACAAGAAAAATTGCTGAAAGTATAGATTTTGAAATTAAAACAGGCGAGTATCATTTACCAAATTTTCCTATCCCTGAAGATGAGTCAAACACAGATCCTGATGAATACTTAAGAAAGTTAGTTATAGATGGTGCAAAAAACCTGTACGAGGAAATGACCCCTAAAGTAAATCACTTGATTGATCATGAACTGGGCGTCATAAAAAATATGGGATTTGCTGGTTATTTTTTAATAACTGCTGATTTTGTTCAATATGCGAAAAACAATAAGATTCCTGTAGGTCCTGGGCGTGGATCTGCTGCAGGTAGCCTAGTGTCTTATGCTTTAGGAATAACTGATATTGACCCAATAAAACATAATTTACTTTTTGAAAGATTTCTTAATCCTGACAGAATCAGTATGCCTGACATTGATATTGACTTTTGTATTGAAAGGAGGGGTGAGGTAATTGATTATATTAAAACTCAATACGGTGAAACATCTGTATCTCAGATAATTACTTTTGGGTCAATGAAAGCCAAACAAGTAATTCGAGACGTTGGTAGAGTAATGGGTTACACATTTAGTGAGGTTGATCGATTAGCTAAAGCAATTCCAGATGAGCTTGGTATAACTTTAGAAAGTGCGATTAAAAAAAGCCCAGAGTTTCGTAAGATGTCTGAAAATGAATATAAAGAATTAGTTGAGCATTCTCTAGTACTAGAAGGAATGAATAGGCATGCTTCCATTCATGCTGCTGGAGTAGTAATTGCTCCTGGAGATTTAACTAATTATGTCCCTCTATATAAATCATCATCTGGTGATATAACTACGCAATATGACATGAAGGGTTTAGAAGACTTAGGGCTTCTAAAAATGGACTTTTTAGGTCTAAGAAATTTAACTGTAATTAACAAAGCACTAGAGCTTATCAAATTAAAAGGTGAGAAAGTACAAATTGATAAGGTCTCAATGGAGGAGCCTGAGGTTTATAAGTTATTTGCAAATGGGTTGACTATTGGTGTATTCCAATTTGAATCATCAGGGATGAGAGAGTTTTTAAAAAAGCTTCAACCTACTGTCATTGGCGATTTAATTGCAATGAATGCTCTATACAGGCCAGGACCAATGAATAATATTGATAATTTTATTTCAAGAAAACAGGGGAATAAAAAGATTGAATATCCTCATCCATCTCTAGTTCCAATATTAGAAGAAACATATGGAATTATTGTTTATCAAGAGCAGGTAATGCAAATCGCACATGACATTGCAGGGTTTTCATTATCTGAAGCAGATATTATGAGAAGAGCAATGGGGAAAAAGGATAAAAAGTTAATGGACGAGTTATCTGTTAAATTTGTATCTGGTGCTCAAGAGAAAAATATTACTAAGAAAAAAGCTGAAGAAATATATGCTCTGATTGAAAAGTTTGCGCAATATGGGTTTAATAAAAGTCATTCCACTGCTTATGCATATATTGCATACCAAACTGCGTGGTTAAAAACGTTTCACTCTGCAGAATTTATGTCTGCCAATCTAACAAGCGAAATGTCTACTATCGAGAGAGTTGTAACACTGATAAATGAGTGTAAAAAATTAAAGATTGAAGTAAAGTCCCCGGATGTAAATGTTTCATATACACAGTTCGCTCCCATAGATAAATCCACTATCTCTTATGGTCTAAATGCTATTAAGAATGTTGGTGAAAAAGCCCTTGAAAGTATTATTGAGAACCGTGAAGAAGAGGGTCCTTTTAAATCTATATTCGATTTTTGTTCAAGAATAGACCAACAAAAAGTGAACAAGCGTGTACTAGAAAGTTTAATTAAATCTGGAGCGATGGATTCTTTATCTGGGTCAAGAGCTCAAAATTTTGATGCGATTGATACAGCAATTAAATATGGACAACAACTCCAAAATTCAGGAAATAAGAATCAAGTTGATTTGTTTTCCGTAGGAGACAATCAAAGTTCTTTAATAAAAACTCCTGAACTAAAAGAGATTGAAGAGTGGGACGAAAAAAAATCATTATCCTTTGAAAAAGAGGTCCTGGGTATGTACGTGTCAGGGCATCCCCTGCTAGAACATGCTGATGAAATTGAAGAGTTTACATCAGTTGACTTTTCTGATGACCTAATGCTTAAAAAGAATGAGATTGTTACTGTTGGTGGCATGGTTACGAAGATCACAAAAAAATATGATAGAAGAAACCGAGCGATGGCATTTTTTGAGATGGATTGTTTTGGTGGTACAGTTGAGGTAATTGCCTTTTCAGATTGTTTTGAAAAACATGAGAACTTAATTGAGGAAGATGCTGTAATATTTATAAACGGAAAGATGGCAGATGATACTAATTTTTCTGATTTAAAGGTGATGGCTGATAAAATTGTGTCCGTGGAAAATGCTAGAGAATATTTTTCTCGAAAATTAATAATTAACTTAGCTGCTCAAAATGTATCTCCAGAGGACATTGAAGACTTATATGAATTTGCTAGAAGGTTCCCTGGTGATTGTAATTTACTCTTTCATTTATCAAATCCTAACCCATCCCTAAGTAAACCCGTAACTGTTCTAGCTCACAATATAAAAGTTTCAACAGATAGAACTTTTGTTAAACAGTTGAGGGATAAATACGGTAAGGATAACATTAGGGTAGAATGATTGTTGTTGCTCAGAGATGTTCGAGCGCAAGTGTGTCCGTTGATGAAGCGGTTGTTTCTAAAATAGATCAAGGGTTATTACTATTAGTTGGCATTGAAAAGGGGGATGGGCAGTTAGATATTCAAAAAGTAGTTAATAAAATATCGAATCTCCGGATATTTGAGGATGAAAATAATAAAATGAATTTATCTGTTATGGATGTTAATGGATCTTTATTAGTTGTTAGTCAATTCACTCTTTGCGGTAGTGTAAAAAAGGGTAGAAGGCCAAGTTTTGTAAATGCAGAAACTCCAGAGCTTAGTTTTATATTATATGAAAATCTTATCACTAGTTTCAAAGAGGTGGGCATTCATACATTTGGAGGTTCATTTGGTAAAATAATGAACGTTGAACTTATAAATAAAGGGCCAGCGACGTTTATCATAAATTCTAAAGAAATTTAAATTAGATTTATTTGTAACTGTTTATTCTATCATTAATTTTTTCAATCCCTTCTATGAGCTTAAGATCAAAAGCCTTGTTATAATTTATATTTTCATAAAGATGTCTAGCCACTTTTTCATCTAAAATAAAGCTTTCCTTTTGAATTATTTCTGCAGAAGGGAAAACTATTTGCAGGCCAGCATTATAATCTGCAATATTATCTAAAATACCTGGGTTCATTTCTACTATCTTTTCAACTACCAGTTTTTGATATAAATATTTTTCATATCGTGAACCATCTATCAGTATGGTGCTTTCTCCCTTTGATTCATTAAGTGATGACAAGGTCCTTTTGTAATCTTTGGGATTATCTATTATTTCTCCAATTGCTGTTGGACGCTTAATATATTTTTCATCAAAGGTAAAAACTACTTTTTAAACTGTATATTTTGTTATTTGGAGCCATGCGCAGGTTCTAATTCCGCATCAAAATGTGAGTACACCATATTTAATAACTAATGATTATAATACAAAAAATATAAAAAAAAATGAAAATTTTAGTTTTTTATCTTGAATTTCTTTAAAGTTTAATATAAATGAGGTTTAATGTTAAAAAATGAGTGATTTTTAGCATTATCATTTATTCAATTTCAGCCTAAACATACAAGAATAAATAATAGTATTAATTATAGACTAATCTTTAATTTATTGCGCATGGAAAGAAAAATTAGAATAGTGATGGCTAAACCTGGTCTTGATGGACATGACAGAGGAATCAAAGTTTTAGCTTCTGCTTACAGAGATGCTGGGATGGAAGTTATATATTTAGGATTAAGACAAACTCCTGAAATGATTGTATCCGCTGCACTGCAAGAAGACGCTGATGTAATCGCTCTATCTAGTTTAAATAATGCTCACAATACAATATTCCCAAGAATCATAGAAATAATGAAAGAAAAAGAGATTGAGGATGTTTTGTTAATTGGTGGTGGAATTATACCAAAAAAAGATATAGAATCGTTAGAAGCTTCAGGTGTTGGTAAATTATATGGGCCTGGAACGCCTGTAAATGAAACTATAGACTATATAACAAATTGGGTTAAAAAAAATAGGCGATAGAATGGATTTAAAAAATCAAATAGAATTAGAATTATATTTTGCAGATCATTTTGATACGATATTATTTCCTGTTTTAGCAGATATATATTTTAACCAAGAAGATTACAGAAGAGCGAGAAAAGTCTGTAATATAGGGCTCGGATATCATGAAAACGATGCAGCTGGCAGATTTGTTTTAGCTAAGATTGAAAAAGCTGAAGGCAATTTAAAAGATGCAGAAAAAGAGTTAAAACACGTTTTAAAATATAGCCCAGACAATATTGATGCGGCTATAATGTATTGCGAAATTCAAACTGTACTTGGCAGATCTCCATCAAGACTCCTTACTTCGTGGAAAAAAGTTTTGGCTCTTGACCCATCTAATCAAATAGCAAGAGAGTTCATTGCTAAAGTCGAATCTCCAAAGGTTGAAAATAAAAAAAATAAAACTACTTCAAAAAAAGCCTCTAAGAGGTCAACACCAAAAAAAGTCACCAAAAAAGTTGATGAGAATACAGATTCACTGAATGTAAGTGTCAGGCTCGCAACATTTACTTTAGTGAATGTATTGAAGAACCAAGCTCTTTTTTATCAAGCTCTTGAGGTCCTTGACCTTTTGGAGCAAAAGGGTGAAGATCCAGACATGATAAGACTAGAGAGGGATTCTGTAAAAGCATTAATAAAAACATCAGAAAAAGAGAATGAAAAGTCATGACCGAAGAAATATATTTTAAAAGACAAGAAAATTTAAAGAATGTTCTATCAGAACATGATTTAGATGGCTTACTTATCACGAATTTGACAAATATCCGATACATTTGTGGATTTACTGGTTCAGCTGGAACATGTTTAGTTACGCAAGCCGGACAATATTTTATAACAGATGGTAGATACATAGAGCAGTCAAAAGATCAAGTTAAAGGATTTGATCGATTTATAGATATGGCATCTCATTTATCAATTATTGAAAAGAATAACTTACTAAGCTCCAATTCAAAAATTGGTTTTGAAGGAGATCATGTCAATTACACATTGTATGATTCTATGAAAAGCAACTTTAACGATGTTAATTGGACTAGTACTCAAATGATTGTTGAGGACCTTGCATCTGTGAAAGATAAATCTGAATTAGATGCATTTCGCGTTGCTGTTGAAATTACAGATAAAGTGTATGAAGAGATATTGCCGATGCTTCGTCCAGGGTTTACTGAAAAACAAGTTGCTAATACTTTAGTATCGAAATATAGAGAATATGGAGATGGTGAGGCTTACTCTCCAATTGTTGCAACTGGTCCTAATGGCGCACTGCCGCATGCTATCCCCACGGATAGGGAGTTTAAAAAAGGAGATTTTATTGTTATTGATGCAGCAGCAAAGTATGCTGGATATCATGCTGATATGACTAGAACTCCAGTAGTTGGTGAGGCAACTGAAAAACATCATGAAGTATATGCAGTTGTAAAAGAAGCTCAACAAAGAGGTTGCGATATAGCCAAAGCAGGCGTCTCGTGCAAAGAAGTTGATGCTGCGACTAGAGATTATATACATGAAATGGGGTATGGAGAATATTATACTCATGGTACTGGTCATGGGTTAGGTTTAGAAATTCATACATCGCCTAGGTTTGCGCCAACCAGTAAGGACATCCTAAAAGAAAATAATGTAATGACAATTGAACCTGGTATTTATCTCGCTGGATGGGGAGGAGTTAGAATCGAGGATGATGTTATTATTAATCAAGATGGTTGTGAAATATTAAATAAAACAACTAAAGATCTTGTTGTCTTAGATTAAAGCTCAGAGATATAAAAAATATAAATGTCTTTAACTGTTCTTGAAAAACAGGTAATGGAAGATGGTACAAACTATTTATCATCTTTAGATAAGAACTTATCAAAATTTTTGAAGCAATTTGATATTCCTGTTTTACCAATAGAGGAAGATTATTTTTGGTCTCTTACTCGTTCTGTTATTTACCAGCAGATCAGCGGTAAAGCTGCAAAAAAAATATCTGATAGATATCTAAAGCTTTTTAATAAAGGTTCTAAGATGTCACCAAGCGATGTTATTAAAATCGATATTGAAAAGATTCAGAATGTTGGTATATCAAGGCAAAAATCTGGGTATATAAAAAATATAGCAAATGCATTTGATGAAGGTCTTGTGGATGAAACAGAATTACATAAACTAAGTGATCAAGAAATCATTGACCAATTAGTAAAGATAAAAGGAGTGGGTAGATGGACAGCGGAAATGTTTTTAATTTTCACTCTAAGGAGGCCCGATGTATTCCCTGTTACTGATTTAGGGGTTCAAAAGGGGTTTCAGATATATTATAATCTAGATGAATTACCTTCAATTGATATGATGAATGAAAAATCTGAAAATTGGAAACCATATAGGACTATTATGTCTTTGTATCTTTGGTTCGCAGTAGAGGGCCCTTTCGAATGGTAATCAAAAATGAAAACATAAAAGTTATATTTTTTGATATCGGAGGTGTTCTATTACATATTTATCCAGATAGGACGATAAATTACTTATCAGATCTTACGGGCATATCTTTTGAGGATGTAAAATCTTCTTTTCCTGAACACGATCATGAAAAATATGAGATGGGCCTTATTAGTGATTTCGGTTGGTATAGTTCATTTAGGTCTGCATTGTCTAACAATCAAGCATTAACCGAAGAAAAGTTTTGGCAAGCATGGGCACTTCTGCTCGGAAAGGAATCAGAAGTCATCGACCTTATGATTGACTTGAAAAAATATTATAAAATATGGCTTCTTTCAAATACAAACCCTAAACATATTAAAGATGAATTAGATAATAAATATGTGTTTCCTCATTTAGTTGACGGTGCCATATATTCATTTGATGTTGGTCTGAGAAAGCCTGATGAACTCATATACCAAAAGTCTTGTGAAGAAGCTAATGTACTTCCGAACGAATGTATTTTTATTGATGATTTGAAAGAAAATATAAAAGGGGCAAAAAAAGTTGGTTTACATGGTTTGCATTACACAGAGATGGATAACCTTCAAAACGATCTAAAACTATTAGGATTAATTAAATGAAAACTTTGATATTAATATTCATCACATTTTTACATTATGCTCATTCGCAGGGTGCTTGGATGATGAGTAATCGTACTCATCCAGAATTGGACTGGAGGACAATAAAAACAGAGAACTTTAATATTCATTATCACGAGGACATTTACGAAATTGCATTAAAAGGTGCGAACATTGCTGAAAAAGTGAGGCCTATATTGATGGAGCAAGTTGGCTTAAAAGAATTAAAAAGATTAGACATTGTTTTTACTGCAGAAGATGAAGTGATGAATGGGTTCGCTGTCCCTGCAAATTATACCGTTATATGGGTTGATCAAAATGATGTTGCAGTTTGGACTGAAGACGAAAAGTGGTTGAGAACGGTTGTTGCACATGAACTTCAACATTTAGTTTATTTTAATGTAATTAAGTCTTGGCTTCCTACGCCAATGGACCAGCTTTATGGCCAAACTCCAAGCTGGGTAGTTGAAGGACTAGCAGAATATTATACAGAAAAGTGGAGGCCATTAAGGTTTGATATATCTCATAAATATCATACAATAAAAAACTCTTTACACAAAATTAAGGATCCTCATAATGATGGATTCTCAAAGATTCTATATTTTGCAGATAAATATGGAGATGAAAAATTAGCTCAAATATTAAACCATAGAGATAGTTTAAGACTTTTCAATTTTAATCAAGCTTTTGAAACATATACCGGGGTTACTGTTAAGCATTTTGAAGAAGATTGGAGAAGGCAAATGAGCACATATTATTTTGGGATGAGAGCACAAAAAGAAACATACGAAGATGTTGGGAGTACATATGCTCTTCCAATGAAATATGTATATGGGTTTGATTGGTTTAAAGGTGACTCAACAAAAATTATAATGGTGGGTAGATTAAGCAAAAAGCAAAGAGATTTATCCTTAGTTTTAGCAGTGAGGGATACTAGTAAAGAAAATGAGCTAAGAAAAAAGCTAAAAGAGAAAGGAAAAAAATTAACAAAGAAAAATTCAAAACCGATTTGGGATTTAAAAGAACTTGATTATGGAAGAATCTCAAATTATGTAAAATCAGCCCCTGACGGGTCAAAAATATTATATTCAAAATATGGATATGGTAAAAATCAGTCTCTCACTTGGGATGTTTTTTACTACGATATTGATTTAGATAAAAAAGAAAGAGTCACATTTTCTAAAAGAGCAAGTAATGCTTGCTGGTCACCAAGCAGTAAAAAAATTGCATTTGTAGCACACAAAAATAGCTCATCTAATTTATTTGTTACATCTATTTCGAATTTAAATAAGGTCGATAGAGTAACTAATTATTCAGGTGACGTTCAAATAGTTACTCCATCATGGAGCCCTGATGGTTCTAGTATCGCTTTTGCAATTTCCAAAGATGATGGTAACATGGATATTGTTATTTTTGATTTAGAAAGGAAAGAGCCTGTACGTATTACAGATGATAAAGCGGTTGATTATTTACCAGTATGGCATCCAAGTGGAAACAAAATCACTTATACTTCACACTCAAATATGACACCTAATTTTTATACTGTAGATATAAAAACATCTCAAGTTATACAAAATACCAATGTGAGCGGAGCCATATCAACAATGGGGTGGAAATATGATAATTCTGCAATTACCGGAATGACTTTGAGAGATGTTGATTCTTCTAGAGTAGTAGATATCTTCCCAAATAGGTTAGCAAAAACTGGTAAGACTATTATGAATCCAAGGTTTTCAAGTTGGAAGAGTAAGGTTCCAGATATTTCCATTCCTGACTTAGACTCAATTCCAGATTTAATTGATAGTTTAGAATCTGAAAAATATTCATCTTTTTCAAATTTAAAACATTTCGGTACAATTTTCATTCCTGATAATACTGGCTTAATATATAATGCTGCATATTCAGATGCTACAGGCAGAGAAATTTTTCAATCATTTGTTATTAGTGATTGGGAAAATATAGCAGGCGGCTTTGGATATTTAAATGCAACAGGAAAACCTTTTGGCGGTTTTTGGGGGTTTAGTTTTTACAAAGATGTATCTTTCCAAGAAAGAATATTTAATAGAGATAAAGATTATTTAATTGAATTCTATAATGGATTAGAATTGTTCGGATATCGAAACTATAATTTTGGAAGATCTTTATCTTCAAGCCACAATTTAAGATATTCTTTAACATTCTTTGATCGGGAAGTTGTCTATGAACCAGATAGTTTAGATGTTTTTAATCAAAACAATCCAGAAAGTGGAGATGAGGGCGCTTTTTCTTTGACTTACACATTTATAAATAAGAGGCCAGAATTAGATAATATATTTATGCCTCGAAATGGTTATGGGCTAAAATTAACTGCAAATTTTGTAGATAAAAATATTTGGGGTGATTTCACGTATAATCATTATGAAGTAGATTCTTATTTAAATAAAAAATTCGGTCCACTCACTATTTATTCGAGAGCTAGATATGAAAATATATCAGGTGATCCTCCTGGGCAAGAAACAGCTGGTATTATAGATATACCAACTAATTATTATGCAGGTCAACTTATCATCGGTAAAGAGCATATGAGTCCAAGGGGGTATAGCGGAGCTGTATTGGGGGCTAGCGCTTTTATGGGGACTGCAGAACTAAGAAGTCCTCTAATTAATTTAAATGTTTTAGAAGTTTTTAAAATTATTAAAGCTGGTAAGATATCATTTTCTGTAATATCTGATTATGGGAAAGTATGGGGTTCTGATTACGATGATTGGATAGTTACAGCAGGAGTAGAAAGCAGAATTTCATTAATGCTTGGCAATTTTCCCTTATTGGTTTATAGTGTCGGATTAGCACAGACAACTGATGAATGGTCCAATGGTAAAAGTTTTAATGATATTGAGCCTTATTACAGATTAGCCTTAGTAAATCCATTCTAATTGAAAATTATGTTTTGGGAAGATTAAATAGTTATAGCTAGAAAACAGCTATTTAATTAGTTACTGTTTTATTCTTTTACCAGACTTCATTAGTAATATTGCTAAACTAGTAAATAGGATTGTTAATAATACGGCCATCCAGAGACTAGTCATTACAGAAGAGTCACTTTTTTCTAATATTGTATATCTAATACCATTAATCATATAATAGATCGGATTGAAATAGCTAAGGCTTTGCGCCCAATTAGGAAGCATTTTAATGGAATAAAAAACGCCACCTAAAAAGCTTAAAGGAGTTAGAAAGAAATTTTGAATCATTGCAAGTTGATCCCAGCTTTCTGCAATTTGTCCCATTACTAATCCCATAGATGAAAATGCCCAAGATACTAAAAACAAAAATAATAAAGTTCCTCCGATATCATGAACCGGAAGATCAATTAAAAGAACGCCAACTAATAATACTAAAATTCCATTAACCATACCTCTTACAGCTCCGCCAATTATATATGCTAATGCAATCTCAATTCCTGATAAAGGCGCAGTTAAAAGGTCTGGTAATTGTTGTAAGAGTTTCATTTGTAGCATTGATGATGAAGTATTGGAAGACGCGTTTGTCAAAGTGTTCATCATTATCAGGCCAGGCATGATAAACATAGTGTAAGACACTCCCTGAATTTCCGATATACGCTGTTCTAAAGTAAATCCAAATATTAAAATATATAAAACAGAAGATATAAGACCTGGGATTACAGTTTGCCGATAAACAGAAAAAAATCTACCAACCTCCCTGCTCGTTAAAGTATATAAACCTATCCAATTAACCATAGTCTTTTATCATTCTATTCATTTATGCTTTTACCCGTTAAACTTAAAAATACATCTTCTAACGATGATGTTTCTGTTTTGATACTATGGATTGCAATGTTTTTTGAAGTCAATTCTTGAATGATTTTTGGGATAACTAGTTCTGGGTTTTTTACTGAAAAATGTATTCGCGAATCTTCAATCGAATAGTCAAGATCAAGCATTGGTAGCTTTTTATCAATAGATTCTTGCGTTAATTGAACCGTAATACCTGATTTCCCTAAATCTTCTGTTAAGCTTTTTGGTGAACCTTTTTTTAGAATTTTACCTTCATCAATTATTGATACGTTATCACAAAGTAACTCTGCTTCCTCAATATAATGAGTAGTGAGTAGAATTGTTTTGCCATTGTTATGGAGTTCTCTCAAATAGTTCCATAATTCATGTCTCAGTTCCACATCTACTCCAGCTGTCGGTTCATCAAGGATTAAAATATCTGGATCATGCACTAGAGCTTTTGCAATTTGGAAACGTCTCTTCATTCCTCCTGAGAGTTGTCTAAGCTTCGAATTTTTCTTTTTATTTAAACCTAGTCTTTTTAGAAGGCTATCAATTTTTTGTTTTGCATCGATACGATTTATTCCATAATAACCTGCTTGGAAAAATAACAAGTTCTCAATGCTAAAAAACCAATCAACTGATAGTTCTTGAGCTGCAATCCCTATCTTAGACCTAGTAAATCGATAATTACTAACTGTGTCTTTACCAAAAACTAAACAATTACCGCTGTCTTTAAAAACTAAGCCCGTAAGTATATTTATTGTTGTCGTTTTGCCTGCACCATTAGGGCCTAGTAGTCCGAAAAATTCACCTTTAGGTATATCTACATTCACGCCTTTTAGAGCAAATACATCTTGATAAGATTTTTTTAAATCTTTTATTTGAATAGCTAATTCTGGCATAAAAAGTTATTCGAACCCAATATGGGATTCAAATGGGCTGGGAAAATCAAAACCCTCTGCGCCAGGGAAATGAGCAACTGAAACAATGAACCCCCATGGAATTAAAATTGAAGCTTCTACCTTTTGTGTATCATTTTTCTTCGTAGAGCTTATTTTAGGAATGTTAAATTGAGGTTGGTGTATCCACATTCCATGTTCATCATAGCCTTTGACCCTTACAAAAATTTTATCACTTTTAATCCCAATTTTTTTTAGTGGGTCATAATTTTCTAGTATAACTAAGATGACATCTCCCACAACTTCTTCAATTTTCATCATATTCATATTTAAAATTAAGTTATAAAGAAACAATGATGTTTATTTTTATTAACCATTATTTACTAGTTTTATGAATTCATATTCATTTAGGATGGGTATCCCCATATTTTTTGCCTTTTCAACTTTTGATCCGGTTTTATTACCTGTTACAAGAAAAGATGTATTCTTCGTCAAAGAGTTCTTACTAGTTCCGCCTGACAACTCTACTTTTTTCTTTGCATCATTTCTATTTAATAAGTTGAGAGTGCCTGTAAAAACAAAAATAGTATCTTTAAGATGATCTGATCTATTTTTTTCAGGTCCAGAGATTTTTACACCTCTATCAAGGCACCTTTTAATTGAATTGACATTTTCCTTATTTTCCCAAAAAGAAACGATAGATTCGGCAACTATTTCACCTATTTCATCAATTTCAATTAGTTGATTTTCATTTGCTTGCATAAAATTTTCGATATTACTATTGAAATGCTTTTCTAATATTTTGGCTGTATGCTCGCCTACATTTCTAATTCCTAAAGAATAAACAAATCTTGAAAAGGTGGTATTTTTTGATTGACTTATTGATGTTATAATATTTCTTGCAGACTTAGTGCCCATTCTGTCAAGTCTTGCTAGTTCGCTCTCATTAATAGAGTATATATCTTCTAATTTTTTTATTAAACCGTTATTGATTAATTGTTCAACAATTTTTTCTCCTAGGCCATCAATATTCATGGCTAGCTTTGAACAAAAATGTTGAATTCTGCCTTTGAATTGAGCCGGGCAATAAGCGTTTACACATCTGGTAACTGCATCTCCTTCTATTTTAACGGTTGGTTTTTCGCAAGAGGGGCATTCCTCTTTTATTTTATATTTTACAGCATTTTTATTTTCTCTACTTACTACCTTTACAATCTTAGGGATTACATCACCTGATCTCTCAATTAGTACTTTATCCCCTATCCTTATATCTTTTCTGTCAATTTCATCTTGATTGTGTAATGTAATATTGGTTACAGTTACACCTGAAACATAAATAGGGTTTACTTTTGCAACAGGAGTAAGTGCTCCAGTTCTTCCAACCTGAACAGATATACTTACTATATTGCTCGTTACTTGCTGGGCTTTGAATTTTCCTGCTATTGCCCACCTTGGAGATCTACTTCTTGACCCTGCTTTTTCACGTTCTACATATTTATTTAGTTTGAATACTGTACCATCAATTTCATAATCTAATTCATTTCTTCGATCTTCTAAATTGTTATGATATTTTAAAATATTTTCAGATCCAACGATCTTTTTTATCAAATCGTTTACAGGTAACCCTACAGATTTTATATAAAATAAAAACTCTTCTTGAGTTTTAAATTGTTTCCCTTCGACAACTCCTGGTTCGTAACAATTTATAGACAATGGTCTTTTTGCAGTTATTTTTGCATCTAATTGTCTTAAGCTTCCAGCTGCTGCATTCCTTGGGTTTGCAAATATTTGCAAACCCTTATTCATTTGATTTTCATTTAACTTTTTAAAGTCTGTTTTCTTAATAAATACTTCACCTCGAACTTCTAGTAAGCCAGGAAAATTTTTGCCTATTAATTTCAGAGGTATTGATTTAATAGTGCGAATGTTCTGGGTAATATCTTCGCCTTCAAAACCATCACCGCGGGTGAGACCTTTTATAAAAACTCCATCTTGATAAATTAATTCAACACCAATCCCATCTAATTTGGGTTCTGCCATGTATTCAATTTGGATTTTGGTTTCTAAAAGTTTTTTTATACGTTCATTAAATGATCGTAATTCCTCATTATTCATTGCGTTTGAGAGGGATAACATTGGCATGCGATGCTTATCTGTTTTAAACCCATCTAAAGGCTTTGCACCAACTCTTTGAGTAGGTGAATTGATGTCAATTAAATTTGGATATTCTGATTCAAGTTTTTCTAATTCTTTGAAAAGTTTATCCCATTCAGTATCTGATACAATTGGGTTGTCTAGCACATAATAGTAATAATTATGTTTTTCTATTTCTTCTTTTAATTCATTAATTCTCTTGCGAATGTCATTCATTGGTTCAAGCGTTGTTTTTGTTCATAATATTTTACAGGGTCTAAAAATACTTTCTTTATTGGTTTTAAAACATTTTGATCATTTACTGGGGCTCCATATATTTTTCCATCATTTGTTTTTACTGCAAAAAAGTATTCTATAGAGTTACCTGGAAAATCTTTAGTATTAACTTTAAACTTATATAATCCGCTTTTCCCTTCAAGATTAATTTCTCTAAAGGATTCCATACTATCCGTTTTGAAAAATAACAATGTTGAATGAATTATGGGTTCGCTTAGCTCTGTGACTAAGGATAATTCAAAAGGTCTACCAGTGAATAAAGGTTCTGGCGGACTATGAAAGAGTTTGATATCTTCAATAACATTTAATTGAACTTGATTGTTTAAATTTTGAGTAAATAAAAATGAATTACTTATAATAAAAAAAAAAGTAAAAACTTTTAACATAGCTTTCCATCAATACTATGGTAAAGCATTTTTAATCTATCTATACGTTTCTTTTTTAGATCGTAAACAGCGCAAGTATCATAAGGCTTAGTGTATATATGTAGTGTTGATACAGGATCTTGACTACAGTTTTTTATAGAATGAATATCTGCAGGTCCATCAACATAACCAATTGACGCATCAATTTTTTCATTAAGTATTAAGCTTAGAGGGTTAGTTGATTGTAATGAATAGTTACATATTTCAAGAGACCCATTAAGCACTTTGAACCAGCATTTTTCACCCTCGTGCCCATGGATAGGTGCCATCTGGTTTGGAAGCCAGCATAGTAACAGAATTTCAAAGTGGTCATCTTTATAAATTCTATTGCGAGTATACATTTTTTTACTAAAATGTTCGTATTTTGCCAAATTGTATTTTTGGATATCGCTTTCCATTATAAATGTTGAAACTTCATTTACAGGAAAATTTAAGATACTATATTTTTTCAAGGATTTAATAAATGTGTTCACAGCTATTCTCTAAAATTGATCTCTAACCAATTTTGTGCTTCTAGTTGAGTAATACTATTACTTAAACAGTCCTTCATCCAATTTCTTTTGGTAATTGTATTTTTAACAAAGTAATTAATTGCACAATCTGTACTGCTTTTATAACTAATTGGTATATCTGAGCCATTATAATGATTAATCACTATAAAATTAATTAGAGGAGTTTTAGAAAACTGTCCAACTTTTGCAAGGGAATTCATTGCAAGTATCATTGTTTCAGCATTTATGGAATCGGTTTCAAATTCAAGTTGTAGCACTCTACCTTCTTTGTTTTTATAAAAATGTATGCCAAGTATAGTAGGAAACTCCTTAGTTATTTTACTATGGTTATATAATAATGATCGCAGTTGTTTTTCATTATAAATGGGTTTTGAATTAGCAAGACTGATAATCAAAATAAAAAAAATGATAAAATGATATCTTTTCATTGCCTTTGTTTCTTAATCAAAATGATGCTAATAATTAGTAGAAAGAATATAATTAGAATGGTTGTTTTCTGCAGTTTATCTTTTGATGTTATCACTGATTCTGCATGAAGATTAAAACCTGCTCCAAGCAAAGAATCTAACCCAAATTTCCATATTAGTGTATCTTCATTCATCGACATAGCATTACCAGAGATTGGATTGCCAGGCAAAAGTAGCTTTATAATAAAATTATCATCTTGCAGCCCTAAAGATGCTTTAAGTCTATCTTCGTGATCCTTCATAGAATTTGATAGTTCAACTGAAAAGTCTTTATTTAGTTTAAAAGGCTTTAATGTATTTTGGATATATGACGTCCTATTATTTTGAATATTTTGCAGTTTTTCAAAAGTCGATATTCTAGAGAAAGAATTTTTAAAATGATTTACTAACCTTGGTCTATCGATGTTATATCGCTTAAACTTTTGATTATTTTCTAGATCTGAAAGCGCCTTATCAATAATTACAGTTAGAGCTTCAGGGAGCCAAATTAAACTATCTAAATTATTTGATTTTATAGCTTTATAAAGAAGAGGATATTCTGTTTTGATTTCTCTTCCTATAAAGTTCATTTTGAACCTATGAATATTTGAGATAGAAGTTGCTGACTTTTGAATTTTGAAATTATAGGATAAACCATACTCAGGTTTCAAAGTAAATATCGAATCTCTTGATATTATTTTTGTTATAGCTTTCCAGACTGAATCTGATTTAATTACTTTGTACGATGAGCTTTGATCTTCATACATAGGATGTTCAAAATCACCATCGATTATATCTGTTGAATCACCAGTGCTTACAATCTGTAAAAATGTTTGCCCATCAGGCAGAATATGAATTGTTATTGTATTTTCAACGCAAGAAAGATTTATGGTAAGGAATAGTGTTAATATGAATGAATTTATTTTCACGTTATACGTATAATTTACAATGTAATTCTTTTTATGGGGAGTTGCGTAGATGATATAATTAATGTTATTTTTGCAGATGATAATTAATCTAATAAGAAACCGTTTACTTTTTATTACAGCTTTTTTCTCATTATCATTTTCACAAACATCTAGCCAACACACTTTTGTAGTGACTACAGATGAGGGTTTTATTGATTACGCTAATAGAATCATTGTTTGTAGAGGTACAGCTGAAATCGAAGCTAAAACTCCAGTAGATAATTCTTTAAAGCTTGTTGAAAAAAATTTAAAAATAGCAAAAGCAGAGGCTAGAACAACTGCTCGCCTGAATTTAATTGAATTAATGAAACAGGTTAATTTCGATGGGAGGTTGGTTGGTGAATTAATGGAAGAGGAGCCTCTTATTGAGAGCAGGCTTCAAGGTCTCATTGGAAGTGCTTATCAACAAGGCGAAATAGAATATCTAGAGGGCGAAAAAGTTGCTATTGCCTTGGCAGTTAAAATGTCAGGTTTATCAGAAATTCTTACTGATATTGATGGGTACAAGTCTGAAAGTATGACTCCAGCATATTTAATGACAAGCGCTGCGGTGCCCAAGAGCCAACGAATTTCTGGGATTGTAATTGATGCCCGTGAACATGCTGTAGATCCGTCGATGAGTCCTGAAGTAATTGATATGCAAGGCAATCTTGTCTATGGAACAATTAGCTATTCTAGGTCTAAAGCGGTAAACAGAGGTCCTGTTGGTTATGCTTATTCAATGGATGATAGAAATGTAAGTCAACGTGTTGGCAGCAATCCATTATTTGTTGAAGCTGTAGGTTCACTAGATGATGACGTCTATATTACGAGTATGGATGCTGCAAAGGTTAGACAAGCAGAAAAAAGTTTTGGTGTGTTATCGAACTGTAGAGTTATGCTTTTATTGCAGTAAATGAAGGAGTTTTATTTTTACAAATTGATAATGTTCTGAGTTCATAATTGAACGGTCATTCATATTTTGAATGGCCGTTTTTTTTATCTATTATAAAAATATTTAGCTTATATGTCAAAAAATTTACCTGCTATTCTAATGCTTGAGGATGGAGCTATGTTCTTAGGAAGGGCATTTGGGGCAATAGGAAAAACATTTGGAGAAGTTTGTTTTAATACCGGTATGACCGGCTACCAGGAAATTTTAACCGACCCATCATATGCAAGGCAAATAGTTACCATGACTACTCCGCACATTGGTAATTATGGAATTAATGATGAAGATGTAGAATCTAATAATATACAGGCCTCCGGTTTTGTCATAAAAGAAGAATCGATTCTACCATCAAATTGGAGATCTCAAACTTCAATTGGAGAATATTTAAGAAGTGAAAATATTGTTGGTATAAAAGATATTGATACTAGATCATTAACTGTACATTTACGAAACCATGGAGCGATGAATGGTGTTATCTGTTCAGAAGATTACAACGAAAGTGTTTTAAAGGAGGAGCTAAATAAATATCCTTCAATGGAGGGAATGGATCTTGCGAAGATTGTCTCAACAAAAAATGAATACATATTTTCAAAAAAAGGAGCGAAAAAAGTTGTTGTGCTTGACTTTGGAGTCAAAAAGAACATTTTAAACATATTTCAAAAATTAGATTGCTGTGTTACGGTACTACCTGCAAATACAAGTGCAGAAAAAATACTAGATCTAAATCCTGATGGTATATTTTTATCAAATGGGCCTGGGGATCCTGCTGCAGTTAGTTATGCAATTGAAACAGTAAAAACACTTTTAGGGGTAAAACCAATATTTGGTATTTGTTTGGGGCATCAAATTCTTGCCCTTTCATTAAATGCTAAAACTTTTAAATTAAAATTC
The DNA here is from genome assembly GCA_004321745.1 of bacterium. Lineage (GTDB taxonomy): Bacteria > Fidelibacterota > Marinisomatia > Marinisomatales > UBA1611 > TMED80. Next base: position 117,662 of record SGYO01000001.1, on the reverse strand, counting down.
GGGCATAGAGGAATAAATCATCCTGTAAAAAATATAGATTCTAATTCAGTTGAAATTACAAGCCAGAATCATGGTTTCGCTGTTGATGGTAATAGTTTGCCCTCAAATGTTATTGAAACACATATTAACTTAAATGATAACACTAATGCTGGCATTGATTGTCCAGAATATTCTGCATTTTCTGTCCAATACCATCCAGAATCAAGTCCTGGACCACATGATAGTCGTTATTTATTTGAGAAATTTGTTGGGCTAATGAATGCCTAAAAGAACAGACATTAATTCTATTTTAATCATAGGTGCTGGGCCAATTATCATTGGGCAAGCTTGTGAGTTTGATTATTCTGGAACTCAAGCTGCTAAAGCTCTTAAAGAAGAAGGTTATAGAATTATTTTAGTCAATTCTAATCCGGCAACAATCATGACGGACCCTGACATTGCAGATAGCACATACATTGAGCCTATATCCTCTGAATATATAACTGAAATAATAAAAAAAGAAAAACCTGATGCATTACTACCTACAGTTGGAGGCCAAACTGCATTAAACCAGGCGATTGAACTTTATGAAAAAGGTGTTCTTAAAAAATACGGAGTTGAGTTACTTGGAGCTCAAGTCAGTTCAATTCAAAAAGCGGAAGATAGAGAAAAATTTAAAGAAGCAATGGATGAAGTCTCAATTGATACTGCTCTTGGTAACTTTGTTTACTCATGGAATGAAGCTAAAGAGCTAATTGATACAATTAATTTTCCAGTAATCATAAGGCCTTCTTTTACTTTAGGAGGAACGGGTGGTTCAGTAGCTTATAATTTTGAAGAATTTCAAGATCTTGTTGAAAATGGTTTGGCTTCTAGTCCTATTAGCGAAATTTTAATTGAAGAGTCTTTAATTGGGTGGAAAGAATATGAATTAGAAGTTGTTAGAGATAAATCTGATAACGTTATAATCATTTGTTCTATTGAAAATATTGATCCTATGGGTGTTCATACTGGAGACTCTATCACAGTAGCGCCTGCGATGACTTTATCTGATAAAGAATTTCAAAAAATGCGTAATTGGGCAATTAAATGTTTACGAACTATCGGTGTAGAAACAGGAGGGTCAAACGTTCAATTTGCTGTAGACTCAGCAAGTGGTAGAATGATTATTATTGAAATGAATCCTAGGGTAAGTAGGTCGTCTGCCCTTGCCTCTAAAGCTACAGGGTTCCCCATTGCAAAAGTTGCTGCAAAGCTTGCGGTTGGCTACACCTTAGATGAGCTGCCAAATGATATCACTGGAAAGACTTTGGCAGCCTTTGAGCCAACAATAGATTATATAGTGACTAAAGTACCTCGATTTGATTTTGAAAAATTTCCCTCTGCATCTGGTCATTTAGGTGTCCAAATGCAAAGTGTTGGAGAGGTAATGGCTATCGGTAGGACATTTAGAGAGTCGCTTCAAAAAGCATTTAGATCTTTAGAAGTGGGAGTTGATGGGCTAGAGCCTAAATGGGCATTTGAGGAGGATCCAGACTTAATCAGGGCACGATCTTTTGATTTGACAAGTTTAAGATTTGCAACCTCATTTAGACTACTAAAAATAAGGGAAGCTTTTTTATCAGGAAAAACGATTGAAGAAGTCTTTGAAATCACAAAGATTGACATATGGTTTTTAAATCAAATAAAAATGTTATCTGAACAAGATTATGAAGAAACACTATATCAATTAAAAAGTAAAGGTTTCTCAGATGCACAAATAGCTAGAAATGCTCGTACAAGCGCAGAAAAAATTAGGAAAACAAGAATCAAAGAAAATATTTTACCCTCATATAAATTGGTCGATACATGTTCAGCTGAGTTTGAAGCAAAAACACCTTATTGTTATTCTACATATGACTATGAAAATGAAATTGAACCTATCCAAGGTAAAAAAGTAATCATTCTTGGAGGTGGGCCAAATAGGATAGGGCAAGGAATAGAGTTTGATTATTGTTGCGTTCAGGCAGTTTTTGGACTGAAAGAATTAGGCTATAAAACTATTATGATTAATTGTAACCCTGAAACTGTTAGTACTGATTTTGATTTGGTTGATCGTCTTTATTTTGAGCCGGTCACCTATGAGGATGTAATGAACATTATTGATTTTGAAAAACCCGAAGGGGTTCTTGTTCAGTTTGGTGGACAAACTCCATTAAAAATTTCTAATCAGCTTTCTAATTCTGGTGCGCCAATTATTGGGACTTCTCCAGTAAATATTGATGTAGCAGAAGACAGAGAAAAGTTTGGGAAAATTTTAAAAAATTTAAACATTGCATGTCCTACTTTTGGAACAGGCAAGAGTTTAGATGAAGTCGTCGCTGTCGCTGATAATATAGGATATCCTGTGCTTGCCAGACCAAGCTATGTTCTTGGAGGCAGAGCTATGGAAATTGTTTATTCTCAAGATCAGCTAATTGATTATATATCTAGGTCAGCTGATGTTACTAAGGGCCATCCAATCTTAATTGATCAGTTTTTAGAGAATGCTTTTGAGTTTGATGTCGATGCTCTTTGCGATGGAGAAGAAGTTTATATTGGTGCAGTAATGCAACACATTGAGGAAGCTGGAATTCATTCTGGTGACTCTGCTTGTGTTTTGCCGCCATATCAGATTAAATCCAGTACAATGATTGAAATTGAAGAAATAACAACTATGCTTGCAATTGAATTAAATGTTATCGGGCTCATCAATATACAGTTCGCATATAAAGATGATATGTTGTATGTGCTCGAGGTAAATCCTCGAGCAAGTAGAACAACCCCATTTGTTAGTAAATCCACTAATGTGCCCTTAGCAAAAATTGCTGCTCAATTATCTGTTGGTCAAAAATTAATAAATTATAACCTACCAAGGTGGGACAGTATAAATCACGTTTCAATAAAAGAAGCTGTACTGCCTTTTAATAAATTCCCTACAGAATCAATTTTTTTAAGTCCGGAAATGAAATCAACTGGAGAAGTAATGGGAATCTCTGAAAATTTTGGGCTTTCTTTTTATAAGGCAACACTTAGTGCTGGTATAAAATTGCCTGAATCCGGCTTGGTCTTTATTTCTGTTAATAATGAAGATAAATTTAAAATAATTTCTATTGCTAGGGCATTTAAAGAACTTGGTTTTAATATTGTTGCAACAGAAGGTACCGCTAAAGAACTAATTAAAAATGGCATGTCAGCAGAGACGGTGTATAAGGTAGGAGAGGGAAGGCCAAACATAGTTGATCGTATTAAAAATAATGAAATAGATCTTGTAATTAATACACCGCTGGGTGCGCAATCTAGATATGATGAAGAAGCTATAGGAAAAGCTTGTATTCAAAAAAGTATTATGGCCATCACTACCCTTTCAGCTGCAGATGCGGTATTATATGCAATACGAACAAAAAATAAAATAAAAGTAAAATCTATACAGGAATATCATTCTAGCTAGAACATCACTCTTTTATTGATTCCTTCATCTTTTTTAACCTGCTATACCGCTGCATTTTATTTTCTTTAAAGTTTTTCCATCTGTTATTTTTTTTATTTTTATAAAGTTCAAATTTTGATTTTATCGTTTTTCTAGGCCAATTATTATTTATAAGGTTTATATCTGCTGTTTCAAGTTGGGGGTCTAGGTTAAAAGATTTTACAAGTTTTTTTGTTGCAAATACTTTTATGATTTGATCTCTATTTTTTCTCCATATTTCTGCAGGTATTCTGATGATATAATTAGTGGAGTCTTCATACTGAAGTTCAAGTATTATTGGCATAACAAGTCCTCCAACATTAGAAAATTTTATTTCATAGTAGTTTAAGTTTGAATTATAAATTCTTTTTTCCTGAGGTTCTACTACAGAACTATCTCTGTATTTAATAAAATCTTCCATATCTAATATTGTGACTTCATAAGGATCGTATTTGTTATAAAAATCATTTGCCTCTTCATCTATTTCAACGATTGTTTCTTGGATTCCTATACGGTTTTTTTCTTCCCAAGATTGATTAGGTTCATTTTCCTCATCTAGTTTTTTTAGAGGAAATTCGATTTCTGGGTTTCTAGTATCTAAGGTATACCATTTTACTTCATCGATTGAAATATCAACAGGGTCTGTTGAATAAAACCATCCTCGCCAAAACCAATCTAAATCTACAGCGCTAGCATTTTCAAGAATTCTGAAAAAATCACTTGGTGTTGGGTGTTTGAACATCCATGTTTTTGAATATTCTTTAAATGCGAAATCGAATAATTCCCTGCCTACTATAGTTTCTCTTAAGATGTTCAAAGCTGTAGCCGGTTTGCCATAAGCATTATTACCAAATTGGTAGATTGATTCAGAATTGGTCATTATCGGCATAAGGTTTTTTTTATCACTTTTCATATAATTCACAATATTTTTAGCTGGGCCACGCCTACTCGGGTAATCTCTGTCCCATTCTTGTTCTGTCAAAAACTGTAGGTATGAGTTTAACCCCTCATCCATCCATGTCCATTGCCGTTCATCCGAATTCACGATCATAGGGAAATAATTGTGTCCAACCTCATGAATGATTACACTTATCATTCCATATTTAATTCTTTCAGAGTAAGTACCGTCTTTTTGAGGCCTACCATAATTAAAACAAATCATAGGGTATTCCATCCCATTAGCTGCTTCTACAGAAATTGCAACCGGGTAAGGATAATCAAATGTATATTTTGAATATACATTTAGCGTGTGGGCCACAGCTTTAGTTGAGTACCTTTCATATAAGGGGTTAGCCTCCTTAGGGTAATATGACATTGCCATTACAGTCCGGTCTCTTAGTTTGACACCCATTGCATCCCAGATAAATTTTCTGGAACTAGTAAAAGCAAAATCTCTAACGTTCTTGGCTTTATAACGCCATGTCTTAACTTTTTTACTTCTAGATTTTTCATTTATGATTGCTTCATCCTGCGATATGATAATCATAGGACTACTTGAAGATCTTGATTTTTTAAATCTATCGATCTGTTCTTTTGTTAGCACTTCCATCATGTTTTGCAGTTCGCCTGTTGATGCAACTATATGATCTGCTGGAACGGTTATCCGAACATCATAATCTCCGAAATCCAATGTGAATTCTCCCCTTCCTAAGAATTGTTTGTTCTGCCAACCATATACATCATTGTACATTGCCATTCTTGGAAACCACTGACAGATCGTATATAAATAATTACTATCTGTTTCAAAAAACTCATATCCAGACCTACCACCCATAAAGATCCTATCTTGCACTTTATAGTTCCAACGTATGGAAATCGATGTTTTTGATTTCGACCTTAAAGGTTTGTCCAGGTCGATTCTCATCATTGTTTTGTTTATTGTATAATTAAGTTTTCTTCCATCTATGGTGACAACTTCTTCAATATTGAAGCCACCATCGAAGTCATTTAAGACATCAAATGCATCTTTATCTCCATATATATATCCAGGCTTCATAGAAGAAAAATCTAATTTGCTTCTCATTTTCCCAGTAGAGATTTTATACGAGTCGGAATCCTTTGCTCGAATATTTTGATCAAGTTGCACCCATAAATAATTAAGATTATCTGGTGAGTTATTTGTATATGTTATTGTTTCAAATCCATTTATAGTTTGATTTTCATCATCTAGTTTTACATCTATAGTATAATCAGCCCTATTTTGCCAATACTCATGTCCAGGATAGCCTGCTGCAGTTCTATATGAATTAGGTGTTGCTATTTCTTGATCTAATTGTTTGAACTTGTCTTCAATTTGAGCAAGTGCTGTTGCAGTTATAATTGCAAAAAATACTTTTAGATGGTTTTTATACATTAATTAACATGATTTTTAAAAAAATATTGAATGTCTTTTTTTTTAGATAATTTAAATTTAAAAATGAATTATAAAATTAAACATTTAGTAGTATGTGGCATCTTCTTTTTTGGTTGTTTATTCGCTCATCCATTTCATTCTTCGATAATTTCTCTAAAGTTTAATGATAATTCGAGGTCTATTGAAATAACTATGAGAGTTTTCGCAAATGACTTAGAAAAAACAATAAATCAAATTAATGATTTAAATATCATCATTGATAATGATGATAATAAGAAAGATGTAGATAGTTTAATTTTTAATTACATTATTAAAACGATATTTTTATCTATAAATGAAAAAGAGTGTGATTTAAGTTGGATTGGTAAAGAATTTGAAACTGATATCGTCTGGCTTTATTTAGAAATTTTAGATGTAGATAAAAAAATAAAAAAAATTATTTCTGAAAATAGGTTTTTATTTTCATCTTTTGAGGATCAATTAAACATTATGAATTTTAACATTCATGGTAAACAGAAAACTGTTATGGCTCATAGAGATAAACCATTTGACATTCTTTCCTTTTAAATTTGATTTGTTTTAATCAGTTAATGAATCGTCGTTTATAATGCTGCCTTATACATTTGAAGTTTTTAGTTTAGACCATATCGTTTCGATAATAGTCATTCTTTTTCTTTTTATTATATTTTTGGGATATAATGATAAAATTGGAATAAAAGATGATAGCAAAACATTTTTAATTGTTCTATCTGTTCTAATGATATTTTTAGATCTATCCGAAGATTTAGTCAGAATTTTTACCGGTTATTATTCTATAACTAAAGATCTCCCTTTACAACTTTGTAGCATCGGAGTTTATTTAGCGGCTTTTAATTTGATGTATCGAAATCAAACTATATTTAATTTGATTTTTTATTGGGGTTTTGTGGGAGCTACAAATGCTATTCTGACACCTGATGGTGACTTATTTGAGCTTAGAATATTTTTCTTTTATAGTCAGGGATATCACGCTGCTTTAATATTTGCTGTTTTATGGATGATGATTAAATACGATATGCGAATGGATTACAGATCAATCTTGCAAGTGGTGATCTATACAAATATTATTGTTGGGTTAATAACAATAGTCAATTATGTACTAGATAGTAATTATATGTTTTTAACAGTGATGCCAAACTCAATTAGCCCATTTCTAATGGGTGAATGGCCAACGTATATAATAATGGTGCAAGTTTTTTCAGTAGTTTTAGTTGTTCTTTTTATTTACATTCAAAATTATTTACTAAAACCAGCAGAAATATAATTTTTTACATAAGCACAGACTTAATCAGTAGGAATGTATTTTGGTGATTTCCTATGAATTGTTCGTTGTTCATAAGCATAGGCGATTTCAATTAATGTGGGTTCGCTCCATTTAGTTCCAAAAAATGATACCCCAACTGGAACATTATCAATAAAACCCATAGGAACATTAATATTTGGATATCCAGACAGGGCAGCAAATACAGTGGTTGAAATATAGTATTTGTCTCCATTAATCAGGTCAGTTTTCCAAGCTGGGCTTCCTGTTGGTGATACGAACGCATCTAGGTCATGCTTTTTCATAACTTTATCTATGCCAAGCTCACCGGTAAGTGTTTTCATATGCTTTACTGCTTCCTGATAGGATGTTGATTCTATTAGACTTTCTTTTGATTGCGCGTTTTTCATTCTATCAAGATTAAAATACATCATTTCGATACTATCTAATAAAGTTTGATTTATTGCATCCTCTAGGTCTTTTACATGGTTGTCAACACCAGAGGTAGTAAAATATTTTTTCAGGCCATCTTTAAATTCATGAGCCATTATTTCAACAGCGTATTCTTGAGGCGACTTTTTGTTATCGATTTTTTGAAAAATATCATTTATTTCAATTATTTCAGCTCCACCTTTTTTAAGGTCTTTGATTGTGTTCTCCATTAACAAATCTAATCTATGATTTTTGCCATTCATGGTTTTAACATATCCAATTCTTTTACCCTGGAGACCTTCTTTTTTCAAAAATTGGGTATAGTCTTTAAAAGAATTATTTTTACTTACTTTTGTTTTATCATCATTATCGTCAACTCCAGTAAGTGCACCTAGCATTACAGCAGCGTCTTCAACATTTCTAGACATGGGACCTGCAGTGTCTTGTGTGTAGCTTATTGGGATGATACCGGCTCTACTCCATAAACCCACAGTTGGTTTTATACCTACAATACCATTTGCATTGGAGGGGCACATTATTGATCCCCAAGTCTCAGTTCCAATTGCTATAGCACATAAATTGGCTGAAACAGCAACTGCTGAGCCTGAGCTAGATCCACATGGGTTGCGATCTAGAACATATGGATTTTTTGTTTGTCCTCCTAAACCGCTCCAGCCACTGCTAGAGTATGAGGCCCTATAGTTTGCCCACTCACTTAAATTACTTTTCCCAATTATAACAGCGCCAGCATCTCTTAATTTTTTTGCCACCCAACTATCTCTTACAGGAAAAGCATTTTGGAGTATTCTGCTACCAGCGGTTGTAGGCATTTTATCGTGCGTGTCTATGTTGTCTTTAAGCAGTACTGGGATACCAAACAGCGGACTTTTAATTATTTTTTCATTTTGAAGAATCTTGTCTAATGAATCTGCAATTGTCAATGCATCAGGATTGACAGTTAATACTGAATTAAGATTAGGACCTGATTGATCTATTGAATTTATTCTGTCAATGTAAGCCGATACTATTTCGTTAACTGTATACCTATTATTTTGATATCCGCTTTGGATTTCTTTTATTGAAATCTCTTCTAAAAAAGATGTTTCATCCGAAATATAACTTTTATTTGTTGTGCACGAATGATTAGAAATGACAAAGAAGCATATAAAAGTACAATTAAGTATTAATTTATATATATTCATAATTTTTACTTTGCTTAGTTATACATAAGTTAACATAATATTAAAAATATGAGCTATTTTGATTTAAATAAGAAGAGTATTCATTGAATAAAATATTATTTATTATTATAATTTTTTTAAGCTGTTCAGGTAATGAAAAGGAATTTTCTCTTACAAGCATTAATTACACTATGTGGAAAGACTTTATTAAACCTACTGAGAAAGAGCTTGCATGGGCTCAAATCTCTTGGAGGACTACTTTCTATGATGGACTAGTTGACGCAGATAAATTTAATAAACCACTTCTTTTATGGGTTATGAATGGGCATCCTTTAGGGTGCACATGAAATAACGGAGCAGCGGGCCGGAGGTCTGTTTGGTCAGATTCGAGAGTAATTGACATCGCAAAAAATTTTGTGGCTTCAACAGATGAAGTTTGGCGTTTACAAGGCGCCAATGATGAAGATGCTTTGATGTTTCAATCTATTGCAGACAAGGGGCACTATCGAAAAAAGGGTGGTTCTAGACAAGGTATATATGTACTGAGTCCCAGCGGCCAACTATTAAGTTCAGTTAATTCACTTAATCCGGATGTTGTTTTAGAGATTATTAAAGAGGGTTTAAAAAAATGGGATATGCTTCCTGCAACTCAAAAATCGCTCCCTGAAGATTTTACCAAAAAAATTAAGCATCGTTGGGAGGATAGCTATCCGGTTGATGGTTTGATATTAAAAGGAGCAAAGTCTGATTTGTTATCAGACCCGCCAAATTTTGATAACAGAGGTGATAGGTGGAATATGGACCACATATGGTTTAATAAAGAGGAAGCTTTACTTTGGCTTCCAAAAAACCAAGTTGTCGGCAGTATTCAGGAGTGTCCAGAATTAATAAAAGAAAGGTTATTCAGGTTTCATTTCGTAGATAATGTTAGAGGGCAAACTTTACCTTTTGCCCCAGAAGAAATTAAGTTTTCAAAATTAAGTTTAGAGGTTACAAGCTCTACAAAATCCATGCTATCTTTTAGCATTAGTGGAAGTGCTAATGCTGTAGCAATAGGAGGATGGTTACTTGGTGAGAATGATTGGACTCCAAATCATAAGTTAGATCATGGAATAAAAACCCAAGTTTTAGGAAGTGCAACATTTGATAAAACGGTTAATCAATTCATAGAGTTTGAATTAGTTATCTTAGGGAAGTGGTATGGTAAGACTCAAAATAATGGAAGGAAACTAGGGCCTGATCAAGGGGATATTGGTATTTTTTATACAATTTCAAATAATTTAGAAACTAGTATCATAGCTCCTGCGTTTGTCGATATGTATAATGCTGATTGGATAAAAAAGCCTTCATAAGCTGAAGGAACTTTTTCTTAATCTTACTGTTTAAATTTTTTAATCAAAGTAATTTATATTATTAAAGATTAAAATTGAGCTCAGTAAAATACTGAGACTTTTATTTTTAAAATTTATTCAATTGCCAAATGAAAAAACACTTTATCACATTTCAGTTCATTATATACTTTTTTTCTATTTGTAATGCTCAAATTTATGATCTTCCAGAATGTATTGAGATTGCATTAGAAAGAAAAAGAACTTTGGTTTCAGCTGATCTTGATGTGCAGTCTGCAGCCAAACAGGTACTTGGTTCTTACAGCGGTGTGCTGCCTTCAGTTAGTTTTTCTACAAATGGTGGTAAAACAAAATATCCAAATCAAGAGAGTATTGTTCCTGATCTTGTTAATCTTGAGATTGATACAATAAGTAGCGGTGAATCAAGTTATATGTCTGCTGGGTTGTCAATTAATAAATCTATATATAATGGAGGACAATCTGTTAATGCAATTAAGCAAGCAAAAATAAACTTAGAGATTTCAAAACTTCGAGAAAGAAATACAAAGATTTTGGTTATTCAAAACGTTACAAGATCATACTATTCTCTTTTAAAATCTCAAGAGTTATTAGATGTGGCAAAAGAAAATTTAATTTTATCGCAAAAACAAATTGATTTAGTCCAAAAACAGTTCGAGCTTGGTTCGGTTAGTAAAACAGATTTTTTGAAAGCCAAAGTCTCTGTTGGGCAAGCAAGAGTTGAACTTCTTAATAGAGAAACTTCATTAGAGGCATCTAGAAGACAATTATTTAACGATATGGGCATGATAGATTTTGGACAGTCCATACAGGCTAGATCGAAAGAATGGTCTCCAACATCTATACCAACTAGTGCAGAAGCACTAACATTGTTAAAAGAACAAAATCCCAATATATTAATTCAACAATCACGAATTCAGTTAAATAAACTTCAAGTAAAAATCGCTAAAGGTATGAGATCGCCATCTATATTTGCATCTTTAGATTATTCAGCAAACGGAGATAATAGTGAAGAGTTAAAAGAAGCGTTTAAAGATGATTGGCGTTTTGGAGTAAACATGGGGGTTACTCTTCCGTTATACTCTGGGAACTCACTTTCATCTGCACAACAAAGAGCTAAAATAGAGCAGCAAAAATCTGAAAATAACTATATTTCTAACATAAATGACCTAAGAGTACAAATTGAACTAATTAGAAAATCAATTTTAAACTATGCTGAAATAATCCCAATTAATCAGGAAGTCGTTTTGTCTGCAGAGGAGGATTTAAAACTTGTGCAAGAAAAATACAGTGTTGGTTCAGCAACGATACTTGAGGTATTAGATGCACAAGTTTCTTTGATCCGATCAAATTCTAGCTTAATTAATATTATTCATGATGCTAGGGTGGAGGAGATGAACCTTAAGGCTATTCTTGGTGTCTTAGATTTAGAATATCAAAATAAAGAAGAGCAATAATGGTAGAAATGATAAAGAAGAAAACGTTTTGGATTACAATGATAATCATTTGTTTAGTTATCATTGGTGGCTATACAAAATTTTTAAAAGAAGATGACAATCTTTTTGTCACTGCTGAACAGGTTGTAAAAAGAGACGTTATTCATAAAGTTAACGCAAGCGGTATTATTCAGCCAGAAGAGGAAGTCCAAATTACTTCAATGGTCTCTGGTTGGATAACTAAGATAACTGTAATCGAGGGTGACACCGTAAAACCAGGTCAGCATCTTATTAGCATAGATAAAAAACAATATCAAGCTGCTTATGATCAAGCTCTTTCACAGGTAAAATCTTCTAAAGCGAATTTGAAAAATGTTACTTCACAGCTTGAAAGGACAAAACAATTATTTGAGCAAAAACTTATTTCAAAGCAAGAGATTGAGCAGATTGAAGCGTCCTACGAATTAGCTTTAAGTCAGGTTGATCAGGCTAATGCAGCTTTACTGTCAAGAGAAGATGAACTATCAAAAACAAAGTTAGTTGCACCTAAGTATGGTATTGTAACAAGTCTTACAAAAGAAGAAGGAGAAATGGCATTAGGCGGGATGTTTAATCCTGGAGTTTTAATGACAATTGCTGATTTAAACCATATGGAAGTTTTGGTTGATGTAAATGAGAACGATGTCGTCACAATCGATGTCGGAGATACAACTGAAATTGAAATTGATGCATTCCCTGACACACTTTTTTACGGATTAGTTAGCGAGATAGCTCATACTGCCCAAAATCTGAACATGGGTAGTCAACAGCAAGTTACAAATTTTAAAGTGAAGATTAAGGTTCTTAAACCTCCTCATAAAATACGCCCAGGAATGAGTAGTACTGTTAATATCATTTCAGAAACAATAAAAAATACTTTATCAATCCCCATTCAATCTCTAGTGTCAAGGCCTAAAAATTTTGAAGAGTTGGGCGAAGAAGATAAAAAGAATGGTGATGATAGTGAGAGCAATTATTCAAATGCTAAAGAAGGTATCGATGTTGTGTTCATTCTAGTTGATAATTTTAATGGAAAAGAAACAGCTGAAGGTGAGAAGTATGCTATTGTAAAACCTGTAGATACTGGATTATCTAGTGAAAATTATTATGCTGTAAACACAGGCGTAGATTTAGGTGATATTATTGTTACTGGAAGATATCGCGTTTTAAGTAAAGAGTTACAGCACGGTATGAAAGTTTCTTTTAAAATAGAATCGAGTTCATATTAATGAATTTTCTTATAGATAAAGAATTTTAATCTACGTTGGAATTAATTAGTTTAAAGAGCATCTACAAAATTTACAATGTGGGTGGAGAGGAAGTACGCGCTCTTGATGGAGTAGACCTTTCTATAAACAATAATGAATACCTATCAATTATGGGCCCCTCCGGCTCTGGAAAATCTACTATGATGAATATGATAGGGTGTTTAGACAGCCCATCATCTGGATTGTATGAATTTGAAGGTGAAAAAGTTCATATAATGGATGATAGCCAACTTGCCTCAATTAGAAACAGAAAAATTGGGTTTGTTTTTCAAACATTTAATCTACTACCAAAAGCAAGTGCACTACATAATGTTGAGATTCCATTAGTATATGCGAATATTAAGAAAGAGAAGCGGCTTGAAATGGCATCGAATGCGCTTATTAGTGTTGGACTAGAAGATAGAATGCATCATCGCCCCAATGAATTATCTGGAGGACAAAGGCAGCGTGTTGCAATAGCTCGTGCTTTAGTAAACGAGCCTTCAATAATATTAGCAGATGAGCCAACTGGGAATCTTGACTCAAAAAGTGGGCATGAAATAATGAAAATTTTTGATGAATTACATAGGTCAGGGAATACAATAATACTTGTTACTCACGAAGATGATATTGCTAAATATTCTAATCGCATAGTACGATTATTAGATGGTAAGGTAGTTTCTGATGAACCAGTTAAAAAGTAATGTTCTCACTTTTTTTTGAAAATTTAAAAATTTCTTTAATTGCGGTTTTTGCAAATAAAATTAAATCGCTACTTACTGCTCTGGGAATTATTATAGGGGTTTTTTCGGTTACGCTAATGGGCACACTCATTTCTGGATTAGACCGTTCATTTGAAAGCAGTATGTCCTGGTTGGGTAAAGATATATTGTATGTTAGCAGGTACGAGTGGTTTAGTGATATGGAATGGTGGGAAGTAAAAAATAGACCTAGAATGAGGTCAGAGTATGTTAATCAGATAAAAAATCTATCCAAATATGCTCTAGCTGTCTCGCCAGTCATGCAAAGAGGTGCATCTCTTTCTTTTGATGACAAAGAGACACGGACTGAAATATTTGGGACAAATGAAGAGTATATGGAAACTATCAGCACAGACATTCAGCAAGGAAGATTTTTCTCACAAAGCGAAGACAGGAATGGTTCGAGAGTCACGGTTATTGGCGATGGTATAAAAGAAGCATTTTTTGGATTTGAAGAGCCTATTGGTAAGTATATTAAAATTGATAATGTAAAGTTTAGAGTAATAGGGGTTTTAGAAAAGCAGGGCAAATTCTTAGGTCTTTTTAGTGTTGATAATCAGGCAATATTACCTTTGGGTGCTTATAAAAGAATTTTTTCTAAAAGAGGTTGGATGCGTTTAAGTGTGAAGATTCCGGAGGATAAAATTGAGGAAGGCTTAGATGAAATTTCAGGTGTAATGCGGCAGATAAGAGGTTTAAAACCAAGTCAAAAAAATGATTTTGCTATAAATCAGACAAAAGCATTTGAATCGCAATATAACAAATTAAAACTAGCAATAGGCGGAACTGGTTATTTCATCACCTTGCTTTCTCTTATAGTAGGCGGTATTGGTATTATGAACATAATGTTTGTAACTGTTAAAGAAAGGACAAGAGAGATAGGCGTTAGAAAAGCTATTGGAGCGACCAACGGTATGATACTTGGGCAATTTCTGATGGAAGCTGTAACGATATGCTTTTTTGCTGGTATTGCAGGCTTGGGTTTTGCATATGCTGTTAGTCTAGTGATAAACCAATTTTTCCCTTCTACTCTTCCTTTAGCGCTTTCAGTGTTCTCTATATTTATCAGTATGTTCGTTGGAGTTCTATCCGGTTTTATACCTGCTTACAAAGCATCAAAACTTGACCCAATTGATTCACTTCGGTATGAATGAAAATGCTTTCTAGAAATTTAAAAAACATTCTTAAAGAAAGTTTCTACATGGCAATTGATGCCATTCGGCAAAATAAGCTTAGATCATCTTTAACGCTGCTTGGAATAAGCATAGGTGTATTTTCTGTAATAGGTGTAATGACAGCAATTAGGACTTTAGAATCATCTGTGGCTTCGGGGCTGAACGTTTTTGCCGCAAATACATTTGTGATTCAAAAGTATCCTGAAATACAAATTGGTAGGCGTGATAAAAAATATAGAAATAGAAAAAATATTGATTACAGTCAATATAAAAAATTAAAAGAAAGAGCAAAGCTTCCTGCTCTTGTTAGTGTAAGTGAGGGAAGCTCAATAAGAGATGTAAAGTATAGGGATAAAAAAGTAAATAACTATGTTGAGCTTTTTGGAGGAGATGAGGGTAGTATAAGAATATTTAAAACCTTCATAGCAGATGGTAGAAACATTGCTCCAGATGATGTTAGATATTCCAGGAATGTATGTGTTTTAGGAATGGACGTGGTTGATAGGCTTTTCCCTTTTGAAAACCCTCTATCAAAAAAGATACAGCTGAATGGATTAGACTACACTGTAATCGGTGTAGCTGAAAAAAAGGGTGAGGCATTTGGGCAAAGCCAAGATAATTATATTGCAATTCCAATTACGAATTTTTTAAAAAAATTTTCTAATAAGTGGACATCATTAAGTATAAATATAGAGGCATCATCAGAGTTGGAATATGAAAAAACTAGGCAAGAAGCAATTGGTGTAATGAGGTCAGTACGGAAAGTAGGACCTGGAGAAGAAAATGATTTTGAGATTGTCACTAGTAATGAAATGATTGAAACGTTGTCGGGGTTTACAAGTGGAATAAAAGTATTTGCACTTTTAGTTAGTGTAATTGCTTTAGTTGTTGCAGGTATCGGAATTATGAATATAATGCTAGTTTCTGTTACCGAAAGAATAAAAGAGATAGGTATCAGAAAAGCTATTGGTGCTACAAAGCAAGATATCTTAACTCAATTTTTGATGGAAGCAGTATTTTTAAGTGAATTTGGTGGTATTGCAGGCATAGTTTTTGGAGTAGGCGCGGGGAATATTGTTTCTTTTATATTTAATATACCAGCGGTCATCCCAATAGATTGGGCAATAATTGGTTTAGTAGTTTGCTCTGTGATTGGAATTGGCTTTGGTATCTATCCAGCTTGGAAAGCAGCGCAGCTAGATCCAATCGAATCTCTTCGCTTCGAATAGATTTTCTTTAATTAAAACTAAAGTTAAATTTTCAAACAAAAACCATGCCTAAATCATTATATATAAAGATTGTTAACAATTATATTTTGAATCAAATGAAAACACATAATTTGAAATTTAATTTTTTTAAAAGAAGATAACAGAATGATTGTAGGCATAATTCCAGCTAGGATAGGTTCAAAGAGATTCCCTAAAAAGATATTAGCCGACATTGATGGTAAGCCAATGGTTGTACACGTTGCAGAGCGGGCAAAGCAGTCAAAACTTTTAGAAAAGGTGATCTTAGCAATTGATTCCAATGAGGCAAAACAAGTTTTGTCTGATTTTGATTTAGAAATAGTAATGACTAGTAAAGACCATGTAAGTGGGACAGATAGAGTGACTGAAGTAGTAAAAGGGCTTGATTCTGCTGAGCTGATCATTAACATTCAAGGTGATGAACCATTACTAGAGCCTAAAGTCATTGATGGATTAATAAAGATCTTTGATGATAGCACAGTAAGTATGGGTACCGTCGTTAGTCGCAAAATAGGCATAAGAGATTATTTAGATAGGAATGTAGTAAAAGCCTTTTTAGATGAAAATCAAAATGCCTATGATTTTAAACGTGATATTTATGATTCTGATATAGGCGGAGTATTTAGACACATTGGATTCTATGGCTTTGATAGGGATACATTGCTGCAATTTTCTTCATTACCTGCTTCTAAAAATGAGATAAAATATTCACTAGAACAGTTCAGAGCACTAGATAATGGTATTAAAATAAAAGCATTCATTTCTAACGCGCAACAGCAAGCTATTGATAGCCCTGAAGATCTTGACCGTGTCTTATCACAATTAAATAAAATAAAGGACACAGATTAAAATATGAGTACTAAATCAAAAAATACTAAGTACATATTTGTTTTAGGAGGTGTTATGTCTGGATTGGGTAAAGGTATTGCAGCTTCTTCTATAGGATATATTTTAAAAAATTCTGGGTTGAAAGTTACCATATTAAAGTTAGATCCATATTTAAATGTTGACCCAGGGACAATGAATCCTTATCAACATGGTGAGGTTTTCGTTTTAGATGATGGTTCTGAAACTGATTTAGATTTGGGCCACTATGAACGTTTTATTGATGTCAGCATGACCAGGAATAATAATGCAACTGCAGGACAAATATATAGTACAGTGTTAGAAAAAGAAAGAAAGGGTGAATATTTAGGTCAAACTGTTCAAGTTATTCCACACGTAACAGATGAAATTATCAAAAGAATTAAAAGTGTAAATAAACCTAAAAAATATGACGTTGTGATTTGTGAAGTAGGTGGAACGGTTGGAGACATTGAAAGCTTGCCATTTATGGAGGCTATTCGTCAGCTTTCTCTTAACGTTGGTCCTCAAAATCATCTAATAATGCATGTGACTCTGTTGCCGTATGTTGATGCGAGCGGAGAACTTAAATCAAAGCCCACTCAGCATTCAGTAATGAAACTTAGAGAAATAGGATTATCTCCTGATATGATTTTATGTAGATCTCAGCATCATATTGATAAATCTGTAAGAGAAAAAATCGCTTTGTTTTGTAATGTTCGCTCAGACCATGTTTTTGAAGGGAGAGATGTTCAAAGTATATACGAGGTCCCATTGCTATTACATGAACAAAATATGGGGCACTTAGTTAATGAGAGGTTACAATTAAACAAAGAGCCAGATTTATCTAAGTTAAAAAACTTTGTTCATAATTATAAAAATCCTAAAGAGGAGCTAACAATTGCAATGTGTGGTAAATATACCGAACTAATTGATTCATATAAAAGTGTGTTGGAATCATTTGTACATGCAGGAGTAGAAAATGGTGCAAGAGTAAATATTAAATGGGTAAAAACAGATAAGATTACCAATGATAAATCTGCTAGCAAGCAGTTTAAAGATGTAGATGGAATTTTGATTTTACCAGGTTTTGGTTCTCGAGGCAGTGAAGGAAAAATTTTATCTTCAAAATATGCTCGTGAAAACAACATCCCATTTTTGGGTATATGTTTAGGGATGCAATGTGCAATTATAGATTTTGCAAGGCATGTATGTGGATTGAAGGGGGCAAACTCTACTGAATTTAATAAGCGAACAAAATACCCTATAATTGACCTCATGGAATCTCAAAAAGCAATTAAAATAAAAGGCGGTACCATGAGATTAGGAGCTTATGATTGTACTATAAAAGCAGGAACAAAAACCTATTCAGCATACAGATCAAAAAAGATTTCTGAACGCCATAGACATCGTTACGAAGTAAATAACAGATATAAAAATAGGCTCGAAAAAGCCGGGATGGTTATTTCAGGTGTTAATGATTCATTAGGGGTGGTGGAAACAATTGAAATAAGTGGTCATCCTTGGTTTGTTGCAGGGCAGTTTCATCCTGAATTAAAAAGTAGAGTGAATAAAGCACATCCTTTGTTCAGGGAGTTTATAAAAGCTTCAAAGAAATATAGCAAGAAAAGGAGTTGATCATTGAGGGATATTAAAGTCGGGGATGTTATTTTTGGAAAGGATAATCTAGGTATAATTGCAGGGCCTTGTGTCATTGAAAACCGCGACCATTCTTTAGAAATGTCTTATGCTATAAAAGAAGTTTCTGAGGATGTAGGCATTCCAATTATTTTTAAAAGTTCATTTGATAAGGCCAATAGAACTTCAATAAAATCTTTCCGAGGTCCTGGAATTCAGGAGGGCATGAGAATTTTAAGTGATGTAAAAACTGAAACAGGGCTGAAAGTGTTAACAGACATACATTCTCCAGATCAGGCAGGTCTAGTCTCAGATGTAGTGGATATCATTCAAATTCCAGCATTTCTGAGTAGGCAAACAGATCTTTTAATTGCTGCTGCAAAAACGGGGAAACCAATCAATATAAAAAAAGGACAATTTCTTGCTCCTTGGGATGTTGAACATATCGTAAAAAAAGTGGAGGAATCTGGATCTCAAAATATATTGCTAACAGACAGAGGGACTCAATTTGGTTACAATAATTTGGTTGCAGATATGCGAGCTATACCTTTGATGAAACAATTTGGTTACCCTGTCATTTTTGATGCAACACATAGTGCTCAACTTCCTGGAGGTAGCGGCGGGCATTCTTCTGGTATGAGAGATATGATACCTACATTAGCACGAGCTGCTGTTGCAGCAGGGTGTAATGGTGTTTTTATGGAAGTTCACAATAATGTTGATAAGGCTA
Source organism: bacterium (assembly GCA_004321745.1). GTDB lineage: Bacteria > Fidelibacterota > Marinisomatia > Marinisomatales > UBA1611 > TMED80. The sequence goes on along the minus strand of SGYO01000001.1, from coordinate 98,447 downwards.
AGTCAGATGCCGCTACTCAGTGGCCGTTAGATAAACTAGCTACACTTTTAATTGAATTAAAAAAAATACACAATTCACTAAGGTAAAAGATGGAAGATTATAATAAAATTAAAATTATTATCTCAGATATTGATGGTGTTTGGACAGATGGCTCAGTGTATAAAGGCACTGATAATATGGAGTTTAAAAAGTTTTCTGTATTCGATGGTGTAGGTGTGGCCTATGCAAGAGCTGCAGATTTGAAAATTGCAATTATTTCTGCTAGGTATTCTCCTGCTACTGAGTATAGGGCGAAAGAGTTAAATATTGAGGACTGTTATAATGGAGGTTTAAATAAACTTCATGCATATAACGAAATAAAACAAAAATACTCACTTTCGGATAATATGATTGCTTATTTGGGCGATGATATGGTTGATCTACCTGTTATGGAATTAGTTGGGTTACCTATTGCTGTAGCAAATTCAACTCCTGAAATCTTAAAGGTAGCGAAGCACATAACAAAAGTAAAAGGCGGTGAAGGTGCGTTTAGAGAAGCTGTTGAGTATATAATAAAAATGCAGGGTAGAACAAAAGAAGTCACAAAGAAAATGGTTGAAAGGGTTTTAAATAGTTGAGCTATAATAATCTAATATGTGCAATTATTTTTTTCTTATTCATAAATGGGTGTTCTAGAGAATCACCAAATGAAGAATTAAGTAAAGGAGTGGATTTCCCCGACCAAGAAAGTTGGGGTGTTACAATTATATTGACTGATTCTTCTATTGAAAGAGCACGGGTCAAATCTGGTCATTTAGAAAAATATAATCAGAAGCAGCATATTTTATTAGATGAAAATGTAGAAGTAGATTTTTTTGATAAGAAGCAAAAACATGTCGCGGTACTTAATAGTTTTAAAGCAGAAGTTGATCAGAAAACGAATAATATGAAAGCCGTTGGTAATGTAATTGCTATTTCTGACAGTGGGATTACTCTTTATACCGATACACTTTATTGGGATGCAAAAAATGAAAAAATGAGCACAGAAGATTCTGTAATGATAACAACGTTAGAAAAAGATACATTATATGGTATTGGATTTGAATCAGACTCTGATCTTGAAAATTGGAAAATACTAAACCCTTCAGGTGTAACCGAGAGGAATTGATTTGAGTGCAAAAAATAAAAAATCGTTGTCTGCAAAAGGATTACATAAACAATATGGTTCAAGAATGGTTGTAAACAATGTTGATATTTATGTAAATCAAAAAGAAGTTGTTGGCCTTTTGGGTCCCAATGGAGCAGGAAAAACCACTACATTTTATATGATAACTGGAATGGTTAAACCCACAAAAGGAAATATTTATTTAGACGATGATGATATCACAAATGACCCGATGTATAGACGAGCTCGTAAAGGAGTTGGTTATCTAGCACAAGAACCATCAATTTTTTCAAAGCTAACTGTTGAGAATAATCTTAAGCTTGTTCTTGAGATGAGAAAAGATTTATCAAAAGATGAGCAAAATGATAAACTAGATTCGCTTTTAGATGATTTTTCAGTTACATCACTTAGAAAAAGTAAAGGGGGGACACTTTCAGGAGGTGAGAGAAGGAGGGTTGAGATTGCTAGAACCCTTTGTATGGATCCTGATTTTGTGTTGCTTGATGAGCCTTTTGCTGGTGTAGACCCAATTGCAGTTGAAGAGATACAGTCAATTGTAAATTCACTTAAAGAAAGAAATATTGGCGTATTAATAACAGATCACAATGTTAGGGAGACTTTATCTATAACTGACCGCTCTTATCTGCTTTTTAACGGGGAAATTTTAAAATCGGGGACTTCTGAATTTTTAGCTAATGATAAAGAAGCAAAGAGACTTTATCTTGGAGAAAAATTTAGACTAGATTAATTAATGCCTCGTTTATCCCAGAAACTTGAACAAAAACAAAAACTTGCACCGAGGCAAGTTCTTCAAGCTCGACTTCTTCAACTAAATACATTAAACCTTGAGCAAGCTATAATGAAGGAGCTTGAGTTAAATCCTATTTTAGAGCAGGTTGAGCCAGAAGATTTTGAAGAAAAATCGATGGCAGAAGAAATATTAGAAGAGATGGATGCTCCGATTGAAGATGTATACACCGATGAAAGCTCCTATTATATAGAACAAGAGAAAAGCGATCTGCCAATACCAGACAGGACGACTTTCATAGAAAAAATAATTGAACAATTAAAAGACCTCGGACTATCAGATCTGGAGAGAGAAATTGCAGAAGATATTCTTTGGAACATAAATGAGAGGGGTTATTTAGATACGGATTTGATCTTAATAGCAGATAATTTTGAATTAGAAGAACAAGACATTGAACCAATTTTATTTGCTATTCAAAGGATGGAGCCAAAGGGGCTTGGCGCAAGAGATTTGAAAGAATGTCTAAGTGTACAAATTGAGGAAGATAAAGAATCACATGCTCATATTATTTTATCAAAATATTTTGATGATTTTATGCATAAAAGGTATGAAAAAATTAAAACTAAACTCAAATGTACCAGTGAAGAACTTCATGATGCTGTTGAAATAATATCTAAACTAAATCCTCGTCCCGGTGAAGGCTATGCTGATAATTTTCAACTAATCATACCTGATGTAATTGTAAGAGAAGATGGAGAGGATTGGTTAATAACAACTAACGACGGTGGTATTCCTGAATTGAGAATTAGTAAAACATATGAAGGTGGTGTTGAAAATGGGGAGTATAGTGGTAAGGCGAAATCATTCATACGTGAAAAAATGGACTCTGCTAATTGGTTCATTGAGGCTGTAAAGCAGAGGCGAGTTACGATGGTCAATGTTATGAGGGCTATAATTAAATACCAACCAGAATGGTTTGGAGGAGATATGAATCATCTTAGACCATTAAAATTGCAAGATATCGCAGAAGAAATTAATATGGACATTTCTACGATAAGTAGGTCAACTCGTGGTAAGTTTGTAGATACTCCTTATGGTGTTTTTGAATTAAAACATTATTTTACTGATGCAATAGATCTTGGAAATGGGCAAGTTCTTGGAACATTTGTAATAAAAAAAGAGTTACAAAACATAATTAATTCAGAAGATAAAACGAGCCCATTTAATGATGATACATTAGTACAATTATTAAATGATAAAGGATATAAGTTAGCAAGGAGAACTGTTGCTAAATATAGAGATCAATTAGGTCTTCCAGTGGCGAGACTTAGAAAAGAAATTTAAAAAAAGAAGAGGTTGATATGGCAAGAAAAATAATAGTTGGGGATCAAGAATTTATTGTTCCCGATAAATTCCCAAAAAGTGGGTTCACAATTGGATTGATCTTAGTTTTGCTTTTAGCAATATGGAGTTCTATTTATAGAGTTGAGCTTGAGGAGGAAGGTGTTTTAATGACTTTGGGTGAGTACTCTGGTTTAGTTCAATCAGGCATCCATGTTAAATGGCCTGCACCAATTCAGACGGTAATTAAGATTCCAACAAAAAGAGAATTAGAAATGGAGTTTGGTCAAGTTGCTAGTTCAGATTCTAGAAGAAGATCAAACCGTTCTGAATTGCAGGAGGAAGCGTTAATGCTTACAGGGGATCTCAATGTTGCAGTTGTTCCTTGGAAGACTCAATATAGAATAGCTGAGCCTGATAAGTTTTTATTTAAAGTTAAGGATCCTGTTGGCACGTTCAGAGATATGAATGAAGCAGTAATGAGAGAAGTAATTGGAGATAGAAGTGTAAATGAGGTATTGACAACAGGGAGACAAGAAATTGCTGCTAAGATGGAAGTAAAGCTCCAAAAAATGTGTGATCAATATGAGAATGGGATTAAGATCAATCGCATTTTGTTACAGAAAGTATTGCCTCCTAAACAGGTTCAGGATGCATTTAATGAAGTAAATACAGCTGAGCAAGAAAAGGAAAAAATGATAAACCAAGCATTAGGTGATTACAACCGTATAATCCCTAGAGCTAGGGGTGAAGCAGAACAAACCGTACAGCAGGCTGAAGGGTATGCAATGGATAGAATAAATAGAGCAAAAGGTGATGCTTCTCTTTACACGGATTTATTAAGGGCTTATAAGAAAGCGCCGGAGGTAACCAAGAACCGAATCTATCTTGAGACAATGGCGGATATTTATCCAAAGATAAAACAAAAAATAATTTTAGATAAGGATCTAGAAGGCATTCTACCATTATTGCCTTTAGGAAAGGAGTCAAAATAATGGGGAAATTTATAAGTACAGTCTTAGTCATCGGAATTATTGCAGCAGTTCTCATTTTTGGAGGGGCTTTTTATATTATAGATGAATCAGAACAAGTTGTAATCACTCAATTTGGTAAACCGGTTGGTGAGCCTATTACTACTCCTGGGTTAAAAATAAAAAAACCATTTTTAGAAACAGCGAACTATTTTGATAAGAGGTTTTTAGCTTGGGATGGAGAACCAAAACAAGTTTCAACTAGAGATAAGCGTTTTATTAATATAAATACTTATGCACGCTGGCGTATATCTGACCCTCTTCAATATGCAAAAAGACTGTTTGATGAATCAAAAGCGCTAACCCGTTTAGGATCAGTTTTAGAAGGTGCTACTCAAAATGCGATTGCAAATCATGACCTTATAGAGCTTGTTAGAAGTTCAAATAGAGATTATGTAATTGACTCTGTTGATAACGATCAGACTCAAAAAGAAAAAGCGATAATAAAAAGTGGAAGAGATGAGCTTACAAAAGAAATATTAGAGCTTGCTAAAGAGAGTACAAATGATCTTGGCATTGAAATATTGGACTTTCAGTTTAAAAGAATAAACTACGTTCCTGAAGTGCGAAAGAAAGTATATGAACGTATGATCTCAGAAAGAAAAAGGATAGCAGAAGAATTTAGATCGCAAGGTGCTGGTGAATCTGCTAGAATAAGTGGACAAAAAGATAGAGACCTTAAAGAAATTACTTCTGATGCATACAGGCGCTCTCAGGAGATAAAAGGTAAAGCAGATGCAGAAGCTGCTAACATTTATGCTGCTGCTTATAACAAAGATGCTGATTTTTATCGTTTCATGAGAACAATGGAGATATATAAGGAGACTCTGGATAAAGAAACAGTTTTAGTATTAAGTACAGATGGTGAGTTTTTAAAATATTTAGGTTCTGTAGAATAAAATGAAAAACAAAAAGATTGATATCCGATCTACTACAATTCTAGGCGTACGTTTAAAAGGAAAAGTTGCTGTTGCGGGAGATGGGCAAGTAACTCTTGGTGATATGGCGATGAAGCAAAAAGCAGTAAAAGTTCGAAAGTTTGACAGCTCAAAAGGCGGAGTTGTAGGTGGCTTTGCAGGTGCTGCAGCTGATGCTCTTACGCTATTTGAAAAGTTTGAACAAAAGCTAGATGAATATGAAGGAGATTTAAAAAGGTCAGTTGTCGAAATGGCAAAGGATTGGAGAATGGATAAAATGCTTCGTCATCTGGAGGCATTACTTTTAGTAATGGATAAAAAAAATAGTTTTATTATTGCAGGTGATGGCAATGTAATAGAACCAGATGGGCCTGTACTTTCTATAGGTTCTGGTGGTGGTTTTGCTCAAGCAGCTGCTCTAGCTTTTCATCAGTCCGGAAAATACTCAGCAAAACAAGTCGCTGAAAAATCATTAAAGATAGCAGCGGATCTTTGTATATACACAAATGATTCTATTACAGTTTTAGAAATCTAATGAAAGAATTAACACCTAAACAGATCGTTAAAGAACTTGATAAATATATTATAGGGCAATCAAAAGCAAAAAAAGCTGTAGCAATTGCAATGAGAAACAGATGGCGGAGACAACAGGTTTCTGGTTACATGCGTGATGAAATAATGCCAAATAATATTATTATGATAGGTTCAACAGGAGTAGGGAAAACTGAAATTTCAAGGAGATTAGCAGCGTTAACAAGTGCTCCTTTTGTTAAAGTTGAGGCTAGTAAATTTACCGAGGTTGGTTATGTAGGAAGAGATGTTGAGTCCATGATAAGAGATTTGATGGATACATCCTTTAATATGGTACAAAGAGAGAAAGAAGAAGAAGTTATTGAGCTAGCTGAAAGTCTAGCTAATGAAAGAATTATAGATATTCTTTTCCCAGAAAATAAAAAAAATGGTTCTTCGTTATCTGAAGAGTCGAAAGAGAGAAGTTCGAGGACAAGAAGTAAATTAAGAAAAAAATTAGAAAATGGAGATTTTGAGGATACAATTATTGAAATTGAAATTGAGCAAGAAACAATTTCAGGTATGCAAGTATTAGGACCCATTGGAATGGATGATCTTGGTATGAATATTAAAGATATGCTAAGTAACGCCATCCCTAAATCAAAAAAACCAAGAAAAATGCCAGTAGCAGAGGCTCGAGAAGTCCTCATTGATGCTGAAGCTCAAAAATTAATTGATAATGATGAGGTAATTAGGATAGCTAAAGATAGAGCTGAAAATAATGGGATAATATTCATAGACGAGATTGATAAAGTCGTAAATGGAAGTGCAGGGCAAGGTCCTGATGTGAGCAGAGAAGGAGTGCAAAGAGACTTATTACCGATTGTTGAAGGCAGTAATGTAAATACTAAATATGGTGTGGTGTCTACAGACCATATTCTTTTCATTGCGGCTGGAGCTTTTCATATCAGCACACCATCTGAAATGATTCCTGAACTTCAAGGCCGTTTCCCAATTCGAGTTGAATTAGATAAACTAAAAACCAAAGATTTTATTAAAATATTAACCCATCCTAAATCAGCATTAATTAAACAATATGTTGCTTTGCTTGAAGCTGAGGGGGTCTCTCTAGAGTTCGACCCATCATCCATCAAAGCCATTTCAGAACTAGCGACTGAGGTCAATACCAAGACTGAGAATATTGGTGCGAGAAGGTTACATACAATTATGACGACTTTGCTTGAACAACCATTATTTGAACATCCAAAGAAAGGTCAAAAAAAATTAAAGATTACTGCAAAGTATGTTAAGGAAGCGCTCGGGGATATTGTTTTTGATGAAGATTTAAGCAGGTATATTTTATAAGGAAAAATGATGAAGCATTTTCTACACATTTCAGATTATAGTGATACAGAGCTATGGGAAATACTAAATTTAGCAAAAGATTTAAAGGCAAAGTTTCATCATAGAGCAGACGTCAAACATTTCAAAAATAGATCCCTTGCAATGATTTTTGCTAAGCCATCTGCGAGAACTAGAGTTTCTTTTGAAACAGGTTTTGAATGGATGGGAGGACATGCATTATTTCTTGGACCAAACGATATTGGCATCGGTAAAAGGGAAGCTATAAAAGATATATCTAGATTATTTAGCAGGTATAATGATGTTATGATGGCGAGGCTTTTTGACCATGAACATATTATTGAATTAGCTGAGTACTCTACAATACCTGTAATTAATGGACTTACTGATTACAATCATCCCTGCCAAATTATGACAGACATCTTTACTGTTTGGGAACACATGGGAAAAATTGAAAAACTAAAAATTGTCTATATGGGAGATGGGAATAACATAGTTCATTCTTGGCTTCATTTAGCAATGAAAATACCAATGGATTTTGTTTGTTGTTGCCCGGAGGATTACACACCTGATAATGGTACAGTCCAGAAAGCAATTGATGCAAAAATTTCAAATATTACGATATCACATGACCCGCAAAAAGCTATTCAAAATGCAGATGTTGTTTACACTGATGTATGGGCATCAATGGGGCAAAAAGAAGAGGCACTTGAAAGAGAAAAGATATTTTCAAGTTTTCAAGTAAATGAAGAACTAATTAAAAACTCAGGTCAAAAAACTTTATTCATGCATTGTTTGCCAGCGGAAAGAGACAGAGAAGTGACGGACGGAGTAATGGAAGCAGATTATTCTATTGTATTTGATCAGGCGGAAAACAGAATGCATGTACAAAATGCAATAATGGTTTATTTATCAGAAAAAAATAAATAATTTTTTAGAAATAAATGGGTGTTGATCAATAATCCATATCCATACCACCACCACTTCTTCCACCACCAAAGTTACGTCGATTCCATTTCTTCTTCTGTTGTTTGCCAAAGTTATAATTAATGTTTACTGATATATAGCGTTGTCCTCGACGTCTTTCAGCATCCATTAATTGAATATATGTTTCCTGAGAGATTGGGTTTGTTATTACATTTTCAGTATTGATGACAAATTTCTTCGTGTCAAAGATATCATCAAATTTTAATGTTACAGATAGTTTATTATTTAAAAATGATTTCTGCAATCCTAGATCAGCACTAAAATTTCCTGGGCTACCACCTGTAGTAAACTTCATATCGCCTCTACCACCCATGGATAATTCCATTCTAGCAATTCGAGGTAAGTTTAATGTGATCATACTTCTGTAATAAGCACCATTTGAATCGCCATTAAGGTCAGACTCGCCATTTCCATAGGTCCTATTATTCCAAGACCACCTTGAAAGCATTAGGCTTACAAGAGGAATTGGTCTGTAGACAATTACTAAGCTACTACCAATGCTTTCCGAGTTTTCAGAGTTATCTGCCGTTAAAATTTCATAGACATCTCCTTGAAATTCAACCATGTCTCTATCCCACCACATGATATTATCTTTAATAAGTTTGTATGATAGTCCTGCGTTAAAATTTAATTTTCTTGAATTACTAGAATATTTCAGTTCTGCCACATCGCTGTATTCTGGGTCTAAATAAGGGTTACCATTTCTTATTCTGGTTATATCATACGTATTCCTGGGGAAAGGGCTTATTGTTCTTCTCCCTGGCCTATTAACTTTTTGTGAATAACCAAACTGAATAGTTTGCATTGGAGATAGCTTATAAATCAAAAAGAGGCTTGGGTAGATTTTTGAATATGGTTTTTCGTAAGGGGATAGCTCAACAGCATTATCAATAATGGTAGAAATTATGTTTATGCTATCCGGAGCTGTGTTTGAAGAACTGGGCACAAGAGATGCATTTGTCTCAACTTGTTCATAACGTGCTCCGGCTTTAATACCAAATTGATCTGTAATGTCATAAGTGGTACTAATGTATCCTGCATATATATCTTCGCTATAATCATTAATATAAAGTTGATTTAAGTATGTATAATCTGTAGAAAATGACTTTAATGTTGTCTTGAAACCCGTTTCAATTGATAGTTTATCGTTTACTCCATCTTCATAATCAAGTCTAAAAGTTTGACTATTAATTTTTTCTTTAAAATCTGTATCAGTGCTTCCAGAATTGTAATCATCTATTATTGAGCTGTTTTCGATGTTGTACTGCGTGACGTCATCTTCTTCAAAATTAATATCAATCCCTGTAGATAATTTTTTATCCTTGGTACCAAAGTTGTTCTCGTATGAAAATGAATGATCATGATGGTTTCCTAAATTTTCAGATTTTGATTTTGAAAGTCTAGAGAATGGTTCATAAAATTCTAATTCTTCTTTTGTTGTTTCTGTGTGATCATTGAAACTGTAAGTATAAGAAAAAGTGCTACTTTTGCTGGGATAATAATCTCCCCCCATCCTTAATCCAACATTCGCAGGATTTTTTGTTCTCATAGTATTTTGCTTTAATGATGCACTACTATCACTATAATTGTAGGTAAAATTCCGATATCCTTTGCCAATGTTATTGCCAGTGTAAGAGCTTGCTCCTGCAAATACATTCCACTTATTTTGTCTGTAGTTTACATTCCCATTTAAATTTCTCTTTTCATATTCCCCAGCCATACCGGATATACTACCATTCAAACCATCAAAAGAACCTCTTTTCAGTACAATATTTATGATGCCACCAACTCCATCTGGATCATACTTTGCCGATGGGTTTGTTATTACTTCCACTTTTTCTACCATACTAACCTGGATATTATCAACGACTCCGCGTCTATTTGAGCCAGTAAGTCCAGAGCGTTTTCCATCAATTAAAATAGTAACATTAGCATCTCCTGCAATTGATACTTCACCATCAATGTTTACATCTACAGTTGGAACTTTTCTTAAAAGGTCAAACCCAGTCCCTCCAGCAGCAGTCAGGTTTTTACCCACTTTAAATACCTGTTTATCGACAGTCTGTATGAATTGACTTTCGTCTCCCACAACTTCTATGGCGTCAAGATTAACACTGGAAACTTTCATTGGGATTTCGCCTAAAAAATGTTTTATTTTGCCTTTACCTCCAGTCATTTGACCTGGGAAAATATTTATAGGGCCAATTTCTTTTTTAGAATAACCAATGAATTCTATAACTACTATGTATTCTCCTAAGGGTATTTCAGATATGTTGAAGCTTCCATTTTTATCTGAAAGGCCGCCTGTGACAACATCTCCATCATGGTTATCAATCATAGAAATAGATGCATATTCTATAGGAGCGCCAGAGCTAGAATCTGTTACAGAACCTTGTATTACTCCTATGGCAGGCATCTTTGGTTTTTTACTATGACCCTCATGTCCAAATATATTTTGTATCAAAAAAATAGTACATACTGATAGGAATATCAGTTTCTTAGAGCTTTTTATCATATTGGTTCCTTGAATGATGTTATAATTAGACTACAAGTCTGAGCAAAAGTTACATATTTTATTCAGTAGTATTCCAATGAATATCCATTGTGTGGTACTGGACTTTGCTACGGTTTTTGATCTTAACAGGGAAATTGTATGTTGCTGTTTGACCTGGCTCAAGAGCAGTATCTGCAATTACGCCAGAATCATACATTATTCTGGACCCTTTTACAAAAACAGAATCTTGCCCAGCAGGTTTTGTTGTTTGGGTAAATAAGTTAGATACTACTCTAACAAAGTCGGCTCTTTTTTGTCCAACATTTTTTATCCTGCCTGAAAATTCATGCCTATCAGGATAGATATTTACAAAAGGGTCTCCGAGAAAAATTACTTTTGGTTCAGGCTCTACATGTTTATTACGCCTGATTACCATTTCTTTTTTTAGAACTAATTGTCCAATTTGAGTCTTTAAAACTAGAGATGAATCTGTCTCACTGAGTATATCACCCATAACAACAGTGCCATTCTTTAATTCTATCCTGTATTGAAAATCAGGAACCTTAATCAGGTCTAAAATTTCTTTGCTTACATTTGGCATGGTTTGTTTTTTTTCGAAAGCAGTGACAATGCTTTTAAGGGAGTCAATTTGATTTTTAAGTTCTCTTAAGTTGGATTCATACTCAAAGAATTGGTCCTCAAAATCTAGTCTATCTACTTGATCATATGGTCTCAATTGAGGCAAAAGGTCATTTTTATTTTCAGTTTTGAGTGGAGTATTTAATGTTTTCACGTTAGGCTCATTTAAAATTTCAGTTTCCTGTGATAACGGTTCTGGGGACTCTTCTACGCTTTTTATTGTGATTATAAAATCCTCAACATCATCATCCATAACTGATATAGGTTTTGATTCAATTTTGTCCCCAGTAAATTTAATAATATATTTACCGCTGCTAATCTTCTTAAGTTTAAATTTTCCTTTCCTACTTACTTTTGTTTTGTCAACCTCTTCTCCATTTGACTCTTTTACCAAAGTGATTAGACCTTTTTTTATTGGATCCCCATCTTCACTTTGTACAGCGCCCGAAATAGTGTAATTAGCAAACACAATATTGCATAATGACATATAAACTATTGACAAAGATATAATGAGTTTTTTATTCATGCTCTCTCTTGTTAAAGCTTGCTTTATGTGCCATTCTTCTAACTTGTTCCGCCCATATTTTTTCTTCACCCAGCATATAGACCATATCTAAAATATTATCATAGTAAACATAATTTTCTCTTTTTTCAAGAATTGGTAATATTTTAGGGATTACACGTGGGTCTTTAAATGCACCTAGATTATCAATCGCCTTCTTTCTAATGTCTATAGGATAATCTTCACTACTAGCTATTTCAACAACTGCAAGTTTTACTTCAGGCTCGTTAAACTCTCCTAGAGCAGAGAGCATTGTATTAAGTAGGGTATAATATTGGCTTTTGCCTGTGTTGTAAGTATTTAATAGTGCAAGAATTAAGTTTTCCTGTTTTACTCCGGCCATTGTATTTATGGCAAACTCACGAACTTCTAAATTTGTATTTGGATCACCTAATAGTTCTGCAAAAGCAGTAGCAACATCTTCAGGACTTTTCTTTCCTAAAATTTGTACTGCTTTATTTCTTATCCCTAACCTGACATTGGGGTCTTTAGCAATTGCTGTTAATACAGGAATGACTTGATCGCTGCCAAGTGCCCCTAATTGTTTTGTTAGCATTCCCTCGGTTCTGCTCATATTTGTTTTTGCAATTTCATAAAGGTCCAATAATCCAAGTACTTGGTCTTTTGTTCTAACCTTATGAAGATTTTCTGTAATTGTTAGATGAAGGTTGTTTGTCCTGTCTTCAAGAATGTGTGCGCTTTCAAGCAAAGCTGAACTTGCTTTGGGGTTTTCTCTAAAAAGAGCCAACATCTCTATCGATGCTTTTAAAAGAGAAAAATCAACAGCACTCGTCGTTTCAACCATCTCTGCAATGGCATTTAATGCCATGGGATGTTGAGTATTTGCTAACATTCTTCCCGCTTCTATTCTTGCTTTTATATGCTGATTTTCGTCAGTGTAAATCTGTATCATTTCTTCTAGAGCTTGTATATCTCCATCTTGATATGCACTGCGAAGTTTTTGAATATTATTGAGGAAGTTTGGGTCATCAGGATCAATAATGGATTTTCTTCCAAAAAAATTTTTTACTGTAGCACAACCTTGAAATAAAGTTAGAGAGCAAAGTATGATTAATAAATGTTTACGCATCATTTTCCCATTGATGTAGTGTTAATTCTTTCCCATCAAAAACTGCATATGAAGGATCATCTTGCCAGTCACCTAAAACGGCTAGTTTTCCTTTTTCTACATCAATTATTTCATTTAAATGATAATGACCGCAGACCATGTAGTCAAATCCTTTTTGGAAATGAGTTAATGCGTATTTTTTTAACTCATTCCTGATTTTTTCTCTAACTTCCTCTGGTAGTTCAGGATGATTCTCTGTTCTTGATACTTTTCGAGCTATCTTATAAGCAAGCGTAGGGTGTAATAATCGGAAACACCATATGAAAAAAGGGGAGCGGATTATTTTCTTTAAAATTCTGTATCCATAGTCCCAACTTAAAACTCCATCACCGTGAGTAATGTAAAAATTTTTTCCTCTTAATGAAAAGGTTGTATCATCGAAATAAGTATGGTTCATTAATTTTTTTTTCATGAAATCCAGAACCCAATAATCGTGGTTGCCAGCGATAAATCTCAAGTCAACTCCTGCTTTTTTAAGTTGAAAAGTCTTATTGTAAAAATCAAAATATGATTTAGGTATAACATCAGGATATTCAAAATAAAAATCAAACAAATCACCTACAAAAAAAAGTGTGCCCCTTGTAGTTCTTACAAAATTTAAAAATCGATACAAAGACTCTCTTTTAGCACTTTCATCTGAAGACTCATCTAACATCAGGTGTATATCTGAAATGAAATATATTGGCAATTGCATGGTTTTAAAATATCTTTTTAAGTATACTAATTATAAGAGTAGTAAATTTAACAATAAAATATACTTTTCAGGACATATTGACAATATCTTGAGTTTTTTGTTAAAGTACGAAACATTGCTTTCATTTATTTCGTTATAAAGAAGATGATTATATTTAACTACATACTTTTTGCCATTGTAATTCTTTCTAGCTCCTTTGGACAATCTTTTGGAAAAAACAAGGTGCAATATAGGGATTTTGATTGGTCTTATATCCAGACTCCAAATTTTGATATATATTTTTATGGCGATAATCAAGACCTCGCGGAATTCACTTCAAGAGTATCTGAGGAAGCATACAAACAGATATCTACTCATCTTGCATGGGATTTAAAAAACAGGGTATCAATTCTAGTGTATAACTCTCATAATGAGTTTCAACAAACAAATGTTGTGGGTGTATACATGTCAGAGGGAATAGGTGGAGTAACCGAGCTATTTAAAAACAGAGTGGTCTTCCCATTTGACGGAGATTTTGAACAATTTAGGCACGTTATTCATCATGAGCTTGTTCATGCAATGCTTAATGATATGGTTTACGGAGGTACTGCTCAAAACATGGTTGCTAGTCGAACTCGTGTGAGAATTCCCTTATGGGCAAATGAAGGTCTGGCAGAATTTTTAAGTTCAAACTGGGATACAAAGGCAGATATGATTTTGCGTGACATAGCAGTTCATGAAAGAATTCCTACCGTTAATGAGTTGAATTATTTTATGGCATACAAAGGCGGGCAATCGCTTTGGAGATTCATTGCAGGAAAATATGGAAGAGAAAAAGTCGGTGAGGTTTTTCGCTCGATGAAAAAAACTCAAAGTGCTGAAAAAGGGTATCAGCTGGCTCTTGGAATGAAATGGGATGAATTATCTGACCAATGGCATAAATACTTAAAAAAAGAATATTGGCCAGATATTGCAAATAGAGATCCTTTGGAAGATATGTCAGAACAGTTAACTAATCACAAAAAAAATAGGAATTTTTATAATGTATCGCCATCACTGTCTCCAGATGGTAGTACAGTAGCTTTATTATCAGATAGATCTGGTTACTTCGATGTTTATCTTTTGGATGCTGGGACAGGTAAGAAAAAAGCTACTTTAGTTCAAGGTAGTCGTTCTGTTAATTTTGAGGAGCTTAAATGGTTACAGCCTGGGTTATCTTGGTCCCCAGATGGAGAAAAAATTGTATTAGCAACAAAAGCCGGTTCTTCTGATGCACTTCAAATAATTGATGTAAAAACTAAAAAAGCAAAAAAAATTCCTATAGCTTTGGATGGAGTATTTTCTGCAGCTTGGAGCCCTAATGGTAATGATATCGCTTTTGCTGGCAATCACAATGGCTCAAGTGATATATACATTTATAATTTTAAATCAGAGAACTTTAAAAAGATTACTAATGATATTTTTTCTGATTCATATCCGTCATGGAATGGCAATGGTGAAGAAATTGCATTTGTTTCTGATCGTGGCAAACATGTTGATGGTAAGTATGATGGTAGAATTGAAGATCATAACTACAGTCAAACTGATATATATATAGTGAATATTAAAAGTGGCAAAATTAAAAGAGTTACTGATACACCTGATAATGAAAGCTATCCCATTTGGGCAAACTCTGAAAGAACATTATTTTATACTTCAGACTATAATGGTGTTTTCAACCTCTATAAACATGCTTTGGTTGAAGACCAAAATTCTGATTCTAAATTTGTAAATAATTCATATGCTATAACTAATGTTTTGACAGGCCTGCAGCAGCCAACAATTTCTAAAGATGATAACTCGATAATTTTTGCGGGATATTCGGGCATTGGTTGGGACCTATATAGTTTAAATAATCCACTTGGCATTGCTGCCAAGCAAATTGCCCCAACACAGTTTATAAAAACTAGAGATAGTGAAGATATGTCTGTAGCAGATATTCGAGACACTGATAAAATTGAAAGAATAGATTTGAATACAAATTCATCATATTCTAAATGGGTATTTGCTCAGGGATATGATAATTATAATTATTCTATGGATACCAAAGGCTCGAAACTAGAGAAGGTTGTTAAGGACACGTTAGTTAATGGAGTTCACGTTCCAAAACCTTACAAAACGCGATTCACATTAGATATGGTAAGTGGGAATTTGCAGATTAGCAATGTGTTTGGAGCAACCGGAATGACCTATTTTGCATTTAGTGACATTCTAGGAAATCATCAGATTCAATTTGGAACAGAAATGGTTCTAACTCTAGAAGATAGCGATTATTTTTTATCATACGGTTATCTAAAAAATAAGACAGATTATTATTTTGTAGGTTTTCAAAATGCAGATTTCTTTCAAGCTGGATATTATTCTCTTGGGCGCTTAAGACATTACGGGTTACAATCTTACATTTCTCATCCTTTTAGCAGATTTCAAAGAGTTGATTTTGGGCTTACTTGGCATAATATAAGTTATGATATTCTTGATAGGATGATAAATACATTTGGGCAGGAAGAGCTGGTTAAAAGACCAGGTTCATCCACAAAATTCACTTCAATATTACCTAGAGCTAGCTGGATATATGATAATTCAATTTTCGGTTTCACTGGACCAATTGATGGGTATCGCCAGAATGTTTCTATCACTGCTAGTCCTGGCTGGAATACAGATTTCAAGTTTCAAACAGTAAAATTAGATGCTAGAAAATATTGGAGATTTGGTCGCGACTATACGATTGCTGTAAGAGGATTTTTCGGGAGCAGCCAGGGTAAAAACGCTCAGAAATTTTTTCTTGGGGGCATACCATACTTGCTTACAGACTTTCAAAGTGGTACAACAAATGGAGTCAGCGATCCTTCGGCGTATAGAAGTGTAATTACAGATACATCTAACTCGAATTTAATTACGGATGTATATTTTACAGAGTATGCATTCCCAATGAGGGGTGCTCGATTTGCAGAACGAATAGGTACATATGCTTCATTATTTAATTTTGAAGTTAGATTCCCATTCATTAATTATCTTGCGCTAGGATTTCCTTTAAAAGTTGTTTTTGGAAATATTAGGGGCCATGCTTTTGTTGATGTTGGAGCCGCCTGGGATTCTGCAGATGAATTTTCTTCAAATAGTTGGCCAGAGAAATACGGTTCTAATGACACTGCTAAATTTTCTCCTTGGGTTGTGACATCCGGCTTAGGTGTGAAGATCAACCTTGGATATTTCTTATTACGAGTAGAGTCAGCTTGGGATAAAAATCCAGGCGGATACTCAAAACCGCAGTGGTACCTATCTCTAGGGCCTGATTGGTAAAATATCGGTCTTGATTACATCATACATAGAAGGCAATTTTGCATACTTCTATGGCTAATAAAAAAAATAAAGTAAACTTTTTATGTTCTGCATGTGGTGGTGATTTCCCGAAGTGGCATGGACAATGTCCAAGCTGTAAAGAGTGGGGCACCTTATCAGAGTTTAAAGTATTAGGGAATAAAAACATAAAAAGGTCTAATCTTGATTACAGAGATTATAAACCACTAAATGATATACTTGATTCCGATCCTGGCGAAAGAATTACAACAAATATTACGGAGGCTGATAGGGTATTAGGAGGAGGCCTTTTACCTGGGTCACTATTATTGTTAGGAGGGAGTCCAGGTGTAGGGAAATCTACATTAGCTTTACATATATGTTCTGGTGTTAATAAATCTATTTTATACGTTTCTGCTGAAGAAAGCGAAGAACAAGTTGCAATTAGAGCAAAAAGGATAAACGTAAAATCAGATAACCTACATTTATCTAGTGAAAATGATCTTAATGGTATTCTGACTCACATTGATAGAATTTCCCCTGCACTAGTTATCATTGACTCAATTCAAACAATTATAAATTCTGATTTAGACTCTTTGCCTGGATCTCCTAGTCAAATTAGAGATTGTGGTCAAAAGTTTTTAGAAGTCAGTAAACATAAAAATGTTATAATTATTATCATTGGTCATGTTACAAAGGAAGGAACCATTGCAGGTCCAAAAATGTTGGAGCACATGGTAGACACAGTTCTTTATTTAGAGGGAGATGATAGATATGAACATAGAATTTTAAGATCTGCAAAGAACCGATTTGGAGCTACAAATGAGGTTGGAATTTTTCATATGAATGAAGATGGGTTAAACGAAGTTTCAAATCCTTCTGAAATGTTTTTATCTGAACGAAGTAGGAATATACCTGGGACTTGTATTTATCCATCCTTAGAAGGCACTCGTCCTATTTTAATTGAAATTCAAGCGCTTGTGTCAACCGCAAATTTTGGAACGCCGCAAAGGAATGTAAACGGATTTGACCTTCGAAGGCTTGCCATGCTTCTAGCAGTTCTTGAAAAGAGGATGGAATTAGTCATGGGCATTAAGGATGTATTTATAAATTTAGTTGGTGGTCTAAAAGTCGATGATCCTGCTGCTGATTTATCAATTTTATGTGCAATTGCATCAAGTTTTATGGATAAGCCAATAGATGAGACTATTGTTTTCATTGGTGAAATAGGTTTAGCAGGAGAAATTAGATCAATAAGTAGATTGGATCATCGTTTAGCTGAAGTGGAAGCTTTGGGTTTTAATGGTGCAGTTGTTCCTAAAGCCAATATGAATAACAAACTCAAAAAAAATAAACTCAAGATTTACCCCGTTGAGTCAGTTAAGCAAGCATTTGATTTATTATTTTGAATTTTTCAATTACCACGCAAGATAAAAAGACCTCTGCCAGAACTGGATTAATAAAAACCGAACATGGAGATATTCAAACCCCAGTATTTATGCCTGTTGGGACCATTGGTGCTGTAAAAACATTTTCTCCACATGAGCTTGAAGGATTAGGGGCAGATATAATTTTAGGCAATACATATCATCTTTATCTAAGGCCAGGGACAGAAGTAATAAATCATGCAGGCGGTCTTCACAAATTTTCAAATTGGACAAGACCTATTTTAACAGATAGTGGAGGGTTTCAGGTATTTTCTTTAGCAAATTTAAATAAGATTAATGATGATGGTGTGGAGTTTCAATCTCACCTAGATGGGAGTTATCATACTATAACACCTGAAATATCGATGCAAATTCAGCGCGCTTTGGGGTCAGATATTATTATGGCATTTGATCATTGTCCTCCTGGTAAATCAGAATTAGATGAAGTTACCAAAGCTGTTAAAAGAACTAATGAATGGTTTATAAGGTGTAAAAACTATCTAAAAGATAATCCCCGTCTCTATAAACATAGCCAAACGTTATTTCCAATTATTCAAGGTGGTATTAATCATAAAATGAGAGAAATGAGTATCGAAGGATTAGTCCCACAGGCAGATTTCGGGATAGCGATTGGAGGCCTTGCAGTTGGAGAAGAGAAAAACGCTATGTTTGAGACTATAGAATTTTGTGATTCGTTACTACCAAAAGATAGACCTAGATATCTGATGGGGGTTGGAAGACCTACTGACATAGTTAAAGCAATACGGCGTGGAGTTGACATGTTTGATTGTGTTATGCCAACCAGAAATGGTAGAAATGGCCAGATCTTTACATCTAATGGGACAATAAATATTACAAATGAGAAATATAAAGATGATCACTCCTTTATAGATGAGAATAGTAATCATGCTTTTGGGCGTATGTTTACTAAAGCGTATATAAGACATCTTTTTGGTGTTAAAGAAATACTAGGTTTGCGAATTGCATCAACATTGAACTTATCATTTTACATTTCTTTAATTAAAAAAATCCAAGAGGTGATTCACCTTGGCGAGTTTGATAGTTGGTCTACTAGTTGGTTAAATGAAATGAAGTATCATAGAGGCATGTAATGACAAAAATAAAGGTACGAGTTGTAGATGCTTATGTCTATAGAAAAACAATAGAAGGAATTGAGTTTCTTATATTGAAACGGGCAAAAACCAAAATATATGAGCACCTTTGGCAAGGGGTTGCAGGAAAAATTGAAGAGGGAGAAAAAGCATGGGAGGCAGCAATCAGGGAGCTAGGGGAAGAAACTAGCTTAAGGCCACTGAAGGTATTTATAGCTGATCATGTTAGTAGTTTTTATGAAAAGCATGGTGATAGATTAAATCTTGTTCCAGTTTTTGGAATTGAAGTTGATTCCCAAGAAGTAGTTTTATCAAAAGAACATTGTGATTTTAAATGGGTTAAGTTGGATGTCGCTTTATCTCATTTAGTTTGGAATGGGCAAAAGAGAGGGATTCAGGTTGTTCATGATATGGTAATATCTAATGATGATAGGATGAAATGGTCTCAGATTAAAATTCCAGATAAATTACCTTGATAAATTTTTTAAATATATCAAGAAGGTTGAAGTATCTATTTGGTACTATAGCTTTGTCTTGGGTTCTATTTTTTTTAAGGAGGCCGACTCCTTAAAAAAAATAGCTGATGCAATTTATCAAACATCAAAGTATATGCTATATCACAATGATAATTAAGTGATATATTGTAATACATAATTATATTAAAAGTATTAATTAAGGAAAAAATCATGTTATCAATCGGATCAAGCGCCCCTGAATTTCAATTAAGTGATCAGGATGGTAATTCAGTGAATATTAAAGATTTTGAAGGCCAAAAAGTTCTTTTATGGTTTTATCCTAGAGCAAGCACGCCTGGCTGAACTACGCAAGGTCAAGGACTCCGGGATGAGTTTAAAAATTTTAAAAAATATAATACAGTAGTTTTAGGCATGAGTGCTGATTCAGTAAAGGCTCAAAAGAACTTTTGTTCAAAACAAGAGTTTCCATTCCAATTACTTTCTGATCCTGAAAAAGAAACGATTAGAGCTTATGAAGCTATTGGCTTAAAGAAAATGTATGGTAGAGAATATGAGGGTATTTTGAGAGTAGCATATTTGATAGATGAAAGTGGTAAAATTGAAAGAGCATACGAGAAGGTTAGCCCAAAAACTCATGCTGATGAAGTCTTAAAGGATTTAACATAAAATCTATTCTTCTTTAATAATAAAATAATCATTTTTAAAAACCATTTTATCTTTTTCGAAGTACCCATTCATTAAAGAATGACCTTTGAGCCATAATTCATCTTCAATGATTTTATAGTCAGTTAAATGAATAGGACTATTATTTAAGGCGAAGACAGCGCTGTTTTCTTTGCATAGCGCTAATTCATTTATTTCATAATTATCAATGTTTACCCAATCTTCTCTTAATTTAAAACCATCCTTAACATCAATATTATCATAGGTTAAAAGAATTGATGGGCTTTTTGAAGTAAATGTAGCCATTGCATAAATGGGTAGAATAGCGCAAAGGACAACCCAGAAACTGGTTTTAGGTTTTATATCGCAAAAAAAACTCTGTTGCTGTTTGAGGCTTAATAATTTTTGCAAACCGTTCGCATTGACCAATAAACCATAATGTGATAGGAAGACTGTTTTATCATTTGACACCAATACAACTGCATCCTCATTTAGAAGTGGTTTATATTTTGGTATAAAATGTGAAGATTGAGATTCTGTTATTTTTATTAAATTGCCTGAATAGTCTAAACACTTTACATTTAATTTCTTTTTAGGATAGTGATTTTCTTTTTCTAAAAATACAGCAATAGCTCCTATGTGCCATAAACCATATAAAAGTAAAATAGAGTTCAAGAAAGAATTGTCATCTATGACAACTTTATCTTTTGGGACTACGCCTTGGTCATTCAGCCAGTTTGATATTCTTTGAATACTATTGAAAAAATCAATATTTGTTAAACCGTAATCTTTGAAAACTTTTTCATTTTTATATTTAATTATTTGGCCTTCAATAATAGCTTGTGTACTTGGGTAGGGTACCATGTATTCTATTGGTTCAATATTGCCAATAGTTTGTGCTTTGTATATTGGGTTATTAGGTTGCATAGTCAATGTATATGAAATTTTAAAATAATTTGGTAATTATAATTTTTAAGATACTAATAACATACTAGAATTCTTTAGACTTAAAGTCAGGCACCTTTAAATTATAATGGTCCAATATTAATGAAGTTATTTAATAGCAAAACTATTTTTCTTTTTTTCTTATGTTTTCATTATTTATCTAATGTTTTTTCTTGCGCTGCTATTCAAGCTCCATCTGGAGGTCCAAAAGATGAGACAGCGCCATTTTTGTTGTATTCTACTCCAGCAACAGGAGCTATAAACTTTGATCAAAGTATAGTACAATTGTTTTTTTCTGAATACATTTTAGAAAGATCAATTTCTGATGCTATATCTCTTTTACCAAAAACTAATGACCCTATACAGGTAAAGTATAAGGGTAAAGAATTAGTTGTAAAACTCCCAGACAGTTTATTAATTGATCAGACTTATATATTATCCATAAATAGAAATTTAAAAGATGAAAATGGAGTTTCGCTTTCTGAAGGAATTCAGCTTGCATTTTCAACAGGGAATATAATTGATAAGTCTAAAATCAATGGTAAGTTGTTTTCTGAAGAGGAAGCATCTGCTTTGTTATGGAAAATAAGAGACTCAGTGGATGCGAAAGAGTTTTTTCTTCGCCAGCCTGATTATACTATAGATGCTAATGAAGATGGGCATTTTTCATTTAATTATTTATCAAATGGTAGTTATAAACTTCTTGGAATAAATAGGTCCAAATTAAATGAACTATTAGATTTAAACTATTCAATTTATGGAACCTCGTCTACGGATGTTATTAAAATAGACTCAGCGAGTACATTCAAGAAAGATGTAAACATCTTAATCCCTAAAACTTCCAAATATATAAGGGTCGTTAATGGGAAATGGATCGATAGTAGGAGAGGGGAAATAAATTTTGACGCGCCAATAAATGGAAAAATTGATTACATCAAAGTTGAAATTACCAGTGGAGGAAACAAAATTCTTCCTAACCTATTTGTTGATAACAATGAAAACAATACTTTACACTTTTTTATTAAGGATTCGCTTAAGTCAGGTTTAAACACAATAATTAATGTGGTCCCTAGTGATAATGCTGAACATTCAATAATTGATTCTGCTTTGATTTCTGCAAAGACAAAATCAAATATTGATACTTCATACCTAAGTATTAAAGATGCTGAGAAAATGAATAATTTAGAAATTGAAGAGGACCAAATAAGACCTTTTGATTTTTCATTTTCTAAAGTGCTGTACAATGTTATTTTGGATAGCGCTTTAACATTAAAAAAAGATTCTGTTATTATTGATTTTATTCTAGAAAAATTAAGCCCTATGCATTATCGAGTCATTCCAAAGATAAATTGGATCCCAAATACTGATTATAATCTGTTTGTTATAAGAGATAAGTTGAAAATGGCAAATACTCGTGGCATTAAAGATTCACTTTTGATTTTAAACATAAAAACTTCACCATTTAGAAAGTTTGGCAGTCTCAGGGGTAATTTAATTGAAAAGTATAATGAGCCTTTGGTTGCGAGGTTATCCTCACTAGAAAAAGAACAATATTTCCTAGATGTATTTGTAAATTCTAATTCGTCTTTTAAAATTAATAAAATACCAGAAGGGATTTATTCTCTGATGTTTTACAATGATAGAGATGAAAATGATTATTATTCTTATGGCAGTCTTAGTCCTTATCAATCTTCAGAATGGTTTGAAATCATTCCTGACACGATATCGATAAGGAGTAATTGGGATATGGAAATAACAAATATTAAACTCAATAGTTTTTAGATGCATTGTGTAATCTTAGCTGGTGGTAGTGGGACTCGATTTTGGCCATTGAGTAGAAAAGATAATCCCAAGCAATTGTTAAAAATAGTTGGCGATAAGACCATGCTTCAAATAACCATTGATCGATTAAGAAAGTTAAAATCGACATCAGAAATATATATTATTACTAAAAAAGAACTTTATGATGTCATACTAAAAACAATTAAGCATATAAAAAGTGAAAATATAATTGTAGAGCCCAGTCCGAAAAATACCGCGCCAGCTATTGCTTTGGTTGCGCAAAAGATTTACATGAAAAATAAAAATTCTATTATGGGCGTTTTCCCAGCAGATCATCTAATTGTAGGTCACAAACATTTTGAAAAATCATTAAATGATGCTTTTAGTTTAGTTAAAAAAGAAGAAAACCTAGTTACAATAGGTATAAAACCAAGTTATCCAAGTACTGCTTTTGGATACATACAGTACGAGCCAGGGACGAAAAATAAAAATGGTTACCATGTGAAAACTTTTGCTGAAAAACCTCATATAACATTAGCAAAAAGGTTTATTAAAAGCGGAGATTTTTTGTGGAACGCGGGTATTTTTGTTTGGAGAGCAAATACCCTTTTATACTCCTTAAAAAAATATATGCCTGAATTACATGAGTCAATGAAAGAAATAGAGAAAAGAATTGAAAATTCAGATTCTTTTGATGATATCTGGGAAACTATTTTGCCAGAGAGTATTGATTATGGCTTAATGGAAAAAGCAGATAATATATTTGTCATTCCTGCTCAATTTGAATGGAACGACCTTGGCTCATGGGATGCTTTATTTGAGATATTTTCTAAAAAAGAAAATGACAACGTAATTAGAGGATTTGGGACAGTTTTGGATGGGGAGAATAATTTTATTCAGTCTAATGAAAAGTTTACAGCTGTCATCGGTTTAGATAATATTGTTATCGTGAACACAAACGATGCTACGCTAGTTGTACCAAGAGATAAAGTTGAAAAAGTTAAAGACCTGGTAAGTTGGCTTGATAAAAAAAATCTTAAGGATTTGCTATAATTGAAAAATAAAGAACTATTAGAAGAATTCCATTCTCTAGCTGAAAAATTAGATGTGAAAATCATGAAAGGGAAAGGTGACTTTTCTGGGGGTAGTTGTATTGTTAATGAAGAAAAAGTCATTGTAATTAACAACATGAAACCGATAGAACAGCGGTTAAATATTATTGCAAGTTGTTTTAAAGATTACGACCTAGAGGGTCTTTACATTGTTCCTGCTCTACGTAAATACATTAATGACGCAACTAGGTTAGAACTTTAATTAGTACTATTACATATATTTAGTTAAACTTTTTAGATATTTATTGATAATGGATTATATAAAATTAAAAAGGCATTGTTTTGGATAATATATGGGCGCCATGGCGTATGGAATATGTGCGAGCCCCAAAAAAGGACTCGAGCAATACATTTTCTAAAAAGTTAGAAAGTGGTAACGATGAGGAGAATATGATTCTTTTTCGAGGAAAGTATTCTTTTGTTTGCATGAATCTTTATCCATATAACAATGGGCATTTATTAGTTGTTCCTAATGAAATTGTTGACAAACCCGAAGAATTAGGCGAGGAAGTTTTGCTTGAAATAATGAAGGTATCTTCTCAATCTATGAAGATTATAAGGGAAAAATTAAATGCCGAGGGATTTAATTTTGGTGCTAATATAGGTGCTTCAGCAGGTGCTGGTATTGCTGAGCATTTACATTATCATATCATCCCAAGGTGGAGAGGGGATACTAATTTTATGCCAGTAGTTGGTAATACGAAGGTCCATGTTCAGGGCTTGGCTGACACATATTCTGATTTAAAATTTTCCTTTAATAATTTGGAACTTTCGTCATGAACTTTTATCAAACTTGGTTGCCATTTTTTTATTTGTACGGTGTAGGGGGTATTGCATTTTTACTTGGTACTTTTTTGATTTATAAGACCGGCGCTCTAAGAGTATCGTATGAAATCCATAAAAAGTGGATATGGATATTATTTTATGGATATTTCTTTTATGCTTTCATTCATGCTCTTTTTATTTATCTGGCAATTGGGAGTAGTTAATGGAGAATATTTTAGGAACAAATCTTGATAGAATAGTTATACTTGCCTACTTCGCAGTGGTGATGGGATTTGGTGCTTATTTTGGTAAGTATAGTAAAACAACATCAGATTATTTCTTTGGCGGAAGAAGGTTTGCTTGGTGGTTAATCACAATTTCAATTGTGGCCACTGGTATTGGTTCGCATAGTTTCGTTAAATATTCAACTAAAGCATATCAGTATGGCTTTTCTTCTACAATGACATATATGAACGATTGGTTTTTTATGCCCTTGTTTCTATTTGGCTGGCTTCCGATAATATATTACATGAAACTAGGTTCAATTCCAGAATATTTTGAGAAAAGATTCAGTAGAGAAGCAAGGTATATTGCTACATTTATGATCTTAATGTATATGATAGGATACATCGCAATTCAGTTTCTTACTTTAGCTACTGCCTTATATAAAATATATGGGATACCTCTTATGTTAACAGTGGTACTGATTGCTATTGCAACTACTATATATATGCATTTTGGGGGTCAAACATCAGTCATTTTTACTGATTTAATACAAGGCTTTATATTGATTTTTGCTGGGTTACTTTTATTTACCCTTGGATTGAATTTTTTAGTTGAGAATACTCCATATGCATCAGGTCTCAAAGCCTTGTGGGATAATCTAACACCTGCTGAAAAGCTACCTTTAGCTAATTTTAATTCGCCTCCAGATTTTAATTTTGTTGGAATATTTTGGCAAGATGGTATTGCTGGTTCAATTGGCTTTTTGTTTTTAAATCAGGGACTTATAATGAGATTTATGGCTGCTAGAAGTGTTAATGAAGGTAGAAAGGCAGCTGCTTTTAATGTATTGGTAATATTACCAATATCAGCGATTGTGGTTTCTAATGCAGGATGGATAGGCAAGGCAATATCAAACTCTGTCCCTGGGGCTCTTCCCATTGACCTTGCACCAAATGATGTATTTGTATCTGTTGCAAATTTGATAACCTCGCCTGGGGTTTTTGGTTTTATAATTGCTGCACTGTGCGCTGCTTTAATGTCTACTTCTGATACGTTGGTAAATGCTTCATCATCAGTAATTATTAATGATATTTATCGACCTTTAACTAAAAATAAATCTTCAGATGAAGAACAGTTAAGATTAGCAAGGCTTGCATCAGTTGTTGTAAAAGTGATTGCGGTATGTTTAGTCCCCTTTTTTAATTCATTTGAATCTATATATGAAGCGCATGGTTGGTTTCATTCAACTTTCACACCACCTTTGGTTGTAGGCGTATTTTTAGGTATTTTTTGGAAAAGATTTACATCTACTGCTGTCATTGCAACATTCATTCTTGGTGCATTTTTAATGATTTTAGGCCAAATGTATCCATCACTTATTAGTCCTTTTTCCCATGGTATAGAACTCAGACCTGGTAGAGGGTACTCCTACATTGGGGCATTGTATAATTTATTTGTGTGTGCAGGAGTCGGTGTTATTGTAACTTTTTTTACAAAACCAAATGCTGATAAACAGTTAACAGGACTAACTGTTTTTGATATTCATAAGCTCAAAAAAATCTTTAAAGGTTCTAGCATAAATGAAGCTACAGGGAAACCTGTAGTAGTCAATTTTAAAGTGAAAGATCTAGGCAAAGACATGGTTTCATTTTCGAAGGATGATATGAAGACTATCAATGCGAATAAGGGGGATCTAGTATATATACAAGATAGCCGATGGTGGCTAGGAGGATTAAAGTCTATACATGCAACCTTTGCTGACCCTCATGATGAAAATGGAGTTGTATATATGAGTGAAGTTCAAAGAGACTCTGGAATGTTCATAGATAACCTTCCCCTTAAAGCTGAAAAGGAAATGTAAATATTATAATTGACTTTCAGCTTATGAAAAGTTGGCGTGCCCTTTAATCATGAAAAAGGGAAATAACACTCCTAATTATCGAAATTACCTGAATTTAGACGCACTCTTAAATGCTCAAAAGCTAATCAGTGAAAAAAAAGGTAAAACAGCACATGACGAAATGTTATTTATTATTACCCATCAAGTATACGAGTTATGGTTTAAGCAGATTTTATTTGAAATAGATTCAATTTTTGAAGTATTTCATGCAAAAGTAATAGATGAGTCACAAGTTGGGATAGCAGTTAGTAGGCTTCACAGAATTAATGAAATTATTCAATTACTAATTGATCAGATTAAAATTTTAGAAACCATGACGCCTATGGATTTTTTAGAGTTTAGAGATTTACTTACGCCTGCTTCAGGGTTTCAAAGTGGCCAATTTAGACAAATTGAAAATAAAATTGGATTACGCAAAGATAGTCGACATGTTTACGGTGGCAAAGATTATAAAACGAAAGTACATCAAGACGATTTAAATAAAGTTTTAGATTCAGAAAATTCAGAATCTTTATTTATTCTTATTGAGAAATGGTTGGAGAGGACCCCTTTTTTAGCAGCAGAAGATTACAATTTTTGGGAACAATACAAAGCTGCTGTATCAAAAATGATATTGAATGATAAAAAAATAATTGAAGAAAATGATGTCCTAGGCGATTTTGAAAAAGAGAGTTATTTTAATCAGTACAATGCTACAGAGAAAATGTTTAATTCTTTGTTTAATGAGTCTGTTTTTAATAAAATGATTGATGAAGGTCAATTCAGATTATCTTATAAAGCAACTCATGCAGCATTATTAATATTACTATACCGTGACCAAGCAATACTTCATAACCCCTATAGGCTTTTAAGTAAATTGATTGATTTAGATGAGCTTTTAACTACTTGGAGGTATAAACATCATTTATTAGCAACCAGGATGATTGGTAAAAAAATAGGCACAGGAGGTTCGGTGGGAGCTCAGTATCTAAAAAAAGCTTTAACTAAGCACAGAGTTTTTGAAGATCTTAGTAGTTTGACCACCTTTTTAATTCCAAGATCTGATCTACCAGATTTGCCAAACAGTATTTTACGGAATTTGAGTTTTCATTATGATATTTAGATAGCAATTTTTATTAGAGAAAAATATAAAAAAATGTACGTTTTATGTCATAATCAAAAAAAAACGATTTAAATTCCTTCTCTTTTTGATATTTAAAAATAATTAATTGATATTCCGGAGTAGCTCAGTTGGTAGAGCAGGTGGCTGTTAACCACTTTGTCGGGGGTTCGAGTCCCTCCTCCGGAGCTTTTTTAATTGCTCATTTGCAGACTTTTAAATTATACATATCACTGATAATCGTAATTATGGCCTCATGCTCGACAAATTCTACTCCCCCTGATGTAAAAAAGATTCCTAAGGAGATCAAAACGCATGACCATGTTAGGACTGATAATTATTATTGGATGCGCTTAACCGATGAGCAAAAATCAGCAAAAAAATATGATTCACAGACTCAGGATGTTATCAATTATATTGATGATGAAACAGAATATCTAAATAAGAGTTTAAAGCATACAAAACCACTGCAAAAAGCTTTATATGATGAGATGGTCGGACGAATTAAAAAAGATGATCAGTCTGTACCATACCTAGAAAACGGGTATTATTATTATGTTAGATATGAAGACAAAAAGGAATACCCTATATACTGTAGAAAATATAAAAATTTAAATAATGATGAACAGATCATTCTTGATGTGAATGTTTTAGCAGAGGGGTATGATTATTTTGCCATAGGTGGTATGTCCATTAGTCCTGACAATAAATTGCTTGCATACGGTGTAGACACCTTAAGCCGCAGGTTTTACAAAGTACACTTTAAGAATTTAATTTCCGGAGAAAATTTAGAACATACAATTTCAAATACTACAGGTGGTGTTGCCTGGGCTAATGATAATGAAACTGTCTTTTATACCTTAAAAAATAAAGTCACATTACTAGGAGAAAAAATATATAAGCACAAACTTTCAACTCATTCTGACCAAGATCAATTAGTATACCATGAGAAAGATGAAACCTATTATAATGGAGTTTACAGATCTAAATCAGGGCAATATATTATCATATATAATAGTAGTACTCTAGTTAGTGATTATCATATTTTAGATGCCAATGAGCCAGATGGTAAATTTATAAATTTTTCGCCTCGGGGGGAAAAGCATGAGTACGATATCCAGCATTATGAGGATTATTTTTATATAATATCAAATAAAAACTCTCCAAATAACCGTTTAATGCGTACAAAAGTAAATCAAACTGAGCTATCAAATTGGGAGGAGGTAATACCTCATCGTGATGAAGTTCACCTTTTAGGGCTAGAAATATTCAAAAATTATTTAGTCTTAAGTGAAAGGAAAGATGGACTTCGAGCAATTAGAATAAAGAATATGTCCTCTGGAGATGATAGCTACATTGATTTTGAAGAAAAAACTTATTCTGCTTACATCTCTACCAATGAGGAATATAATACTAATATTTTACGATATGGCTATTCTTCAATGCTGACACCTTCTTCTGTTTATGATTATAATATGGAAACAAAAGAAAAGACCCTTCTGAAACAAACGGAGGTTATTGGGAAAGGGTACGACAAAGATTTATATGATGCAGAAACTGTATATGCTACATCGAGAGATGGTGAAAAAATACCAATTTATCTAGTATTTCGTAAAGATATGAGAATTAATGAGCCTCAGCCACTTTTACTCTACTCCTATGGTTCATATGGTTCTACATCAGACCCGTATTTTAGTTCTACTAGATTAAGTTTATTAGATCGAGGTTTCATTTATGCGTTAACAAATGTTAGAGGTAGCCAAATATTCGGTCGCAAGTCATACGAGGATGGGAAGCTATTAAAAAAGAAAAATACTTTTTATGATTTCATCGATGCTGGCAAATATTTGGTCAATGAAAGATATACTAGCTCAGATCAATTATTCTGTTCAGGAGGAAGTGCCGGAGGCCTTTTGATCAGCGCAGTAATTAATATGAAGCCAGATCTTTGGAAAGGCGCAATTTCAGCAGTTCCTTTTGTTGATGTCGTTACCACAATGCTTGATCCATCAATACCTCTTACATCGAATGAGTGGGATGAATGGGGTGATCCCAGAGAAAAAGAATATTATGATTATATGTTGTCTTATTCTCCGTATGATCAAATTGAAGATAAAACATATCCTAACATTTTAGTTACATCAGGGTTTTTTGACTCTCAAGTCCAATATTGGGAGCCATTGAAATATGTTGCCAAATTAAGAGATCATTGGCAGGGCGATAATAAATTATACATTCATATGAACATGGATGCAGGGCATGGTGGTAAATCAGGGCGATTTAGGATTTATAAAGAAGTTGCTTTAGAATATGCTTTTTTATTGGACCTTGCTGGTAAAAAAAGTTAAACCTAGTCAAATATCATGAAAGAGACATTACAAGCATACGCAACAATAATAATTTCCACATGTATATGTATTTTAATAGCTTTAGCTAGTGCTCAAGGGGGTTTGATTTCAGGTTCTTTCCCTGTACTATTTTTATGTATAAGTGTGACTTTTATCATTCAATGGTTAGTTTTCATCCCGTCCTATTATTGGTCGACAGAGCGATTTTATGATTTAACAGGGAGCTTAACATTTATAATAGTAGCCTTGATAGCCTTCTATAATAAAAATCAGTTTTTAGGTAATGAATTTGATTTTAGATCGATCGCTATTACGGTATTTATCTTAATATGGGCATTGCGATTGGGGAGTTACCTTTTTCTTAGAATATTGAAAGACAGGGAAGATAGACGGTTTAAAGAATGGAAAACATCTTTTCCACTTTTTTTAAGAACATGGACCATGCAAGGGATGTGGGTTTTTCTTACATCTGTATCAGGTATAACTGCGATATGTTCCCGAAATATTATTGAGCCTGGAGCATATTTTTATATCGGGTGTGCTTTATGGATTTTTGGATTTTTATTTGAATCAATATCAGATTATCAAAAAAGAAAATTTAAAGTTCAAAACCCAGACTCTTTTATTAGTTCAGGCCTATGGTCTTTATCAAGGCATCCAAATTATTTTGGGGAAATAGTTTTGTGGCTTGGGACAACTATTATTGCTTTTCCTGTACTACAAGGATATCAATATTTCAGTCTTATTTCACCAATATTTGTATTTTGGCTTTTGACAAAAGTCAGCGGAATCCCAATTCTAGAAAGGCATGCAGACAAGACTTGGGGTGATCAAGAAGATTATAAAAAATACAAAGAGAGCACACCTGTTCTAGTCCCTAAATTTTTTAAATAGTCTTTTATAATGAGATATAAAAACCTCATCTTTTTCATTTCACTCTTTTTCTATTTAAACGCCCAAGAAGACTTATCCTATCAATCTCCTCCAGAGAAAATCCTTGAGCTAATTGATGTCGCTTTGCCCCCAAGAGTATTGATAGATGAAAAAAAAGAATATATGGTTTATTTATACCGAGATAATTATAAAACTATTGAGCAATTATCTGAAAAGGAACTCAGGCTTGCGGGTTTAAGAATTAATCCAAAAAAGAACATTGGGAGTAGAATCAATTACTATAGCAATTTAAAAATATCATTAATTAGCGATGAAGATTCAGATATAATAAACGTTAAAGGTCTTCCTAAAAACCCACAGATATCAAATATTAAATGGTCTCCGGATCAAAATATGATAGCAATGACGAATACTACTAGAGAAGGAGTTGAGTTATGGGTTTTAGATGTAAAGAAAGCAAAAATAAAGAAAATCGTAGGGCCAAGGCTTAATGCAAATTTAGGAAGTGTATTTAGTTGGTATAAAGATAGTCGGTCTTTGCTTGTGAAGTTTGTTCCTTCAGACATTGAAAGTATAAAATTAAGTGAAGATCTAGTACCTACTGGTCCAAGAATTTCCACAAACGATGGGGCAAAAGCTCAGAACCGTACATATCAAGATCTATTGAAAAGTAAAAATGATGAGGATAATTTTGAAATACTTTCATTGTCAGAGCTTTATAAAGTATCCATTAATGGTAGTAAAAGAAGGTGGAAGAAGAAAGACATGTATAGGAATATTAGTTTTTCTCCAAATGGTGAATTCATTTTAGTCTCAACTATAAAAAAGCCTTTTTCATATTTAGTGCCTTATTATCGGTTTCCATCAGAGCATACTGTATTCTCATTAAGCGGTGCAGAGGCAAAGGTCTTAGCAGAGGTTCCTTTAATTGAGGAGCTTCCTAAAGGACGTATGTCTGTTAGAAGTGGCCCTAGAAATTTTTCATGGAGATCAGATAAACCTGCTTCGATGTGTTTTGTAAATGCTTTAGATAATGGAGACCCTCAAAAAGATGTGGAGTTTAGAGATGAGCTTTTTCAACTTGACGCTCCATTTAAATCAGAACCAATATCACTATTGAAAACAAAAAATAGATTTTATAGATCTAATTGGTGTAATGATACTTTAGCTTTAGCTTCTGATTATTGGTGGAACAATCGTAACCTTAAAACCTATCTTTTTAATCCTTCAGACTCTAAAGTTGAATCGATTGTTATATCAGATAGAAACTATCAAGATAGATACAACGATCCAGGGAGTTTTGTTCAGGAGAGGAATGAGTACGGGGAAAATATATTATCATTAAGAGGCAACAAGACCTACCTAATTGGGGACGGATATACTGCAAAGGGTCAGTTCCCATTTATAGATGAATTGAATGTGAGCACATTAAAAAAAAATAGAATCTATAAATCAAATATTCAAAATAAGAAGGAATCTATAAGAGATTTTTCACCAGAACTAAAGCAGCTATTTGTTCGAATTGAGTCGCCAAGCGAGTATCCTAATTATTATTTTAGAGAATTAAATGGGAAGCTTGATCAGATGACCTTTTTTTCAAATCCATTCAAAAGTCTTGAGAATGTTCATAAAGAAGTGATAAAGTATAATAGGCAAGATGGGTTAGAGCTTTCTGCTACTTTATACTTGCCAGAGGGATATGATTTTAATAACAAGAAGAAACTACCGCTTTTAATGTGGGCCTATCCAAGAGAATACAAAGATAAATCAAGTGCATCACAAACAACAAAAAATCCGAATCAATTTACCTACCTATATGCAGGATCTCCAGTTTATTGGGTTACCAGAGGATATGCTATTCTAGATAATGTTTCTTTTCCCATTGTTGGGGAAGGTCAAGATGAACCAAATGATGATTTTAGAAATCAACTTTTAAGGAATGCAAAAGCTGCAATTGATAAAATAAATAGTTTTGGTTACGTTGATAAAAATAGAATAGCTATTGGAGGCCATAGCTATGGTGCATTTATGGTGGCAAATTTATTATCGCACTCAAATTATTTTGCTGCTGGGATAGCTAGGAGTGGAGCATATAATAGAACTTTGACGCCATTCGGCTTTCAAAGCGAAGAAAGAAGTTATTGGGAGGCGCCAGATGTTTACTATAACATGTCACCATTTATGCATGCAGATAAAATGAAAACACCTATGCTTATAATTCATGGCGATTCAGATAATAACTCTGGTACATATCCCTTACAGTCTGAAAGATACTTTAATGCACTGAAAGGTCTGGGTGCTACAGCCAGATTAGTAATGCTCCCAAACGAGAGTCATGGTTACAGGGCTAAAGAAAGTATTTTACATATGCTCTGGGAGCAAGATCAGTGGCTTGAAAAATATGTTAAAAATAAGGGTGATTAAATTTAGCTAACAACTAGATGTCACTTTTATGATCCCATTGTTCGCACAAAAGCCTATACAAAATACGTTCATTTTCATGTACGTTTTTATCTAACATGATAACCTCTTTAAATAGTTCAAGGTATGCTTTTTTCATATCATCATCTATTTTACTTTTAAGGGATTTACTAAGGTTAACTACAAAGCTTTTTACTTCTTCGATTCCTTTTTCTAAAATACTATCTAAGAACTGAGTTCTAAGTTTTAAAAGTTCTTTATCATCGTCGCTATATCTATCTAAAATCACATTAAGATATTTTTTTTCATCTGATGAATATTCATAATCACAATTTGATATAACATATGCTATGTCAAACATGACTAGTTCTAGTAGATGATTATGCTTATTTGCCATATTCCCCTCTTTTATTAAATTTTATTAAATTAGTTACAATCGACCGAATTTCTTACTTTATCGATTTCACCCTCTTTTACTTTAACTCCATAAGCCATTATTCTCACTAAGTGTTTGTTTAGAACATTATAATTAAAGTCAATTTTTTGCTCTATGTTTTCTAGTTTTTTTATTATTTCTTTCTGTTCGTTAGAGCTATTGGGCTTGGTTGCACCAATTAGTATTATAATTGAAAGACAGAGAAAAAAACCTGATACAAATCCCTTTGTATATGTATTCATGATTGAGCTCCTAATTTTAAACAAATGTTGAATATGATTATTTATGTAGATCGTAAAATCGATTTGATATTACGAAAAAGATATCGTTTAATTTTGGACTTTATTATTTCTATTCAGGTCTAATCCAGAGGGGACTATTTGATCAAACTTACTTCTTGATTCTTTGATTTCAAAACTGATGGGTAATTCTTTTTCAGCTTCACTCATCGCAAAGAAAGAGAATTGAACTTTTTTCTTCTGATCTTTTTTAATATTTCCAAGGTTAAAACTAGATTTTCCTGTATTGAATACAAAATCTCCAAAAAGTACTTCTAAGCTAACGTCTTTAGCAACTTGCTGGCCGTTGTTCTTGACATACATTGTCGCTTTGATGACCTCAGCAGGTTCGATTAAACCATTCTTGTTATTTTGATCATTGATATTAATATCAGATAAAACAAGATCAGGGCTTGTCAATGATTTTGTATTTAAAGAAATTATTTGTGGAGCGTACAGGTCATTTCCATAATGTTCCGTAATATAAGCTGAAATTGAAATTTTTTCTGATATCATCATATCAGTTGCAGAAATTTCAGTTTTTATTTTTTTTTGAGCTTCAGGAATGAGCTTGCGAATGATTTTTGTTTCGCTTATATCTAGGCCACCTGAATAATTACTTAATTCTAGAAATATTTCAATCCCTTGAGCATTACCCTCTCCTGTGTTTTTTAGTTCGATAATTAGCTCAGCTATATCATTTGTTTCTAAGGTGTCACTTCCATTATTTATGAGTAGTTTACTAGACAAAATAGCTAACTCAGGTTTTTTCTTTGTTTTTTTATATTTTGGATAAGTTGCCTCTAAACGCCTTTTTACATTTTTGAGTCTTTCTTTCTTTATGAATTTGTCAGCAAGCCAAACTCCTGATTTAGTTGTATCGCCCCGAAAAACAACATAACCCTTGCCATCTCTTATATTGTTTTTAAACTCGCCAATAAATATTTCACCATTACTATAGATATATGAACCCAGTCCATGTTTTTTATCTCTTTTGAAATATCCTTTATATTTATCTCCATTTTCGAAGGTATAAACCCCTTTTCCTCTTTTTATTCCTGCTTTAAATTTTCCTCGGTAATTGTCTCCATCAGGATGTATCCATTCACCAAATCCATCTTTTAATCCATTCTTGTATGAACCCTTATAACGCTCACCATTTACATGGCTACCCATTTTTTTTGATAGTTGCTGGGCATAAAATAAATTGACAATTATTAATAAAGCTGCACAATTTTTTATAAAATTTTTTATCATAAGGGCTTTTAATTTACAAAAAGGAAATTATGATGATAGACTATTTTGTTTTTTTGTATTCAAAGTAATTAAAGTGATTTCTGATTCTACGCCAAGCCTTAAAGGTGGTCCCCAATATCCAGTTCCTCGATTCACATAGATTAAAGTACCGTCATGATCATGTAATCCAGCTGTGTATGGGTTTGCCCACCGAACAGGGTATACAAATGGCCAAAATTGTCCGCCATGAGTATGACCAGATAATTGGAGGTCTGCGCCTGCCTCGTGTGCATTATAAATACTCCACGGTTGGTGAGCTAACAATATTTTAGGGATGTTTTCTGGAGCATTATCGAATGCTAGTTTTGCGTCACTCTTATGACTAGACTTTATTGTACTACTTCTATAATCAGTTACTCCCCCTAAGGTTATCTCACCATATCCTTTTTTTATTATTTCATGACTATCTAGTAGATTTGTAAACCCTAACTGATCTGTTTTATCTAGCCATTGGTCTACCCCAGAATAGTATTCGTGATTACCTGTTACAAAAAACGTCCCAATATTTGCGTGTAAGTCTTTTAAGGGTTCTACATGCGGAGCAAGGTAATTGACTGAACCATCGACCATATCGCCAGTAATGGCTATGATATCCGGATTTAGTTCATTTACTTCGTTTACAACACTCTCAACGTAACCTTTTTTTATAGTTGGCCCTACATGGAGGTCAGATATTTGGGCAATTTTAAGCCCTCCCATATCTTTATGAAGGTTATTTATAGCAATGTTTTCCTTCATTATTGTAGGACCTTTACGTGCATTATATAAACCCTTAAGAGTCGAGGCACCAGTAGTTGTAATGATTCCAATACTCAATAACTTTTGAATGAATTCTCTCCTTTGTGGGTCTATTGTTTCTTGTGAATATCCAGATGAGAATTTTGAAATTAATCCCAATGCGAAATAAACAAGGTCTTTTGTAATTACAGCAAGGAATGTTAGAGCAAAAAACCCTAAACTTATATAACCCGCCCATGAAAACCAGTCTACAAATTTTTCTTCATAGCCTTTTGATCTTAAAATAATTGGGATGATAGGTAAAGCACCTAGCACAGCGATAACACACCACGTTATGATTTTGACGTTGTTATTTAGGTTCAAAAACGGGATGATTCTTAAACCAACTGCTCCATGCATTGTTATAAGAATTATAGTTGCAAAAATAAAAAAGAAATTCATTTAATTATTATCTCTTCTGCGAAAACCCAAGACGGCCCACTAGCGCCAGGGTGGAATTCTGGGCATTCATTAATATTTAAACCTTTTACACGAACATATCTAGATTTGATATTGTATAATGCGGCGCTGTATTCGAAAATATCTTGATCATAGCTGAAACTATTATCAGGATAAAATTCATATGCTAACTCAAAATTCATTCCATCAATTGAATATGTAATTTAAATCATCTTAGGCAAAAAAATCCAAACCACTTGATCTCGAAGAAATCGTACTTTTACATGGTTTATGATTTGTTCTTTGCTAAGGTCCCCGTAGCCCTGATCATCCGTAAAAATAATAACTATATTTGGACGAGAGGGTTTTTCACCGCAACCGATCAGGAATAATAGTAACGTTTGAATAAATAAAATAGACTTCATGATAGCATAATTAGGCACATAAATTAAGATCGGTTTCTATTTAATGGAAAATAAAGGGATATGCTTGGAAGATTATTATACTTTTTTAAAAGTTGGTTGCCTTAGAATGAAGGCAGTACCAATGAAACCTGATAAAGCAATGATCGTTTTTATCCACAAAGCATGAGAATGAAGAAAGAAAAATATTGAGGTTAAAATGAAAAACCACATCATAATAATAGAAGTGTATTTAGCTTTTATTGGCATACCTTCGCCAGATCTGAAGCGTAACACACTCTCCCCAAAAAGAGGATGATTAATCACCCAATTATACATTCTTGCCGAGCTACGAAAAAAACATGCTGCTGCTAAAATCATAAAGATGGTCGTGGGTAAACCTGGTATTATAACTCCTACTAGGCCTAGCCCTGTTAAAAATAAACCAAAAGAGAAATATATAATTTTGGAAAAGGGCATTTGTTTAAAAATTAATCTCATTTATTATAAAACTAGAGACTTCCGTATTGAAAAACTATTACGCCGCTAACGTACTCATTAAATTGTATTTTATAAGTTTTATGGTTACCAAGTTCATAAACTACGAATACCCTTTCTGGGTCTTTAACACTAACAGTATGGGATTGCATATCATATTGTAAAACTTCATTAGAACCAGAATATTGAACTGCAGATGCGTCCTGAAAATAATCAGACATAAATGAATCAGGAGTATCTTCCATGTCTTCAAACAAAATATCTGTATACTCTGCTGTATAAGTAGTCGCTCCTAAGATCAAACTCGGCATCATGTATGTTGCCTCTCCAAATTCAACAGGAATCATTTGAAATGATACATGCCATGTAGATGATGAATCAACTTCTGTTCCAGAGGAAAGATTAAAATAGAAACCTGAAGCTCCTATTGCATCAATATCGTGAGTTATAACTTCTTCCCCTGCTTGATTATTATTTGTTTCTTTGTCCTCACATCCAATTAGTAGGAGATATGAGATCATAATGACAGAAAGTAATGGTTTACTCATTAAAAAATTACCTTTCATAGTTTGTATTTAGTTCAACATAAGCGGTCCTCCCTATATAAGGCCCATATGCTAGGTTTGTGTGGTTCCCAATATTTTTTGCACCAAAGATGACGCGGTATGATGGGGTTATGTTATAAATGATTTGAGCATCAACTGTTAAATATGATTTTACTGAAGTATCTGAAGACTGATAGTCACCACTTGATGGATCAAATTCTTGCGGATCGTATTTTCCGGTTCCTTTGAAGTTTAAAGCATATAAAACTTTCTGATTTCCAGGGGAGTATGATAACCTGCCGCCAATTGATAATGGGATTGTATTTGGGATCTGCTCACTATTTTCATCTTCATTTTTTACGTAATTAAATGTAAAACTAGATGAAAGTTTGGAATTTATTGCCCACTTTGAGATTATCTCAAGTCCTGTAAAGTATGCTCTTTCAATATTGCGATAACTTAGTAGGCCTGGTTCGATGGCATAGTCTTTTATCAAATTTGAAAAAGTATTATGATATAACAATGTACTAAGTTGAAAATTATTATTATTTCTATATTCTGCACCTAAAGTAAACCCTTTTGAAATTTCTGGCTTTAAGTTGGGGTTGCCTTTCACGCTATATCCAAATTGTAAATGGTCCCAGTCAATTAGAGACTCCATAAATGAAGGTGCTCTAAATCCATGCCCATATGATAATCGGTATATCCAACTTTCATTCATTTTAAATGATAGAGCTAGCCGCGGGCTTGTCACTGTGGTATCTCCATAAGTATCGAACCTTAGGCCTGAAACAGCTTTTATCATTGAAGTTGCGCTCCATGCAATCTGATTAAATAACCCAAATATTTCCTTTTGTCGAATGCCTCCAGCTATTCTATCACTTTTGTATTCAGGTTTTGAAAATTCTACACCGCCATTGTATTTTAATTTTTCATATGTTCTATTAAATAAAAATTCATATTCAGTATTTTCTTCTTTAGTATCATCTTCAGTAGACAGTGACCCATCATTATTTTTTACTATGTAGCTACGAATATAATTTGCATTGCGAATAGTTTGCTCAATGAAGAAATTATCTTTCAACTGCCACTTATGATTCAATGTAAGTTGATTTCTGTTAATATTTGTTTCGTTTGTATATAACACAGTTCCACTAGATAATCTAGTAGCGCCTTCATCGGTTTGTTTGTACTTACTATGCGAGGCCCTTAAGCTATGATTTTCCTTGTTCCATTTTAATTCATTATCAAAATTGACTTTATCAATTTGATCTGCGCTAATGTATTCGAACTGTTGGCCTTTTAAAAAATGTTGATAAGTGATATCAGATGTAAAATTGAAATTATTAAAAGGAATCGTTAAACTGCTTTTAACAATAGAATTAATCGGGTCTTTAGAAATTTGTTTTGGAGTGCCACCAAAACTACTTGCCCTGTAACTAGTAGTCAAAGTGGGAGAGTTTTTAGCATCTTCTGTAATAATATTTATTACGCCACCCATTGCATCAGTGCCATAAATAGCAGATCCAGGGCCTTTAGTGATCTCTATTTTTTTTAAGCGATTTGTTGAAATGTGATTAAGGTCAACTCGGTTATTAAACTGCCCTGTTATAGGTTGACCATCTTTTAAAATTAAAATATATCTAGAATCTAAACCTAACATATTAAAAATAGCACCGCCATCAACATTCGTAGAGGTGGAAACTCCAGCCCTTTGTTGTAAAAGTTCATTTATAGTGGTGGCGCCAGATTCGGTTATTTCTTTTTTACCGATTACCTCCGTTGCAACTGGTACATCCCTAAGCAAGTATCCACTTCTTGTGCTTGTTACTACAACATTATTTAATTGAATTAATGTTTCATTCAATCTGATAACAACGTCATCGTAAGTTGAATCAAAAACCTGATGGTATTTTTCATATGCAACATGGCTAAAAATTAATTCTGCTTTTTGCTTATCATTAAAGGTATATGAAAATCTTCCTTTATTGTCGGTTACTTCTCCTAAATCTAAATCTGAGCTGTAAACATTCACTAGAGGTAAGGGGGAGCCACTTTTATTATCGATTACAGTTCCCGCTATTTTTATTTGCGAGTTAGCAAATGAAAGTAGAATGAGCAGGAAGAGGAATTTCAGTTTCATAAAAGTATTTTTTTGTGGATCGTATTAGTTTGATGAATAATTTGGATCGGTGATAAGCTGATTCAACAATTTTTCAACATCTTTTTCAGAGACGGGTTCCTTTTTATCACCCATAAAAACAAGCCCCATGAATAACCCTCCAAGCGCTTTGAACATTAATTCAGGATTTATTTTGGGGAATTCACCTGCTTTTACGCCGTCCTCGAGTAGCCCTTGGATTACGCCATAGAGACGGTGTTGATATTCTTTCCATGGCTGATTTTCAAGTTTTATTGTTTTTGGAGCATTGAATAAAAACTCAAAAAGACCTGGCCTGCCTTGAGCAATTTCAGCGATCTTTATTAATAGTTTTATAAATGAGTTTCGAGGGCCGTCACCATCAGCAATTATGGGCTCTAAAGATTCCCAAATATTCTCCCAACCATCTTCAAGTATAGCGCTAAAAACATCCTCTTTTGATTTAAAGTAATAATATAAAGTTGCTTTACCAAAACCAGACTGCTGAGCGATTTGATCCATGGTAGCGCCCTCAAGCCCGTTTGACTTGAACACCTCAAGTGCACCTTTTAGAATTCTTTGTTTTCTCGCTTCTCTTTCTTCTATTTGTCTTTTAGAAGGTGACATATCGCATCCTTATTTTTAGTTAATATAAATTATAAGTTTAAATTTCGAATCACTGGTCGAAACTTAACTATTTAGGTAAAAACATTCCAAAATTTTTCAATGGTATTTTACAATTAAAACTTGTGAAAAAATTAGGACTGTATTGTTTGACAAACCTTCTGTTGTTTTCTATATTCGGTAGCGTTTTTGTCCACTTACCACAAAACTTTTATATATAGGAACACAAAAAAGGAGTAATGATGAAAAGTCTAACTATAATTGGTACTATCTTCATTGTCTTTACATTTGTTTATGCATCAGAAAATAATTCAACTATTGATGGTGAAAACACAGATGTGAATAACACAGATTCAAATATTAAAGCAATCGATCAAGAAGTTTTACCTATCGATGTTGATAAAATCAATGAGTCTAGAATTCAAAAATCGATTCGAGAGAAAAAATATGCGCAATCTGTTTTGAAAAAGCAGCAAGTTGTTCAGAAAGAGCAACAAGAGATTCTAGAAAGTCGAATTAAAAAAGATAAAGAAAAAAGTATTTTTAAAAGATGGGCATCAAACGCTCGCTCGAAACTTTCTGTGATAACCCTAAAAATAGAAAATGGTAACAAAGCTATCAAGTTACCATTAACTCCAGAGTCAAGCCATAGGGAGTCTGAAAATGAAAAATAATAAAAATAATTTATTCAATTTAATTAGAGTTATTGTTTTAACAGCAATATTTGTTTTTTCTGTTTCTAAGGCTCAAGGCGTATTTATTAGTGAATATGCTGAGGGGTCCAGCAATAACAAGTATATCGAAATATACAATAGCACAGATGTAGCAATTGATTTAAGCACATATCAAATTTGGCGTATTTCAAATGGAGGAGACTGGGCTGAAGGTGAAAGTAATAGTGTTCAGCTTGAAGGGTCTGTAGCTCCAGGAGATGTCTGGATAGTTTGTAACAGTAGTGCAAATGATGAAATTCAAGCGGCTTCAGATTTAATTGGATCAACTGCTACTTTTTTTAATGGCGATGATGCAATTGGTTTGGTACATAATGGTATATTAATAGACATAGTTGGAGATGCAGGTGATGACCCTGGTGCTGGTTGGTCTGTTGCTGGGATTGATAATGCAACAGGAGAACATACTTTAGTAAGAAAGTCTAATGTAGGCATTGGGAATATTGATTGGGTTTCATCTGCCGGAACTAATGCAACTGATTCAGAGTGGATTGTTCTTGGCCAAGATGACTTTTCAAATATTGGAACTCATACACATACCCCCCTTAGCCCATTTGCTCATGTTTGGAAGCTTGTACCAGAGGCTGGCTCGTTAGTGGTTAGTTCTGGTGAAAATGCTACTGGATCTGTTCACTGGCAAAATGATGCTGCCTCAGTGGCGAATAGGGCGTGTTTATTTGATGATAAATACATTCTAAACGATGATGGCACTTTTGTTAATGATATGGGTACTGAGACTTGGTTGGAGACTTGGCAGGGTGTAGACGAAGGCTGTGGCGCTCCTATTTCACCTCATGATGGTTCGAACTCTGCTACATGGAGCTACAATGAAACTGATATGAGTCTAACCCTTGATGGAGTTGGTGCATATTTTGCACTAGCTAAGGCTTACAATGGTGGAGAACTTTCCAGTTTAACCGATGCTGTACCTAACTCAAGAACTTACGATATTCTTTCGTTCGATGGTAATCTTATGACTTTATCTATACAGGTTGGAGATAATTATTGGACATTTAAATTTGTTAGAGAAGGTTATGATCCGTTTATCGATGTAACCTTTAGTGTTGACATGAATGAGGTTGATACTCATCCAGAAGGAGTTTATTTGGCTGGTGGTCAATTTGGCCAAGAAGGTGTGTTAATGAATGACTCTGACGGTGATGACATTTGGAAAGTAACTGTCGAGCTCGCGATCAATCAGGACGTAACATATAAATTTAGAAATCAGCCATCTTTTGGTACTTGGGATGGATTTGAAGATGCAAATGCATTAGAGCCGTGTGGTTTTGGTGAGTTCAATGACAGGATTGTGTCTATAGGAGATCAAGATTTTGAACTTCCTTTAGTATGTTATGCTTCATGTTATGCGTGTGACTTTGTACCGCCGCCGCCTCCAATTGCAAATGTTACATTTTATTTGGACATGACAGATCAAACTGTTTCAGAGCAGGGCGTTTATGTTGCTGGATCGATATGGGGTGAGCCAAATGATGGTAATCAATCAGGTAGGTTAATCGATCATAATGGCGATGGAGTTTTTGAAGGTACGTTTGAGCTTTCTACCGGATCAAGCATTTTTTACACCTACACAAACGGACATAATTGGAGTAGTAAAGAGAATATTGAAGGGCAGTCGTGTGCTAATCCATCGAACTTTCATGATAGAGACATGACTGTTAATTCAGATACAACCGTTTTTGCTAAATTTCAAGATTGTGATGCAACGTATAGTGACAGCGTATATGTTGAGTTTACCTTGGACATGGGAGACGAGGTTATCTCAGATGCTGGAT
This sequence comes from bacterium, assembly GCA_004321745.1. Taxonomy (GTDB): domain Bacteria; phylum Fidelibacterota; class Marinisomatia; order Marinisomatales; family UBA1611; genus TMED80. Next base: position 54,487 of record SGYO01000001.1, on the reverse strand, counting down.
TATTTTTAGCTGGTGGCAGTTATTTTGGTGGTCCATGGGAAGGTCGTTATCCTTTTACTCTTGTTGAAGGATCCAATAATGTCTGGTTCCTTGCAGATAGTTTTCCAGCCGTTTTGAATGATGCTTACACTTACGTTAATGGTACCGATTGGGGTAATAAAGAAAACATTCAAGGCCAAGATTGCGCTTTTGGTCAATTTAGCGACAGAGAGTTTAGAACGACTATAGTTGACAGGCAGATAAACCATTGTTTTGGTCTGTGCGGTGAAGGTTCTTGCGAGACAGTAGGTGCTCCTGACACTGCAACTGTAAAATTCCGTGTTGATATGACCGGTGTCGAGAATATTTCTCCAGACGGTGTACATTTAGCTGGAGGCCCATTTGGCGGTCCGTGGGAAGATAATTATCGTATGGTTGATTTTAATCACGACGGCGTTTTTGAGATTGAAGTAGACCTCGTTGATGGTGGAACTTATGACTATACATTTACCAATGGTATGAGTTGGGATGTAAAAGAAAATATTCAAGGCCAATCATGCGCCGTTGACCCATTTTCAGATAGAAGAATTACCGTTCAAGGGGACATGATTGCAAATCATCGTTTTGGAGATTGTGATTATACTTACAGTGATAGTGTATACGTTGAAATTACTCTTGATATGGGAGACGAAGTGGTTTCTGATGATGGTCTATGGTTAGCTGGCGGTAACTATTTTGGTGGTCCATGGGATCAGCGTTATCCATTTACCCAAGTTGACAGTTTATCTAATAAGTGGTTCGTAGCAGATAGTTTCCCTGTCGGCTTGGATGATGCATATACTTATGTTAACGGTGATTGGTGGGATGATAAGGAGAATATTGAAGGGCAGGAGTGTGCTTTTGGGCAATTTAATGATAGACATTTTTATACTACAATTGTAGATCAGAAAATTGATCATTGTTTTTCACTCTGTGGTAATGGTAATTGTTCTGAGCTTACTCCTCCTCCAACAGCTGTGGTTGTATTTAGCACTGATGCTAATGAATATAATGATATGCTTACTGCAAATGGAGAATTACCTTTAGAAATGATCTATGCTACTGGTAGTTTTGAAGGATGGAGCGGATATGGAGTACAAATGACGGATGAAGATGGAGATGGTATCTACGTTGGAGCAACTGAGATGTTAGAAAATACTGCTTTCGAGTATAAATACATTGTCGGAGGTTGGGGCAGTTTTGAATCTAGTGCAGAGCTTGGTGGTCCATGTGACTGGAACCCGCTAGACACTTATAATAATTACGGCGCTTATGTTGGTGACAGCGATGTGTTACTACCTACCTATATTTTTGGTGGTGGGTGCCGCATAAGTGGTGATCCAGGCCCAGAATCAGGTATTATTTTTTCTGGTCCATTTGGAGGTGCTGTAGTAACTGGTGAAACGTATCTAAATCCAACTGGTTCACAAGATTGGGCAGGTTTTGCTAACGAGAACACCGGCATTTATCCGTTTAGCTTCCCATACGGTGGGTCTATTGCGTTTGAAGCATTCACTGCTGGTGCAGACGTTAATGTGTATTTTCGTTTTGAGTATAATCCATTTCCCGATGTAGAACCTAGCTTCAATACTCAAACTATTACCATATCCGGTACAGACCCTGCATTTTATGAGGTTCCTGTTCCTGCTTTAGGTGATAATACTTACAGTTCATTTTTGCTGTATGTTGTAACTCGCGATGCTGCTGTTACGTTAAGGCAAGTGGAGGTAATAGAGGAAGATTCTGAACAATATGTCTTCTCTGATTATTCTTTAGAAGTTTTTGATGCAGCTTCGTACAATGGCGGTACGGTAAATACGCTTCCTGATCTAGATGTTGAAGCAGATGGAATTGTAGTTAAGGCTACATTTGACCTGCAAAATCCAGCTCCTTATGTAGGGGCTATGGGCATCTTTTGGGATGCAAATTTTAATGGCGTACTTGATGAAGGCGATCTAAACATTCTTGAAGATTTTGATGATGACTATTATTATGATGATTATTATAATTCTAGAGAGCATGAAAATGATGAACCTTCCTTTGCCATATTAATTGACAATGAAGAAACAATTGACTCCGATACTACGGAAGGTGTTTTTGTTACGTTTATCGATGACCTTGATTTCATGGAAGTTCAAGGGGCAACATTCTTTTTTGCTGAGTTGGACCCTGATCTAACTGTTACGGGATCAACTGTTGTTAAACCATTTAGTAGCTCTCAAATACGTTTTACTGGTATTGCTACTGAGATGACAGACCAGGCTCTACCTGTTGAAGGAGTTTTTGTAGAGATTGGTAAAGATGAAGGTTACTACTATAATGATTACTATTACTATGATACTGAAACCTTAACAGAAGGTATCAGTGCTGCGGATGGTACTTATGATATTGGAGTGTCAGCTAATGATATAGTGGCTGGAGACGTAGTTAGGTTGTACCCTTACCATCAGGATGAAGATAATGGTGGCAGGTTAGTACCTCTCATTGGGCAAGTTGATGAAACAACTGGTGATGTAACATATGGTAATGAATCAGAAGTTACTATTACTGATGGCACTAGCTATGTATCAAACATTTCTGTGATGAAGCTAAATACTTTAGTACAAGGTTTTGCCTATGGAATAAATGGTCAGCCGCTATCAGGTTACATTTGGGTGGATTCTCAGATTGGCTCTGATGAGAACCCAATCGGGTTGTATAGTTCCTCCGAAATAGGTGATAATGGCTATTATAGTTTTTGGGCTCAAAATGGTACAGAAATAAATGTATTTGCATCTTTTGATGGTGGTCCGTTTGTATCTGAAACATTTTTCTTAGATGCATCAACTTTTGATGATGGTCTAGGCGCTTATGTATACAACTATAATATAGATGTAACTCCCCCACAAGCTACAGGTTTTGTTGAAGGTTATGTTTTTAAGGAATACACAGATGAGCATGGTAATAATTACTACGAGCCTCTAGAGGGTGCTGAGGTAGTAGTTTACAATGATAATGAATCTTATACAGTAAATACTGGCCAAGCTGGGTATTATATGGCTGAAGTACCAGCACCTGGAGCATATCTTGTTGCGGTAACCAATAATATGGAGGGATATTCAAACTACGATTTTTATGATCAAGTTTTTGTAACTCCAAATAATTATACAATGATACCTGATGTAGTCTTTTTCATATACATTGATTATTACATGATTTCAGGATATGTATATGATGATATGGGGCAGCCTCTAGCTGATGCAACTTTAGATATAAGTTCAGCAATGATGGGTGATGATGGAAGCCGTGACCATGATGGCGGTTGGTATACTTTCACTAGTACAGATTCTGAAGGTTATTATTTAACGACAGTTCCTGAAGGTGTTTATGACATTAGTGTAATATCTGATGGATTTTTCAATGAGACAGCATATGGAGTAGATGTAAGCGCTGATGTTGTCATTGATTTTACCTTGAGTCCTATCGGTGGTTTTACAGGTTCAGTTCAAGGTGTAGTGTCGTATGTAGGCGAATATGACCCCGATGAACCTGCATTTATCAATGTTTGGAATGATACATATAGTGTTAATACATATTCAAATGATGATGGTTTTTACTCCATTGATCTAATTGATGGTGTGTACAATATATATGTCGACGCTCCTGGATATGATTCCTATTATATGGAGGAAGCATTTGAGATAAGCGGCAATACAGTCATTTATGATGTTGAATTATTTGAGTATGGTTTCGCTGGTCCTCCGCATATGGTTGATCTTCATGATGTGCCGAATGATCAAGGAAGGCAAATGCGTGCCGTTTGGGATGCAGGAATGCCAGGTGATTGGGGTTACTTCACTCAATTTTCCATATGGAGAAAAGTGAATAATGTTCCAATAGAACTGTGGGATTATATTGAAACTGTGCCTTGGCATGGTATGGATCCTTATGCAGCAGTTGTTCCAACACTTGGTGATTCATCGATGCATAGCATGCATATGAGTACCTTCATGGTTACTGCGCATACGGAAGATGTTGGTTTCTGGTTAGACTCTGAGCCTATGAGTGGTTATTCAATTGATAACCTTCATCCTGAAGCGCCAATGAGTTTAGCTTTCAGCACGAATCCTGGTGCAGTATCACTAACTTGGTCAGGTTCGGTTGATGATGATTTCAGCTACTTTAATATATACAGGCAAGACATTCTAACAAATGAGCCTGCTATGGTATTTACAACAACTGACTCTTTTTATGTTGATCAAGAGCTTTCAGATGTTGGTGCTTATGAATATTGGGTCACAGCTGTGGATATATCTGGTCTAGAATCTGATGCTTCTAGTATTGTTTCAGCAGTACTATCAGCAGAAGAGAATATGGGAATGCCAACGGAGTTTGCGTTAAAGCAAAACTATCCAAACCCATTTAATCCATCTACTCAGATTCAGTATGCTTTGCCAAGTGAATCAAGAGTTGTTATATCGATTTATGATCTTACAGGTCGTATGGTTCGTACTCTTGTAAATGAAGTTCAAAGTGCTGGTCATAGATCTGTAATGTGGAATGCGACAAATGAGATAGGAAGACCTGTAAGTGCGGGCATGTATATCTACACAATTCAGGCTGGTGATTTCACTCAAAATCGCAAGATGGTATTAATGAAATAGACATCAAGGCTTAGGCTTTTAGAAATAGAAAAGGGGTTTTATTTGAAGCCCCTTTTTTATTTAATTTTAAACTTATTATTTAAAAGGAATAATTATGATTAGATCTATAAAGATATTTTTAGTATTAGCTCTGTTTACGATTTCAACAAAAATATATGGACATTGTCAGGTACCATGTGGTATTTATGATGATGCAGTACGAATAGTTCAAATTGAAGAAGATATTACTACTATACGTAAGGCAATGAATATGATCAATGACTTAGCTGGTAAATCAGATGCGCAGTCTTTAAATCAGATATCAAGATGGGTTACAACCAAAGAATCGCATGCTCAAAATGCTCAAGAAACTATTTTAAATTATTTTTTGGCACAGCGTGTTAAGGCCAAAGAAAAGGGCAATAAAGACAGACAAAAATATGTTGATCAAACGCTAACACTTCACCAAATCATTGTTAAACTGATGAAGTCCAAACAGACTGTAGACCAGCGCAATTGCAGCGATGCATATGAGCTACTTGATAAGTTTACTAATTTATACTTTGAACAACATGGAATTGACCATTTAAAAAAGCTTAGAAAAGAAAAATAACGTTAACCTATTTAATTTTTAATTCTTCGTAATTCATCATATTCTCAGTCATAATAATTTGTTATTTTTCTGTGCAAATTATTTTGAGATATTTTTGTGTTCAATTTTAAAAAACATACTACCATATATATTATTGGAGCTTTTTTCGCATCATGTTCGATAGAGCCTGATCTTGATAAGCTCCCAATAATTCAGCCATCTTTTGGATTTTCAGTTTATCAAGAATCTATCACATTGAATGATGTTGATATACTCACTGGTGATTCGAGCATTACTAAAGAATCATACGGCAATAATGATTCAATATTTGTTTTTACCAAGGTTGCTAACATTGATAAGCAAGAGGTAGGAGATAAACTTTCAATAGATGATATAAGCAAGCAGTTTTCCCAGAGCGTTGACAATGTCACAATTGAAGATACTGAAGTGGAAGAAAAAATAGGATTTGACCCTGTAGGTATTGATCCAATTGAAAATAAAGTCAGTTCAGAGGTTGGTATAATCTCTCTTGATAATATTGATCCTCAAGCAACAGAACCTTATTTGTTCTCATCTATCTATCCAAGTGTTTCAGATATTCCAAATGGTAACACAGTTAACATTACATCTTTTGACCTTGAGCCTGTAACAAATGATTTTAATTTTTCAGATTTTTCGGCAGCTGTTTTCAGCGATGGTTCATTATCACTCACTATTATAAATAATCTTGTTATACCCCTAGGGGATGTAGATGTACAATTAAAAAATGCAGATGGATCAGATATTGTAGGTGGTTCGACAACGATAGTAGGGCCCATAAATAGCGGAGAGCAGCAATCAGCTTTACTAGATCTTGCTGATGTTATTTTGTCCGGTGATATCATTGTTGAGGTTACTGGTAGTAGCCCAGGTCAAAACAATGTATTGATAGATGATGATGCTAAAAATTCTTCTTTTTCTGTTGAGATAACAGGGAGTGGACTTGAGGTAACCTCAGCAACAGCTAAGATACCTGCCCAAACAATTTCAGAAATTGGTACTATTGATTTAGCATCAGATTCTAACAAGGTAGTACTCGCAACTATTGCTGCAGGTAAACTTGTCATAGACATCGATAACTATATGGCTATTACGAGTGAAATGAATCTTTATATACCATCTCTCAAAACTCCAGATGGATCTAATTTTCAAACCAGTATAAATATAGGCGCTAATTCCACTAACCTGATTAGTGAGACCAATATATCTGGTTATGCGTTATCTATGTCAATTGATGAACAATTTGTAGACTATAGTTATGATGTTACAACTCAGGATTCTGGTGAAGATTTTATTGTTATTACATCTACAGATAGTATTATTGTAAATATAATTTTAGAAGGTCCGGCTGAAGGGCAGCAACTATCATTCTCTGACTTTGAGGGGAAGGTGACTCCGCAGGACCTTGGTTTTGATGGACAGATGAATATTGAAAGTGATTCTGATATTTTAGAAGCTAACCTTAGTAGTGGTAGTCTAACTCTAAACATTAATAATGGTATCAATACAAGCTCCAATGGTTCCCCAGAGGCCATCATTACCATTGATGAAATTGTTAACGTTGAAACCAATCAACCTCTGGTCATAGAGACAGGTTCTATGTTTGGAGATCTTGCTCCAATTGAAATTGATCTAAATGGATATATAATCCAAATGCCTCAAAATGATCAATCTCTGAATTATTCAGCTGATGTTACAACGGCGTATGAAGTTGGAACATATAGCCTGTTAGACTCTATTATTATTGATATCATTGTTTCTGACCTTGGTTTCTCCACCGTCAGAGGCTTTTTCTCTCAGGATGCGATGTCCGATTCAAATTCTATATCTTTAGATGACTCAACCATCGTACATAGTGCAGTTTTAAAATCTGGCGACCTTTCGTTAACAATAGAAAATAGTATAGGCGTTGTTGCAGATGTATTTTTTCAGATAAACGAATTTTATAAAAATTCTTTATCATTAGATACTTCATTTACAATTAGTCCAGGAGTCTCAGATGTTGAGATCGATTTAAGTGGGTATAATCTTATTTTGCCATCGGATGTCGATACTCAAAAGGTCAATTACATATCAAATATTTCATTGCCATCAGATCAAGAAATGACACTTTCTTTAAGTGATTCAATCGCTATAACAGTTAACATGACGAATATGGCATTTCAATCTGTTACTGGTCAAATAAATCCTGTTACTGTAGAGATCGATCCAGTTGAACAATCTATTGACGCATTACCTGAAGAGTTAGATGGATTTGATTTTGAGGATGTCGAGATGGTTCTTGATTTTACTTCTAGCATAGATCTTCCAGTTTATCTTGATTTGATCATTACAGCATATAATGACACGCATGGTGATTCAATTGTAAAAAATGTTACTCAGAATATTCATGCTAACCCTAGTGTCCAAATCCCTGATGCCTCATCTTTAATTAATATAAGACCTGATCGTATCATTGCGCGTGGTTCAGCTCAAGTTGGTGATTTAGATTCAGTTGGGACAGTAGCAAGTGATGATTCTTTATCAGGTGTGATGAATGTAAGAGCGCCTCTAATGTTTATTGTAGATGCTGATGCGGTTATTAGCCCAGACCCTGTTGAATTAGTAGAGCAAGGAGATAGTCTAGGAATTCCTGATGATATAATCGATGCAGCCCTCATTTTAAAAATTGATAACCAATGGGAATTTGGAGCAAGCGTATCTGTTATATTAGGGCCTGATTCATTATCTATTGAAAGCGGGGAAGTAGATACCTTAATCTCCGGTTTTTCTTTTAATCCTGATGATTCTATAGTTGATACAATTTTTCTAGATCAAGATGCCTTTCAACTTTTAAAAAGATCCCCTAGCTGGATTCAACCTCAGGTCAGTGTAATATCAGAAAGTGGATCCTCGGTAAAATTTTTAAGTACGGATACTCTTACAATAACAATTGATGGCATATCTTCATCAATTGATCTATCAAGTTTGGTTAGTAGTGATTAACATGAAAAAAGCAGTCATAATATTATCGATTATTTCTTTTATGATTGGTCAAACGAACCCGATTGATATTGCTACTACTGGTGCGAATAAGTTAAGAATGAATGGGCAGTTAAATATTTTTCAGAACCCTGCAACGTTGGGCCTTTCTTTAGTTCAAATAAAAATAGACTCATCGTACACTGAAGATTCTTTAGATGATTTTAATGAAAATTTAGAGGAGGCAGAAAATCTTGAAAATGCTGTAAAGGATAGTGTAGATAATGAATTCTCTGAGCTCGACGATGATCAAAGCGATTTTACTGATACTTTATCTTTAAAAATTGATGAGATGGTAGCCTATTCAGACTCAATAAAAGCTGATTCAGCTCAGAGTAGTTCTAATTTCAGCATGAGCCTTTTTAGTGTATCACTTGGGATAGGAAGTGGGTCAATCACTCCAGATTGGATCAGTAATCAATTATTTGGTGGCAGGGATCTTAGAGATAAAGATCAAAGAAAATCTTTCTTAAAAGGTATATCAAAAGATATAAATGTTCAGGTGCCACTTTATTCTACTTTGCCATTGATAAATTTTAGCTTTGGTTCAAACGTGATTAGTTTAGGGCAAGTAGTAAGTTACACCTCTGTAAATATTCCAAAAGATATAGCACAAGTTCCATTTATTGGGTTAGAAAAAGATGAAGAGTTAAATATTAATGATTTGAGTATAGAGCACATTACATATCTACCAGTATCGTATTCTAAGGGTTTTGCACTTAAGCCAGGTTTAATTCCTTTTGGAAACAAAAGCTACGCTGGTGTAAGAGCAAGCCTTCTTATTGGATTAGCAGAAGTACATACTAAGAAAGTTGAAGGAATTGTTAAGGGCACAGAGGTAAATACGATAATTGATGCTGATATAGAAATTGGCTCCTCATTGCCAGTATCAATTGATGATTCTATGCCTGCAGGATCTATTCCGATTGGCCTTGGAATTGACCTTGGCGTAATAACTGAAATAGATGAAAAAACATCTATTGGCTTGAGCATAGATAATTTATTGGCTTCGTTTAATTGGGATGGTGCAACTATTTACTCTGCTAGAGCCCAAGGCGAGATAGAGCCTGATGAAATTACTGAGGCAGATTCTTTGTCTGATTTATTATTTCAGTCTGAGTTAAAAGAAAGTTCGAGCTATAAAACTAGTTTGCCTACTTTAATGAATTTAAGTGGTACGTATAAAATAGATGATTGGGTTACGCTGGATGCAAATATTAGGATTGACATTGGAGATAGTTATTGGGGAAGTAAGAAACCCCTTTTTTCATTTAGCTCAGAATTTTTTCCATCTACTCAAGCACCAATTCATTTAGGGGTGTCTTTTGGAGGAGAAAATAGTTTTGTATGGGGCACTGGAATTAGTTTAAAAATGGGTTCAGTTATCTTTGATGTCAGTGGTGGTCAGTTAGGTGGTTTATTTAATGATGCTAATGGAATGCAATTTGGATTTGGATTAAGGATCCAAAAGTAAAAATTTATTTTGGAGCGTAAGCCTTAGCCCATTTTGATTCAGGAGCAATCGCGATAAGTTCTTTTTCTTTTGCTCTTGCGGTTGTTTCATCACCAAGCTTACGATAAATCTGAATCATGTAATGTCTAACTTCCGGAATCTTAGCATGGTTTTTATCTTTCTTTTCTAATCTACTAAGCGTTTTCATGAGCTTTCCCAAAGCCGATTGAAGCTCCATTTTGTTAGGACCTTTCATAGACTTTCTGTAGTAAAGATGGTGTAGAGCTTCGTCCTCAGCTTCAGCACCACGAACACCAGCCACCGTTACAACTTGTTCAACTTCACCTTCTACTTCATTGATTTCTTCAATCTCTTCCCAAACGGTAGTATCCCAGAGATCATCTAAATTGACATCTTCATCCTCGTCTTGTGCAAGGAGAAATGAAAAGAAGATAATAGGTAATATATAATAGAACTTTTTCATGTTTTCAATATTACAACATTAGGCATTATTAATCAAATTTTTTGTATTTGGAAGGTTTTTCGCCCATACTTTCTATGAAACTTACTTGACCAACTAATTCGGGACTTTTTAGCTTAACCTCTTCAAAAATTTCAAATGCTTTTTCATAGTTTCTTATACGGTATAAAGCTACAGCAAGATTGATTTTATATTCTCCATTATCAGGATCTTTCTCAATTGCTTTTTTGAAATAATCAACCGCCATTGCATTATTTCCTATTTGCGCAAATGTTATTCCAACCGCATTATCACTCTTTGCTCTTCTTGCTCTATATGACGCTCGTTGTACTGCTTCAGGTTCTAATTTTGGAGCTAATCCTTTTAATTCATTTAATCCTTTTGAAGATTCTGCATCTAGATCGGCTTCAAGATCAGCAGATAAGCTTATTGTATTTGAACTAGCAATAGGGCCGACTGAGGCTTTTGCAGCACCTAATATATCTTCTAGTTTACCAGAAAATGAAGGGGCTATTTTTACCACATTATCATATGTTTGTTTTGCAAGTCCTTTATTACCAAGCATGAATTGCGAAATAGCAATATTTAACATAAATCCTGGGTGGTTATCTTGCTGTTCAAGGGCGTTATTGTAAAACTCAATAGACTTTTCGTATTCTTCTTGTTTTGTATAACAAACACCTAGCGTATTTAACGCATCAGGAAAAGTTGGTGTTATGCTCATTGCAGTATTGAGATTATCTATAGCACTTTGATATCTTCCAAATTCCATATACAAAACTGCAACATCATAATAATCATCTGCAGTTTCTAATTTACCTTCAATCCCTTTTGCAACTACTTGATCAAGCCATTTTATGTATTGTCTAATGTCTTCTTCTAAGAGTTCACTAACACCAGTGGGGTCTGGGATGTATACCTCTTCTGGTGTAATTGAACCAGGAAGATATTTCGCCATTGCTTTGGTCATACTAATTTCATTTACAAATTGATCTGTCTTCATTTGGTTATATTTTAGAGCGCCTTGCTTCCATGCACTAAAAAATGGCTTACCAACTAGTGTGGCTTCAACTGGTATCCAAACTTTGCCATCTAAAACAGCAACTTCATTTCTATCTAAAAATAATCTATCTACATCGTCAGGGTCTACACCACTGTCAAACATTAAAAATACATGACCTTCACCAGGTTTAAATACGTCCAACCACATTGTCTCAATTCCAATATTATTTAGAAGAGTGCCATACAATGTAGCTAGATCATCGCAGTCCCCAATTTTATCATCTAAAAGCTCCCATGGATATTTTACAGTATCGAAGGCTGATTTATCATCAGAGATTTGTAAAAACGGTGTAGAGGGGTCAACATTATATACTAATCCAAAAGAGCCGAGAGCATCATATAGTATGATAGCTCTTCCTAAATTAGTTTTCCCAAAATATTTTTTTAATACTTCAGAATAAGCCTGGATATTAGTTCTAGCAAATTTATCTACCACAACATCTTGGGTTGTGAAATAAGAAGCGATCATTTCAGGGTCGCTCCATGTCAATTTTCCTTTTCCTAGCACATAGGAAGATTCTAATTTTTTCTGAGCAAGTTTTTCTTCTCCATCTTGTTTGTAAGTAACCTTTATATCAGGTTGAACCAAATTGTCGAATGAAGCTTTTGCTGATGTTAAGACATCAGATGAAAATGAGACTCCTAAATTATATGTTTCATCCGACTTAGGAGGTAGTGTAATTGATTCTGTATGTGGATTTTCCATCATTGTTGGTATGTAAAAAGAAACATCTACGGGGAGCTCTGAATCAGATATATTTTTAATGTTCGCTTTTACAAATGAACTCCCTTCATAATATCTATGAAGAGATCTAAAGATTGGGTTATGATTTATGGATGCTGAGTTAATACTTACTACCGCTGGGCTTAATTGCAGTGATAAAGAGTATCTATATGTCGGCTCGAGGTAGGGGTGAGATTCATACCCATATTCAAATACAAGACTCTTAAATTTTAAAGTGACACCAAAAGAAGGGATTCTGAGTTTTTCTTCTCCATTAAGGTCTTGTTGGAACCCGGCTCTAAAACCAATACGGTTTTTAATAAAGTATTCTCCACCAACATGAATCCTATCATCATCTAAGTCCATCGCCATTGTGAGGCCATCTATTGGAAAGTAGGCTATTCCTAGTTTAAATGCTTGTCCAAGTAGTTTTTCGTCAACCTTGTTTTGTTTGTAGGTTACGTTTGTTCCTCCAAGGTCATAGGCTCCTAAGCCAAAACGAATTTTTTTGTGTGGAGATATTAATAAACCTAGGTCGTACCCAACACCTGTGGATTTTCCATAGGAAGTCCCATCAAGACCCATATCTCTAGATAAATATTTAAAAGTCCCTCCAATGGAAACTAGTTTAAATGGTTGATATCCGATTGAAAAATTGAGTTTGTTTTCGCTATAGCTTAGTTCTTGATCATCAAATCCAACATTGGCCCAGTCAAAACCAATTGCAATACGATCACCAAAAGGCCATACAATTCCCGTATATGAATGTGTAATATCCATTGCGTAAAGATCTGCATAGCTAGAGGTAAACTCTTTTCTTCGCAATCGAGGAAGGCCAGCTGGATTCCAAGTAATTGTATTTCCATCATCAGCTACAGCTATGAAAGCACCACCCATACCTAGCGGCCTAGTTCCAACAAATAGTTGATCTTGCGAAATTAGAATAGATGATACTATCATTATATGTAGAATTAATTTCTTCATCGGTTTAGAACTCCTACGGTAGTTCTAAGTACTGATCCAGAAGATTCAAGTGTTACGATATATAACCCACTTGGAACAATGCTCCCATCAAAATCTTTTCCATCCCATACAATCACATTCTTACCTGGTCCTAAGGAGTTTTCTGGTTTTATTGTTCTTTTAATTTTTCCTGCAAGGTTAAATATTCTTGCAGTGACGTTATCTGAAATAGATAAATCAAATAAAATATTTGTATGAGGAAATTCAAAAACGGAGCCGTCCGGAGAAAAAATTCTAGGTTGGCACGTAATCATATCAGTACTGACTGAGTCTACTTGGAATAAACTATCAGATTTAAATGCAGCATATATGCCTAACTCTGATAATTCAGATTGTAAATAAGGTATATTATTTACTGTAATAATTGTTCCGCCGAGCGGATCTATGTTTCCACTTGCATTATTTATTTTGCCAATGTGAAGGTGATGATCCTTTAAATCATCTGCTATAAAACTATCTGGAATAGCAATCCGTAGTACGGTTGGTTTTTGTAGGTTTATTTCATAAGGAGATATTGAATAAAAATCAGATATAGAATTTGTATCTAGTGAAATAACATTAGCTAAAGGATCAATTGAAACTGATATATCCTCATTAACAGCATTTTGTGGAAATAAAATTGAGACCTTACCATCAGAGCTTATTACACTTCCTCCTTCTTGAGATATAATTTTTTCTGGTGTTTTAAAAAATATTTCACTTTTCATAATATTTCCGCGCATGTCTTGTGCATTTGAAATATTTAGTTTTATTGCTTTTCCTACATATTCACCTGGAAGACTCAATAACCCAGTCCAGACCGTAGCGCTATAACTTTGCTTTTCAACTAGCAGAGTATCGTTAAGATTATCTCCATCAATATCGTTCATATCTGGATGCATAGCATAGATGACTGGCTCAGCATTCAAAAAGTTGTTCATTTCAAATTCTTCTTTGAAATTCACAATAATAATTATTTGACCACCTACTCCATAGTTTACTTGTATCTCTTCTACAGTAGGGGGAGTTTGATCAATATAAAAATAATCCCAATTAGACCAATCTGAAAATGATAAGCTATGGTCAACTGATCTAACTCGCCATTGGTATCTGCCTTCAGGCAGGCTATTAATAATATGAGAATTCCCAGACCTAAGCCCCATTGTACCAGTGCCATAATTACCTGTTATAATAGAATGTACATTGCCAGATAGGTTATAATTTTGATCTTCGCCCATTTGTAAATGGTATTTCAGTGCTTCATCTAAAGTTTTTCCCTGATCTGTACTATTATTAGCATCAATTCCTCCTTGCCAACTAATTTGAACAGAATCAATATTCACATTGCTCATTAGCATAATTGGTTTTGTCGGTGGAGTATTAGAATTCGTAAAGCCTTCTAGGTTTTCATAAACTCTTGTAATTAATTCTTTTTCTGCTGTTTCTCCAGTAACTAGAAGGTCGAGATCTCCATCGTTGTCATAATCACCCCATTGAGTAGAGGATAGTCCGACACTATCAATCATGTATAAAGACGAATCAAAAATAAATATTCCTTGATCATCTTGTTGATAAATATTAGTAATTGGATTGGTGTATTCTTCCAAACCTTGATCAGTTGTTGATGTTGCTGTGTAACCGCTTGTAACAAGATCTAAATCTCCATCGTTGTCATAATCACCCCAATCTAAACTAGCATACGTTGCACCTTGTAGTTCTTGGTGTAAACTAAATTCGTTTATTGAGCTATTACTATATTCATTGGTATAAATATTTGTGTGCATTTCAGTTCCATTCAGATGAGCAATAGCGATATCATCATATCCATCACTATTATGATCTCCAACAGAAATTGCATGAAGTATTGAGGGTATTTCAAATGGCTGATCTGAAGACTTTATTAACTTTCCCATCCCGTCATTTATATACATATGAGAAACACCATTTAATTGTAATCTTCCAAGTGTTAAAAGATCTTTATAGTTATCTCCATTAATATCGATCCAAATTAAAGCACAAGGGAATAGTGGAATTAAATCAGTTTGAGTCGTGTCTTTTGAAAGTATTCCATTGTTATTTTTAAAAATAGTTAAATAATTAGTATTGTCAAAAATACTTATTCCTCCACTTACTAAGTCTAAGTCACCATCATTATCATAATCCGCCCAATCATGATTGTATTGACCACCCCAGTACCCATCTGTTATTGACAATTGGTTTTCATCATCATCTAATACGAAATTACCATTTTCCCATTTATATAATAAAAGTGCGGTGAAAGTTGAAAAGTTTACAGTAGCCAGCCCTGACATGGATATATCTAAGAACCCATCATTATTATAATCGACAAAGCTCAAGTGGCCACCATAAACATTTGCCATTTGAGGTTGCAAGTTATTTACATTTAAAATTCCATCTTCATTAAGATAAATTTGTGTTTTGCTTGATCCTGTGTAGAGATTACCTGTAATAGCTAGGTCAAGTAAATTATCATTGTTTATATCACTCCATCTTGATATTCCATATGAGTATCCTGGAATTGATTGGAAGGATTTAACTAACCTTGGAATAAATAATTCTTTCTCATTTGACCATTCAGAAACCACGCCAGACGGGTCAATAGTTTGTACTTTCCAAATATAATTTCCCCAAGGAATTCCTGTAAACTCTCTAATTAATTTTGTGCCAGTGTTTGAACTATTATATGAAGTTGCACTTGAAAGAAGAGTTCTAACATCATTTTCTATTATTAATCTTGAGATAGATAGATTATATCTTAAAGCTTGATTTGATCCAAAGTCATCCTGGCCATCTCCCCAGTTGAATATAACTCTGTTACTAATAGCAAATGATTCAAGTACGGTTGGCGGTGTGGGTTTTAAATTGTCATTTCCAAATGTATTCAAGAAAACTGATACAAAAGAACTATCATCATTTCCAATTTCAAATGAACCAGAGGCAACAATATCAGGTTTTCGATCTTGGTTAATATCAACAAATGATATTATCCTTGCACCATCGATTGTTTGAAGTTCTGAAAAACCTAGGTTGCCAGAACCATCATTTAAAAATATTTTGCCTTCAAGTGCCCATACACTATCTCTTGGGTTTAGTAGAAGAACGGTAGTATCAGCTACTAATACATCACCTTGTTCGCTTATTTCTAATGTATCAATGATATAAATATTATCGTAGTTAATGCTATGCTCAACAGCTCCGCTAATTGCAATATCCTTAAAGCCATCCATATTGACATCAATTGCTTTTATAGATCCAAAAATCGTACCAAAATCAATTTGTTGCTCGGCCAATCTAAAATTACCGGTAGGTTCATTTATATAGACGAATGTTTTCAAGGTTGAATCTATTGGGCTATAACCGGAAATAATTAGGTCAGAATCCGCATCATTATCCAAATCAGAAAAACAAATCGATGTTCCTTTTAATGGTTTAATTTCCTGGTTAGTATCTTCCCCTAAACGACCTACTGGATCATTTAAATATAATTTTGTGACTCCAGATTCAGCGGTTATTTGTTGCCCACTAGTAAGAAGATCAAGGTCACCATCTAGATCAATATCATCCCAAGCAACTGCTCCATTTCTTAGGTCTGGCATTACAATGGAATTATCAAACTCCCATGTAATGTTTCCATCAAAGTCAGATTGATTTAATAGCAATTTATTTGTAATTGTACCTCTGCTATTTTTTAGTCCCATCCAAAAAATATCAAGATCGCCATCTAGATCAACATCCCCCCATTGTAATGAGCTTTCCCCTAAACTTTCAGCATAATTATTAGATAAATAGTTATTTGTTGACAGCGTGCCATTTATATTTTTTGTTAAAAACATAAACTCTGCTCCGTGTGCTAACACATCAATAAACCCATCGCGATCATAATCTCCTAGTGAAATTTTTCCATCTCCACCAATATATCTTGAAGAATGATCCTCAGGGATATAAGTAAAGTAATTATTAATAATATTCATTTGAAGAGTATCTATCTCACCATCCGAGGATATACTATATGTATTTAAAAAAAGTCCCTGTTGGGTACCTATTTTATTGTATCCATAAATGATTATATCACTAATTCCATCATTATTAAGGTCTGCTGCTTCAATATCTGAGGAAATAATATTTTGGAGCACGTTACTGCGCTCTTCATCTAATTCAAAGTTATTCTGTCCAAAAATGTTAGTGAAAAAAATAAATGTTAAGATGATTATCTTAAGCAAACATTTAATTATTGAAGCCATTTACCTACTTAGATGTTTGAGTCCAAACACCGTCCCAATCATCACCAGGAGGGTTTGATTTAAAATTTTGGCAGCGGGGTATGTAAACTCTGCTTGGGTTTGTTTTCCTTCCAGGAAACATTTCTTCAAGCTCATCAGCTGTTTGAAATGCCTCAATTGCTTTATCCCAGTCTTGTTTAAAGTAATATTCTAAACCTTCATGGAATACAGGTAGTATCTTTTTATAAATTTCAGGTTCTTGGTCCTTTTCAGAAATTAGTTCGAAAACTTTAACAGGCTCGGTTTTACCCATTACTCGGACAAAATCAAGCGCTCTTACAACGATTTGATCTTTCACTGCTTCATATGTACTATCAGCTATTTGAATGTATACACCATATTGCTTAGCTGAACTTTCCAGTCTTGCTGCGAGATTTACCGTGTCACCCATCATAGTGTAATTCATTCTGGATTCAGAACCCATATTGCCAGTTACCATCTTCCCAGTATTGATGCCAATTCTATTTTGCATGTTATGTACTATTTCAGGCCATCTATCACCTTCTTGTTGCCATTGACCCCTAAGGACAGCTAACCTTTCCTGCATTTTTATCGCTGTTCTGCATGCCATTAGCTCATGGTTTTTTAAGTCTAATGGAGCTCCATAAAATGCTACAATTGCATCGCCAATGTATTTATCTAGCGTACCATTATTCTCCATGAGTATATCCGTCATTTCAGTTAGATAATTATTTAAAAGGCTGACTAGATCGCTAGCTGTTAATTTTTCTGAGAAAGCTGAAAAACTTTGAATATCAGTGAAAAAAGCAGTGTGGTAACCCTCTTCACCGCCAAGCTCGGGTTCTTTACCACTATCGTACATTTCATCAATGAGTTCAGGAGAAATGTAGGTTCCAAAGGATGATTTGAGAAATTGCTTGTTTTTCTCTTCTTGAATGTAGTTATATACGGTTATGCCTAAATACCCCAAACCTATAGTTGCGATAGGAGCAAATAGATCTAGCCAAAAATAATAATTAGTAAAAGCCCAAAAAGCAGTTAAAATATAGAGCAATATTAATGCACCAACAGCAACTCCACCGATCGCGGGGCTAAGTCTTTGAATTCCAAATGCTAATAATAGTGCTAAAGCTAAAAGGATTAAGGATACTACAGCTTTAGATGTCCTTGTTATAAAAATATCTGATAAAATTGTATTCAAAGCATTAGCGTGAAGACCAACCATTGGATAACTGCCGTTAAATGGCTGTGATCCTAAATCAGAAGTACCTGGAGCGGTTAAGCCATAAAGTAGTTTTTTCTTATGAAACTCAAACGGAACGATCCTTCTAGCTGTATTCTTTTTAACATTCCCAACAACGATTCGGTCTTTATTTTGCCAGAAGAATAATGGTCTTTGTTCATCAACAATATTGTGTTTATTTAAGTTTTGAACGATTAAAAATGTTCTCTCAAGTTGTGATATTTCGACTAAAGACCTTTTTAAAATTTTTATATAGCCTTCATCTTTTGATGTCTTTAATAAAGATTTTACATCTTTCTTAAGCTTCCTAAAACTGCTCATCCTGTAATTTTTCATAGGTGCTTCAAAGGCAAGTTTTTGGTTAATTAATAAATTATCAAGGCTAGAATTAGGATTAACTTTTAATTCTTTAGCTATAGTATTAGCATTTTTTATTTCGTTGTACATTTTTATCTGAGGATACTTTGCTTTTCTTTTAATACTTGCAAAAAACTGTTCCCCAGTATCTAGGCTTTTTGTTTTAGATATGTATGACTCCATTTGTGTTGCCATGCCAAGTTGCCTAATTGTTTTTATTACATCTTTTTTACTTGCGAATTTTTGTTTAAAGGACGCTTTCATTAAAGCTTTTAAGTTTTTTGCACCTTGTAAGCTTGGGTCAGAGTAAGCAAGTTTTTTTACCTCCGCTAGTACGTAATTATCATATTCACTATCTCTAAATTTTTTAAGAACCCAGTAGGGGTAGTGTATGAAATCAAAATTACCGTCTATATCTTCCCATTGCCCAGCCCAGTTCACCTGCATAAGACCTCTTTTATCTATTGGTATTTCTATTGTTGATCTACCATATTCATCTTTAGAGGGGAGGGGGATAGATAAATACTTACCTGGCTCTATTTTAACATCACTAAAACTTACTCCATAGTGGTCAAGTGCTAATGCTAAAGCTGCATTTGGAAAAAGTTTGTCTTCATATTTTCCAACAAGAGGATATCTTCTACTAATGCCATCTGGCTCAGCTATAGTTTGAAAAAAGTAAGTACCTTTGCTTGATTTAATTAGTTCATCAACTGGAGGATCAATGTCATAGAAATCATTAATGGTTTCAAACTTAGAAGGGTCAATTTTTCTAAAAAATTTACCGTCATCAAGAAGTTGCAATCTTACATCTTTTTCTTTGGTTCGTTTTCTAACGGCCATTTTTTTTGCTGGTTGAGGGAAAAATGTATATCCGAAATAAATATTCCCTGCTTTTTCAGCTGCATTTGCCAAATCAATATCAGGATCTGGAAAAAGGTCTTCAATCTCTTTAATTGTTAATACGCTGTCATTAATTGTTGAGACATTATCATATTCAAGCTTGCGCTCTTGTCTTTCGATAAAAAAAATATCAAATGCTAAAGCATCCATACCATGCTCTTTTGCAGCCATAATAGAAGGAATGTGTTTTTCACGGCTCCATGGCCATCTACCAATTTGCTGCAGGCTTTTTGCATCCATATCGAGAGTAGCAATGTCTTGCCTAGTTTCAATCCTTCCACGATTTAAAAATCTCATATCTAAGAGCTTGCTCTCTACACCATCATAAAGTTCAAACCATGTCAAAATGATAAATAAAGATGCGACTCCAAAAGAAATAAGGATATATGGATAATCTTTTTGCATTGTCAAACTAATTAATCATATACAGTAGGCGTGATAAACATTAGTAGTTCTCTTTGTTCTTTTTGGACTGATGTAGTTTTGAAAAAATAGCCAACAACTGGTATAGCGCTCAGTATAGGTACGTATTTCTTATTTCTAATGATATTATCAGCAATAAGGCCGCCAATAATTACGGTTTCTCCATTAAAGACAGAAACTTGTGTAGTAACGGTCCTTTTTGTAGATCTAGGTTTATCTGTTGATATTTCTGCAGCAGATAAAAGGGCCTCTACTGTTGCATCTACGAGCAATGTTATAATATTATTTTCATTTATTCTAGGGGTCACTTGCAGTTTAATACCTATGTCTTTTTCTTGGACAGTATTTGCAGTTCCATATAATCCAAGCCCGGGTATTCCAGTTGCTGTATTACCTTGCGCATTTGAGCTTGTATTATTACCGCCTGAATTTAATCCTTCGATGTACACCGTTGTTGATACTTCAGTAGTAGCTTGGTGATTATCAAGAGTAGTTACTTGAGGACTTGATAATAATTTACTGCGCCCCCTTGCTTGCATAACTTTTAAAGCGGAGGTAAGCTGCGATGGGTTTAAAGTGGCGATAGTGACATTATTTAAATTAATTGGGAAATTTATTGTATCATTCGGATTGCCACCTAATTGTACCGGGCTATTTGTCCAGTCAACTCCGTAAGATTTAGATGTGTCTAATTGCGTTTCTATAAATTTAACAGCAATATTAATATTTTTTATTGGTTTGTCTAACTGCTTGACCATACTTAATACTCTAGGAATGTTTTCCTGAACATCTGAAACAATGGCCATATTTGGAGGTCCTGTTTGCCCTGCCATTGAAGCTACTGGGAGGAATGATTGAACAGTTCCTCTTGAGGTTAAGATGGTTGATAAGGGAGCTTGCAAATCATTAGAATTAATATACTTTAATCGAATGACTACAGACTCTAGTTCACCTATTAGTTGAGTATCTAAGTCCTTTACAATTATAATGTTATCTTGAACGAAATAACTGTAATTGTTTGGTTTTAGAATAGCATCCAATGCTGCCTTAACAGTGACATTTTCAAGGTTTGCGGTTATTGTATCTTCAATGTTTGGACTAATAACAATATTGAGACCAGTTAGCTCACCAATCATAGTTAAAACATTTCGAATATCAGACTCTTTCAAATTAATAGACATTTTATCCATTAATTTATAACGCTCACTTTCCTGTTCGCTTTCTGATATTCTTGAATATGCGGGGTCATTCCACTGGCAAAATAGAAAACTATTAAAGAGAATTATTAATAATATGAATTGATTACGATTCATTTAATTACCAACATTTCTTGTAACAGTAGTGCTACCATTTCTAAATGTAATTTGATCATTTTCAATTCTATCAATTAATATGTCATCATTTAAATATTCACCTTGTCTAAATCTTCTGCTATCAATTAGGACAATTTTTTCATTATTGAATTCAGCTACGATTTCAACATTATACCTTTCAAGATTTTTGAGAAGGATTGATTTTTCTATATCTTTCTCTTTTTCCGTGTTGACTGAAGCTCCTTCTATATTTGCCTCACTTGATACAGCTACACTATTAAATGGATTTCTCTGCCAGCCCACAAGTTGTGATGACAAGCTTGATTTCCTCCTGTTAGATATTTTAGATTGACTTTTTATTGAGGATAAACTATTACTTTTTGCATTAGTATTTTGCGCAACTACTTTTTTAGGCTTTTGAATTTTTGCCTTTCTTGCGGAGTTTGAATTACTGGAGCCAGATGACTTACTTCCTTGATCAACAATCATGATTGCAACTGAGATTCCTAATCCAATTAAAAGATTTCTAAGTCTAGGGGTCATGTCGACCATTAATTTAAACTAAAACAAGGTTTAACTGACCTAAAATATTTTAAAAATTGAAACTAATTGAATGAAAAAAATTGAAAAGTAGCTATAGGTTATTTAATCTTTCTTGTAAAATAGAAATTGCAAGATTCTCATCTATATCTTTTCCTGTCTTTTCTTTAATATGCTTTATTATCTTTACAATATCAATCAAACTCGCTGCGCCTGTAGTTTGAATTGCCTCATTTATAATATCTTTATCAGTAAGGTTTGAGTTAATTAAATTTGTTGAGTTTGATTCAACTAAGTTATTGTTAATCCCATTTGTACTTATGTTATTAGCACTGTTTTTAGTAAACACATAAGATATAAATGATATTTTTTGTTCACCCTCAAGGTATTGGTTTTGAGAAATTTGAATGTTCCCAATTGTTAGATAATAATTTGAAAATGCCAACTGGTCTAAAAAATTACCAAAATCTATAAAATTTCCTCTAAGCTCAACATCTATAGGGTATTTCTCTATGATGATTGGTTGCTGATTTTCTGGATCAACTATTTGTTTTTCATCGAGTGGTGCCAGGGAGGGGTTAAAATTGTCTACTGCTAACTTATTTTTTTCCATTAAACTGAACAGCATTTTAGTGACATTATCAAACTGGCCATCACTTGGGATCTTGTTAATAAGGTTTGACAAATCAGTTTTTAGTTCTTTCCATTCTTTCTCAATAGCAGGAAATTTGTTTTGTATCTGGTTATATTTATTTTTTTCATTCTTTAAGCGGTTGTAATCCGAGCTCATTTTGCTTAAAGATCTATTTAGATCGTTAAAGTAAGCAAAGTACCAACCTGCACACGATAACAAAACTAATGCGATTGTTCCAATGAAAAGATTTCTTTGTTTATCCATTACTTTCTATAATTCACACTTTAGTTCAAATGTCATATTATCTATGTCCATACCGCTTGTAGTCTTTTTGTTTATTACATCAATTTTTTTGAATAGTCCAGAATTCTCAACTTGTGTAATGAAATTAGAAAAATATCTTTCTTTAAGAGCGGGGTTCGCTGTGATTGCGCCCGTGACGCGGGCAAAATCTTTTTCTTCATCAACAATTGTTATAACTTTTTCTAATGAATTCCCAACATGAATCCAATCTCCACGCTCCCAACCTCTTTGAAAAGATATTAAATCTAAGGTTATTTCTTTAGGCGTGTTATAGCTGAAAAATCGCATTATACTTATGGATAAGTTTGAAAGTTTTGATTCCTTTAGTAAAATATCTAGTTGTGCGACAATGGTATTCTTTTCAGATGAAACTCTTTCATATTTAGTTTTTATAGGTGCGACGCTGGCAGCTTGAGTTTTCATTGAGTTTAATTTAGTTTTCATTTCTTCATGATTTATACTTGTCCATCCAGATAGCGAAATAACACCTAATAAAATTGCTGCGGCTGCAGGAATACTAAATTTATTACCAATTCTAAATTTTTCAGCCTCTTTAAACATTTCAGGTAATAAGTTTATTGATTTATCAATGTTTAATGCAGCACCAACAGCAGTAGTCATTGCTGTTTTTGAAATTTCAAAATTTTCTCTCTCTTCCTCATCGGGGAAAAAAGCTACGTTATTGAAAGGATCTAAAAATTGCACTTTTGCATCCAGTTGAGTTTCAAGGTATTCATCGAGAAATAGTACTTCCTCAGCACAGCCGCTTAGAAAAATTTCTGAAACATTATCAACAGGAAATGATTGAGCCATGCTATTTAATGCTCTCTCCAACTCTTGATCCCAACTTTCTATAACTGGTCTTATTGCATCATCTTGAGGTTTAACCTGTTTACTTGTGGAATTATCTTTTAATTCTGATTTTAAAATTGAAGGGGGGACTCTACAATAATCTCTTTTATCCCATTTTGTTTTTGACGCTGATGACCTATATTTCCATGCATCAGTGAGGTTTTGAATTCCAAGATCTAAAGGGATTATGGCATCTGGATACCCTTGATTGTAGCCAAGTAAAAAGCTTTCAATTTCACCAATATGGATAATAAGTATAATATCATGTTTTTTGTTGGAATAATTCCATTTAAATGCATTTAATACTGTTTGAGCAGCTGGGGGCCATAATCTTATATCCCACTTTTTATCTGATAATGTTTGAGCGGGTGAGTCCATATAATCAGCATTAGCTACTCCGATGATATTCTTTCCTTGCTCTAACTCTATTGAATCAAAAATTATATCATCTGAGTTAAAAGGAAGATTTTTCTTAGCATCATATTCAATAATCATTTTCCGTTCTTTTTTATTTTCTGGAGGGACGAGTACCGTTTTTAATAAGCTTGCTGTATTGTTAATTGTAAATGATATTGGAACTCCAGATTGGAGTTTTTTAATTATTCCATTTGGAATTTTATTTTTTTTCTTTTCAAGTTTTGATAACAGTTGATCATAAGCTTTCCCCATAGCTACTGAAAAACCAGTAGGATTTCTTTTTGCGTCTAACTTTGCTTTTGTGGCAGAAAATATATCGGCACCTATAATAGATTTAATTCCACCTTTGTCTTGAATCAAAGCTGTGTAGATATGTCCTTGATCCATAGCTACGCCAAGAAGCAATTTTTCTTTTTTTAGTGAAGGAGAAACGATGTTTGTAGGATAAGTACCAATATTTTTTTTGAGCCTTGATTTTCTTCTTTGGTACCATTTAGTTGGCTCATCATCTTCAATAATTTCTTCTTCTAATTCATCATCTTCATCATCTTCATTCGAATCGCCATAAAGATCACCAATTATATCGTCTTCAGAAACGGTTTCGCCAATTTTACCACTTTCGCTATCTTTTTTACCTCCTTTACGTAAAATATCAAATAGCTTATTAACAGCTACATCCTTTTTTTCTTCTGGTTCCTCTTCTTTCTCTTGAATAGCATCTTCTGCTTCGACTGGTTCTTCCTGCTTTTCAATAAGGCCCTCAGTAACTTTACCTCCAATGGTATTTTCTACAATACTTAAAGAAACAACTTCTTGCTCTGCACTAATCATGTTAAGCAAAAGTTGATGACAAAGCTTATTTATCTTTCTTGGATATCCCTGCGTATGATTGTGTATTGCCTTTATTGCATCTGTAGTAAAATATTCGCGGCTGCCACCACCTTTTTCTGATAAACGATGTTTAATAATACCTTGGGCTGATTCGAAATCCAATGGTCCTAATTCAAAATTAAACGTTATCCTATCTTCAAAATTAGGATACTCGTGTATTATAGATGTCATTTCTGGTTGTCCAAAAATAATTAACTGTAAAAGTTTGAAATCATCTGTTTCAAAATTTAACAATGTTCTGAAAACATCAAGGAATTCCCCTCTTAAATTTTGACCTTCGTCAATAACTAAAACTAAGACTCGTCCATCCTCAACTCCAGCCTTAATCAAGTGATGTTCAATTTGGTTTCTGCAGTCTATAACTGACTTTCCAGCATCCTCTTCAATTCCGAATAAATCAACTAAGTGTTGTAGCAATACTAATTCAGATTCAAATTTTGGATCAAGCACAGGATAAAATTCAAATTTTACATCATCATCCGATGAAAAATTCTGAATTAGCTTTCTACTTATTGTCGTTTTCCCAGTTCCAATTCCACCCCGAACAACTGAAAGGCCTCTGCGCATTCTAATTGCTAATTCTAGTCCTTCTAAACATTGTTTATGTTCTTTTGCAGGAAAGAATAAATCAGGGTTTGGTGATGTGGTGAAAGGATCAGCTTTTAAGCCAATTGATTCAAATAATTCCAAGGTAAAATAGACCTCTTATTTTAAAAATAACCAATGCTTGAATATATCATAAAAGCACCTGACAGTAATAGAAACATGCCAAATGGGATTCGATATTTCATAAATGTTGGATCAGTCATGTAAACTCTGTTTGCTTGTCTTTCTAATGAAAATATAGCTTTTGGAGTTAGTAATAACATTAAACTAAACACTAAGGCTAGTACACCAATTATAATCAGGTATTCTGTAGATTCATTTATTAATGAATAAATTATAAAAATCGATGCAAAAAAAAGCCCTATACCAAATGGAACTCGATATTGCATAAATGTTGGGTCGGTCATGTATATTTTATTTGCTCTTCTCTCAATTGATAGAATTGTATTGGGTGCAACTAAAAGTAAAAGCCCAAAAAATACGGAAATTCCTCCAATACTGATTATATATATCATAAAATATCTTAGCTTGTGATTTTATAATTTACTGAAAATATCATACTTTTTATTAAAGATTTTATTTCAATTATATTTACTTATCTAAACCTAAAATTGCATATAAAATCATTTTATCAACTTTACCTTTTGCCGTTATTGTAAAGTTGTTACCATCTACTATTTGATTGATTATTTGTGGATCAATAACGCACATTTCAACAGATTGATCAATCATTTGTAATATGTCTGAAGTTTTTTCAGGATTAATTTCATTTTCATTAAAAACTAAGTCAACCAGACCATTTTTTATTGCGGTTCTAAGACATAAATCAATGGTCTCGTATATACTCATACCTGAGGTTTGTGTTAATGTGTGCGTTCCCTGCACATCAACCATTGTTGATTGTGAAAACAGTGTGGTGGTGATGAAAATGATTTTAAGCAATGTAATTTTTATCATAATGTAATCCTTTAATATTCTAAATAGCTTCCTGGTATGACGGAAGGTGATAATCCAAAATTAGTTCCATAGAATGAAGGGAGATTTCCTTTTGTAATGGAAGACCCATCGTTTATAGTTATGAGGTAATTCGATACAACTGAGCCAACTATACTTGTGTTATTAATTATCTCAAAATTTAAACCATAGTTGAGTAACGCACCATATATGTTAGAATTACTAATTGAAAAATTTCCTGAATTATTATTATCAAAGTTTATGATTAATCCTGAAATATTATTTGAATTAGAAATAGACCCTCCATCTTCAACGTAGATTATTATTGGGCCTTCAGAACTATTAAACAACTCAAAATCTCCTAGAGAACAATTATTAATTTCTATATTTTTTGAAATTAATGTAATTCCCCCATTAATATTACTATTTTGATTAATTACGATTTTACCAGTTGAGACTATAATACCTGAACCTGTTATGTCCGTATTTTCAAAAATAATATCTTCATTCACCGCGATTTTATTATTTACACATAGCGACGTGTGATCTGAACCGCAAAAAGGTGAATCTAAGTTAAGCTGAGTATTTGAACTAAATTTTAGTGGTGCAACTTGAGGCTGTGAGTGGCTTCCAGTTTGCCATAATGCTCCGTATATAGTTCCATTTTTGCCTTTACCACTAGCATCTGTAATGGTGTTACCGTTGCCCTCATTAAACTTCCAGTAGCCCACAAGGTTTGATTTTGATAAATAATTGCCATAGTTAACTGAGGCATTTAACCCCGAACCATCATTATATAATGCTAGTATTTCATTATGGGTTAATGCTTCGTTCCAGATAGCAACTTCATCTATTCCACCTCTGAAATAATTGCGATATGATGAACCATTATTTGTTGTCTCTCCACCAATAAACAATTCACTCATTTGAGTATTGAAGCCATTTAGGTTTGTCTCTTCCCAGTTGTCATTCACATATGCTCTAACCTTACTGCCATTATACCTTATAGCAATGAAGGACCACTGATTTTTGGGGACGGATAAATTTGATACCCAATCTTTACAACCGCCCCAAAAAAACAATTTGCCATTACTTCTGCCTATCCCAAACATTTTACCTGTACAATCACCAGTACCAGTTGTGATTATACCTCCTCCAGTGTTATGGTCATCTGATGGGTAGACCCAAACGGTAATAGTTCTTGTTTCATTATACTTTGGTAAAATTGTTGTTGTTGTTGTTGTTGTTGTTGTTTGAGTTGTAGGAGGGTTTTGCCTTGTAATAGTTATGTCATCTGCTGCAAACCATGAAGAACCTCTTCTGATTTCTACTTTTTTCACATTAGGTATATTTGTATTTAGCCAAGATTTAGAATATCTACTTATAGTAAAAACTTTATCTGTGTAGCTATTATTAGGGTGAATTCCTCTTATAGTAACACTTTGCGATCCAACCCAAGCAGAAGCCATCCACATACCTTTGAGAGTAAATGTTGATTGATTTTGTGTTTCAAACCAAACTGGATTTTCATTCCACGCATTATAAGCAACTATTCCTCCACTATTTCGTGCTATGTAATAACCAGAATTTGTGTAATTATTTGCATTTAATGCGTAGAATCTGTAATTCCAATTCATTCCTCTGTAGCCGTTACTAATTTGCTTCCAGCCAGAAACGCCCATATCTTCAAAAGTAATAACCTCATCGTAATAAGAGCCAGGAACTGTTATTGTATTTGTAGTTGTGGTAGTATTGGTGTAATTAACTCTTACATAATCATTCCCATCAAAATTTAAATATTTATTGTTTGGATTTGAACCAGCATTTGAAGTGTTTGGTTGAACATTATTTTCTGTCCAACTGATTTCACTTGAATAAATATTATTAAATGAGGGCATTTTTTCTACTATTTTATCGTTTTGAATCAAAGATCCATTATAATATAAACTCCCATTATTCTTTATTAATTGCCCTCCGTTTACATTAATAATACTATTAACAGGAACATTATTCAAATTTTCGCCAAAAAATGCAGGGTTAAAACCAGCAGGGAAGGAAGACATAAAAATTCTAGTATTCCGTTTTGATTCATTTATTTCAGCTTTTGCTTCTAACATTGTATAGTGAGAATAGGGGAGAGGTTGATTGTTTTCATCATTTACCCCATTATATGAAATATTATATTCACCATTATTTAAATTTCCAAATTGTTGAGTAATATTTCTATAATTTTTGAATTGAAATATTCCCCTTTCTAATGCAGAATGTGAAAGATTGCGAGTTTTAATATCCAAAGTATGCAACATGGACATATTATGCTCTTTGACCACAAGTTTCATCAGAAAAAAAGTAAAAACACTAATTATTAGAAATATACCTATTGACATAGATATCAAAATCACACCATCATTGGAAGATTGAAAATATTTTACATTCAAAATATTTTTTAATCTAATCATGGTAATCCATTGGCTTACCAAATTTGAAATTATAAGGATAAGCATAACTTTCTATGTTCATTGAATACCCGTTGGTAGGATCATTAAAAAGGATTCTAATTTTTGCTAAATTAATGATACTTGAATTATAGCTATCACTAACGATGTTATTTTGGTTATCATAGTATGATATATTTGATGATAGATAATGTGTATTTTTTGAAAGTACTTCAGAAGTAGGGCTGAGGTTAGAGTGTTGTATGAGGTTCAAACGCAAATTATTATTAGTTTGAAGGTCATACTGCAACTGCCAACCATTTGCACTTTCAATATTTAATGATTTAGGATTACTGATATCATCGTTCATAGCCCAGGTTTGTAAGTTAAAGTCTCTATTTAGCCTAAAAAATGAATGCCTAGCTTCTGATACAAATTTTTGTTTTTTGAGAGTGGATTCATAAACTTTTGATGCGTTACCAAGAATATTTGCTGTAATCGCTCCAAATATACCAATTGCAATAACTGTCAAAACCAGCTCAATTAATGTAAAACCTCTAGAATTACTTTTTAAAAGATTAATTATTTTTCCGGTGTGTTTCATTTAACTAGATAATATTAGAAATAACAAAAGTATCACTAATGATTGTACCCGTATTGTCGTTTAAACCATGTTTTATTTCTATAGTAATTAATTTGAAATCAGTAGTAGTGTTATCATAAGTTTCAGTAAAAGTTTGGTCAGTGTGTCTTACAATTATTTTATAATAGTATCCTGGATTATTGGGAAACTCTAAAAAATTATTTATAGCAAAAATTGATGAAAAAGGAGCACTGCGTAATTGATTGATTTTACTATTTAATAGCGCTGTTTGCATTGTACGTATTTCCGATTTTACTTGCATTACTTTTGTTTGATTTAGTGCTTCTATGAAAACAATGAAAGCACCTCCAAGGAGCAAAGTAACAACCACAATTTCTACTAGTGCAAAGCCTTTTGAAAATTTATTTTCTTTCATTAATTAATTATCTCCCAATGGCCAGTAAGATTTTTTATTTGAATTTGGCGGTCATTGTTTAAAACTATAGTACCACTTTGTAGGCAGTTACCCCACTTGTCAAAAGTGAGGGTATTTGAACCATTTAGGCTCACACTCGTTATATCTACGTCAGCATTATTATCATCCCCCAAAAGATTTACTATACCATTTTCACTTCCTGGAAAATCATTATATAAGATTCCATCTTTGTATATCGTATATGTTTCATTATTTTGATTAAAAATAATTTGTATTTGTGATCGCATGCTCATGGAAATTGTTTTTGCTTGGTCAATATCTCCTGTAATTTGATTTATTGAAGCTCCGACTCTCGCGTTAGTAGTAATATCTTTTAGTCTGGAGGAAGAGGCAGCTATCATTATGCCAATTATAACTAAAATAATAATAAGTTCAATTAATGAGAAACCTTTTTGATTTAACAATGAAAGAGGCTTCGAGTACTTTATTTTTTTCATAACCTAGCTGAATCTAAGTCTAGCTATAAAAAATAATAATTAGATTATGACAGTTTCATGTTCCCCAAAAGACGGACTATCTGGGTCAGTATCTTTAATCATTATTATTCTATCTTGCCTGCCATCGCTCTTTGTCTCAATCCAGCTCCTGTATAAAAAAGGATTATTATTAGAATTTTTTGGAACTTCACCTGTTCCAAAAAGGTCATTTGGTGTTTTAGAGCTTTTTGTTGAGTCCATTGGTGTATTACACCACTCATCCGTCATTAAGCTGTCTGGAGGAGTGGGTACTGCAGGGGTGCCCATAGAATATGTATGATAAAAATGATTTAAAAAAGCGTCTTTAATAATTTCCATATTGGCTCTGTTTCTAGTGAACTGAGACTTAGCTTGCATTTGACTATACATTGGTATTACGGTTACCGCCAAAATGCCCATTATCGCTAAGACAATAACAAGCTCAACCATTGTAACACCACTTTTAGAATTGTATTTTTTTGACAACATTTACTCCAAAAATTACAAAGGCCTCGCTAGATCAGCGAAGCCTTAAGTATAAAATAAAAACTAAATTTCAACTATTGTTTATTGAAATCGGATTTCAGTTCCCGCAGTGCCAAGTTCTGTTCGTCTAAATAAACTACCCGTTACATCACCATCAGTACCATGATTGATACCTGCATTGTAGGTCCATTGCCATCTCGTATTATCAGCTCTTTGATGAGTTATTCTACCGGAAACTTCTGCATTGTCATCAGGTGTGTAAAAATTTACAAAAGTCCATTCATTATCTGTGTCTGCGTTGTTACCATCTTTAGTATAGGTTTGTGGAACAGTTTCTAATGCATCAAAAGGATTTTCTGGCCAATATCTTCTTCCCTCTGTCAACATTTTATGTTGAGCAAAATTTTCTAATGCTACACATATTCTGTCAATTACAGCATCTTCTGCAGATACTTCTGATTTTTGAATAGTTTCTAGATACCTAGGTATTGCAACAGCTGCTAATACTCCTAAAATTATCATAACCATTATTAATTCTATAAGTGTAAACCCATTTGACTGTCTATTCTTCATGATAAATAATTCCTTTTTTATAATATTTTTAGTTACCACCAGTAGCATTTACTCTATGTAAAACATTTACTGGGCTAAATGGAGCACCTGAATATTCAACTTCACCAGTATTTGGATCATATTTCCATACAGCAATACTATCTGATTTCCTTAAATGGGCTATGGTATTGTTGTAAGCCTCATTGTTGCCATTACCGGTAAAAATCCAGTCTCTATCTTTCATATTAGTTAATACAAAATTATCTGCGTCATAGTCTGGAGGGAGTTTAGAAAGAGCTACAAAAGGATTTTCTGGCCATGAACGCACTCCGTTTGCTACGTACCTTTCTCTAGCATATGTCTCTAGGCCATCGCTTATAGTTTGTAGTATCCTTTGCTCTACGGCAACTTCACTCTCGATAACAATATCCTGAAACCTAGGAATAGCTACTGCGGCTAGCACGCCTATAATGATCATCACCATTATAAGTTCAATAATTGTAAAACCGTTTTTATTTTTCATATGTTGCATTTCATTGCCTCATTTTTTAATTATTAATTTATCTCGCCATTTATAGGGTTGTAATCCCAAAAATAAACATTTCCATTTCTTCTGTGGTAAACTTTATTCGCTGTAAACCACCATGCATCATCTAAACCAGAATCGTTGCCATTTGTGTATCCAGAGGGGGTTTTTTCTAGCTCAGTAAATGGATTTTCAGGGTAGGTTTTGTAGCCTGTAAGCAAGACATTATCAAGTGCCTTAATTTCCGCTGCTGACTCAAGTTGTGCAAGAATAGCATCCTCAGCTGCTTCTGATGACTTGGAAATTATGTTGCCCATTCTTGGGACTGCAACGGCTGCCATTATTCCTAGTATGACCATTACAATGATCAACTCTACTAGCGTAAAACCCTCTTTTAATTTTCTAGATGCGTACATTGATAAACTTTCTTTTTGTAGTTTTGAATTCATAATTAATTTTTCTCCAGCTAATAAGCAACTCTGTCTCCAAATTGACCAGTATTAGAGTTATATGACCATTTATATCTTCTGTTATCGTTTCTCTGATGAGCAATCCACTGGCCATTTTCAAAAGTCCATTCCCCATCCTCATCTAATACACTGTTTTCACCTGTATAACCCTGAGGCACTTTTTCCATGTGATCAAAAGGGTTGTAAGGATAGCTTCTTGAAGAATTTTCAACAACCTGATCCATTGCATACATTTCAACTGCAGATTCAAGGGCTGCTAATACTCCATTTTCTGATGCTTCTTCCCCTGAATTAATGGTGTTACTCATTCTAGGAACAGCAACAGCTGCTAGTATTCCTATTAATACCATGACTATAATTAATTCTACCAAGCTAAATCCTTCATTTAATATTTTTTTCATGAACGCGGAATATTAAAAAATATTGATCAATAAGTTTGGCCATCAAAACCCGGGCCATCGATCAAATATGAACCTTGCTCTTGGTAATTTCTGCCTTCTAAACAGCAATTCATGTAAGGATTTACAGTTCTGTAATTCCACTCGTACTCGTTGCCATCATTTCTTCTGTGTTTGATTCTAAAATGTTGACCTAATCTACCATTACCATCATCCCAATTTCCGTGATATTCAACCCACCAACCTTCACCGTTTGATGATCTAGTAGGAATTTTGTCAAGGACAGCAAAAGGACCTTGTCCAAAATCGAAATCAGGATATCGTTTAACTGAATTTCGAACGAATTCATCAGCTGCATAAATTTCAATTGCGCTAATCATACTAGCTAGAAACTTTTGCTCAGCTGCTTCCTCGGCAGCTACTATGCTTTGTGACATTCTGGGTACAGCAACAGCTGCTAAAATGCCGAGTAAAACCATTACAATTATTAGTTCCACTAGTGTGAAACCTTTAGAATGTAAATTCTTCATAATCTATCTCCTCAATTAAACATTAATAGGTTAGTCCATTAAAGCCAGGACCAAATATTGAATATTCTCCTTGCTCAATGTACTCTTCATTATTATTTCTGCGATATCTAGGGCCCACAGTTTGGTAGTTCCAGGTGTATTCAGATCCATCATTTCTCCTATGCCTAATTTCGATAGTAGATCTTTGATATTCTCGCCCTCTACTATCGCAACAATCATTACCATCGCTTCGGTTTTCTGTCCACCAACCTTCGCCATTAGAATCTCTACTTGGATATTTATCTAGTGCATCAAAAGGATCAACTGTATATTGCTTGCGAGAATTTCGAACAAACTGATCATTAGCTTGCACTTCAATAGCACTAATCATGTTTGCTAGAAATTTCTGCTCCGCAGCCTCTTCACCCGCCATAATACTTTGAGACATTCTAGGGACTGCAACAGCTGCTAATATGCCAAGTAAAACCATTACAATTATAAGTTCTACAAGAGTGAAGCCTTTAGATTTTAATCTACTCATTATTATTTCCTTTCTGTATATAAAATTTTATTAATTAGATAAGTCGCCTTTAAAAATTTTGATGTATGGTAAATATGGTGATTCTCCGTGAGCAATGGCTCCAGTTGATGGATCATATATCCAAACAGCTAATGTGTCCTCAACTCTGCGATGAACAATCGCATTGGAGAGTGAAACATTTTCATAGGTCATACCGTTTTCACCAGTAAATAGCCAATCTGATCCGGACATAGCTGTTAAATCAGTTTTTGTGGAATCATAATCAAATGATATAGTGGCAAGAGTTTTGAAAGGGTTTTCAGGCCATGCTTTAATTCCTGTATCCATAAACTCTTCCATTGACCATGTCTCTAAGCCGTCTACCAGTTGAGTAACAACTCCTTGCTCGGATGCAGCTTCTCCTTGCCTAATAACTACAGAGAAGCGAGGGATAGACACTGCGGCTAATATTCCAACAATTATTATCACCATGATAAGCTCAATTAATGTAAAACCGTTTTTCTTTTTTGTATTCATCATTTACTCCTGGTAAAATTATTCTCTATTTATTAAAACGCAGATCTTTGTCCTAGAGAACCGATAGCAGCGTCGTCGCCACCACCCTGGGTTCCTGGATCATATTCCCACGCATATCTGCTATTATCTGCTCTTTGATGAGTAATTCTTCCATTACTAAACGTCCACTCGCCATCAACATCAGCATCTGACTCATCTAATGAATAGCCAACAGGCTTTTCAGCTAAGGCATCAAATGGATTAGTAGGCCATTCAGCTCTTCCGCTCTCATAAAGAGAGTTGTTAGCATATTGTGTTAACCCTGAGCGTATTGCAGAGATCACAGCATCTTCAGCAGCTTCTTCTGCATTTGAGATACTGTCTAGATATCTTGGAACAGCCACAGCTGCCATGATTCCTAGAATGACCATTACAATGATCAACTCGATTAATGTAAAACCATTACGTGATTTATTATTCTTCATTTTAATTTTCCTTTTCTATCTTTCTAATATCTTATTGAAAACTTTGTATTTTATGATAAGCAGCAGGGTCATATGCATCTGCGATGACCACGATCGGCCCACAACCATTGCAAGTCACTGTTCCTGTATTTCCTGTAGTTTCATCAACATAATATTTTACACCACCTGGGATGACGACATAGATGTAGTGTCCTTCTCCGAAGGGGCTAGAAATGATTCCCTCTTCTTCTGATAACATGGAAAGCATCTCATCATACTGATAATATGTATTCCCATCATCATCGCCTGTTTGATGATCTAAAACCCCGCCAAGATAATTAGGATCTACGGTAGAAGTTCCAAATACTGATATCCACTTAGAACCTTCACCGCTATTCCATTTATTATAAGGCGCTTCACCACCAAGAGGAGCAGTAAGGTCAGCAACTACTTCATCTAATGTAGAGTAACTGCCTAGCTGAACTTCAAAATTTTGTTGTCCTGGAATGCGACCCCTGCCTTCGGCAGCATCACTTGTACCTACTGAAGCAGACTTATTACTGTAATATTGGTTAATCATGCCAGCAATTCTATCCATATTGGCAAAAGTTTGCTTTTCTTTAGCCGCATCAGCAACTCCTGAGAAAGCAGGAGCAGCAGTGGTAGCTAAAGTAGCCATCATAGCAGCTGTTACGGCAAATTCAGCAAGTGAGTTACCTTTATTATTTTTGAACTTGTT
Source organism: bacterium (assembly GCA_004321745.1). Taxonomy (GTDB): domain Bacteria; phylum Fidelibacterota; class Marinisomatia; order Marinisomatales; family UBA1611; genus TMED80. The sequence continues at coordinate 18,626 of SGYO01000001.1, read as the reverse complement.
AAAAAATTTCTTCATTTTATTTACCTTTTTAAAAAATTGTTTATAGTTGCCTATATATAACAAATGGCGTGCCAAAAAATCAAAAAAGATGCAAAAAAGTAATTTATCGACAATAAATAAATTAAAAGTAATTTATAAGTGTAGGAAAGGAGAAGGGAGAAGATGTGATTATGTTTACAAATTGTAAACTTTTGTTACAGAAAGAGAATGTAAAATAATGATACAGGTGTATATAATTTTATGTAATAAAAAAGCCTCTATAAAGAGGCTTTTCTATTTTTAATATGTTAGCTTGTAAAAACTAAGGTTGATATTTCTTAAATATTTTAGATGGGTTTTCATTGTCAGCAACATATAATATAGGCGAGCAGTCTAAACATGGGACTGGTACGTATACTCCATCTCCGTCAGGGTCAACATATTGTATTCCACCAGGAAGAACTATGTATATGTAATGTCCATCCTGAAACGGACTCTTAATTGCGTTATTAGCAAATTCTGCCATAAATTCTGCATGTCCTTCAGTACCAGTATCGTTTATAACATTGCTACCCTCGACAAGTGCAGCACCTTCAGCGTCAACTCCAAAAATTGATCTCCACTTTGATCCTTCAGCGTGATTGTAAGTGTTGAATGTACTTGTAGAGTTTTGATTTGCATCTGATCCAATAACGTTAAGAAGCGCTATTTCACTATCATATCCGCCAACGGCAATGTTATATTTTTCTTGGCCAGGAAATCTACCACGTCCTTCAATGGTAACTTTACTGTTAAAAAAGTTTGACGACGCAATTACTATTTTGTCTATTTCCGCTAATGTCTTCTTCTCTTTAGCTCCTTCTCCAATACCTGAAAATCTTGGAGCTGCGGTGGTAGCCAAAGTAGCCATCATAGCTGTGGTGACAGCAAATTCAGCGAGTGAGTTACCTTTAATGTTTTTAATTTTTTTCTTTAATATTTTGAAATTTATCATAGTTTAATTCCTAGCTAGTAATAATGTCATTCTTATATAGCAATATCTGTGCCAACAAGACTATATAAATTAATAAATATTTTTTATTCTCTAAAATTAATTTTTTTCAATGTTTTTAATATTTACACACTACAAAATTTGATACGCAAACCTAGACAAAATGTAACAGTATGTTACAATGGTCAGTCCAGATCTGATGCGATAGTCCAAAATGATTTTAGCGGAATTTCCCCAATGATGTAATTATCGAGATCTTCATAGTGAGATAATACTTGATCAATAAGATCATTTTGGTTCCACAGGCGAACTTTAAAAAACTCATTTGATCTTTCTTGCTCTACATTGCTTTTAAATCCTCCCCAAGCAACTAGCAGACCATAATTAGCTCCTACATCATTCATAGTACCTAAAAATTTATCAAGTGTAGCAACAGGAACATCATCAGCTCGTACTTGAATGCATATTCTAGAATCATTATCAAAACCCATTCCACCCTTAGCTGCTAAAATGTCTAAATCTGATCCAGATTCATCAGATGAGCCCATATGCGTCGTATATCCTTTTGCTTCCATAATGGCCTTAACAAGTTTAGCCAGCCTATGCCCCTTAAATTTTGTTCTAATTAATTGGGCTATTTGATCTCTAGAAATTTCTTGGAGAAGAGCAACTAGCTCATTCATTTGCTCATAGCCTGCGTCATCATCTTTTGTTGGTGCCCAATCATTATCAGCCATTGTATGAAAGACTTTTTCAACACCATCAACATTAAATACATCTTTGAAACCACCTAATTGATATAATATCTCTGTTGGGAAGTAGCCCCTTGGCAGGTCTTTTTCAATCCATTTTATTTCTCTGGAGTGATAGTATGGGTCTGAGCCGTTTTTTTCATAGTTATACCCTCCTGTAATTTCTCCTACATGAAGTACAGGACTTAATTTACTTGGAAGGACTATCCAATCTTTTTGCTGTATGTCATGAGCAAATTGCCAAATTTGATCTGACCAGCTTGAAAGTTTAGATGATGGTTGAGTTGGGTAAAATTCATCAAGAACTGTTCGTAGTCCAGTTTGCGCCTCAATCTTATTAAGGTCAGTTTTAAACCCATCTCTAGTTAAATATACTTTATCCTCATTTAGAAAGCGGTTTTCATACTCTCCAAATTTTCCGCCTCTTATAACCCATATTGACATAATAAATCCTTTATATCTTTGTATAACTTTATTTCAAATAATTTAATAAAAATCTTTAAATGCTATAATGATTATTTAAACAATATAATTTTTTGCCTTAATTGTTAGCAAGCGATTCATACATATCCCAAATTGGCAAAAATATTGATAGTGCTAAGACTAAAATCATAGCCCCCATAATTACCGTAATGATTGGCTCTAAAGTAGATGTAAGAGTTCGAACTCTGGTTTGAGTTTCATTATCTACCATTATCGCTATTTCGGCTAACATATCATCTAATGAAGCCGCTTCTTCACCAACTTGAATCATCTTTATTTGTTGAGCTTCAAAGATATCAGCTCCATATTTATCAAGAGATTTAGCGATCTTATGTCCAAGGCTTACATCAGATTTTGTATTAGCTAATTTATGTTTAACATAATTATTCCCAGTACTTCTTGAAGAAATTGTTAGTGATTCTAGTATAGGTACACCTGTTCTATTTAAGGTTTCTAAAACATGACAAAATCTAGATATTGCCATGTTTTTAAATATTTTACCAAAAACTGGAGCATTTAATTTGAATTTATCCCATGCGATAGATCCTTTTTCTGTCCTTTTTAAATGAAAAAATAATCCTGCAAGGACTGCAATCCCTAGCAACAGGAAACTAGAGTAATTTTGAAGAAAATTATCAATTCCAAGTAAAATTCTCGTTGGTAAGGGGAGTTCAATTCCGGTTTGGTTAAATAGCACTGAAAATCTCGGTAATATGAATGCGACAGCATAAAAACCCACTGTGACAGTTATACCAATTACAATCATCGGGTAACGTATAGCTTGTTTGATTCCATTTCTTAGTTGCAAATCATAACTAATAAAATCTGCCAGTTTAAAAAGAACCGTTTCTAGCACGCCTGAACTCTCGCCAGCTCTGATAATATTTATATACATTGTATCGAAAACTTTCGGATGTTTTTCTAGTGCTCCTGATAATGTCGATCCTGCTGAAATATCTTCAATTATTTTTTCAATTGTCTTATTTAATAAAGGGTTTATTGTTTTTGAGAGCATAGATTCTAGGGCATCAATTAGTGGGACACCAGCTTTTAGCATTACTGATAATTGTCTGGAAAAATTATATATTGCATCTGGAGGAACACTATCAAAAACGTTAACATCTAATTTTTCAAATATAGATATTTTTTTAATAGTAATAGAAATAGGATCTAATCCCATTTTTTTAAGTTGCTCTAAAACTATTCTTTCTTCAATAGCTTTAATCTCACCTTTTACAACAGAGGATTTTTGATCCCTAGCGATGTAAGAAAATATTTCTACAGTATTACTGCTCTTTGCTTCTGAGGCCATATTGATCTAATTTTCTATATAAAGTCATACGACTAATTCCCAGTTCTTCTGCAGTAGTAGTCATATTCCATTTGTTTCTTTCAACGCTTGATTTAATTGCTTCCATTTCAATCTCTTTTAGTGTTGCTATTTTGGGTGTTGATGCTTGTTCAACGATAGTTTCCGTTTTAAAAGAATTATTGGGTTCATTAATACTTGTTTTATTTATTTCTGTTAGACCTTGATCGCCAGATTCGATAGTAACTGGTTCTTTTTGTGCTTTAATTGCAGTTTCTTTTTCATCAAGTACTGAACCTAAATCATCTTCTGTTAAATATTTGTTATTACATATTAATAATGCTCTTTCTAAGGTATTTTCAAGTTCTCTCACATTACCTGGCCAAGAATAGTCTATAAGTCTATCTATTGCTTTTGGACCAATATATGAAACATTAAGATTGTGTTTTTTCTTTAATGTTTTAAAGATAGCATAGGTTAAGAGCGGTATATCGACCTTTCTTTCTCTAAGTGGTGGAAGTGTAACGGGGAAAACATTTATTCTATGGAAAAGGTCTTCTCTAAATTTTCCTTCTTTTATTTTTTCATTTAAATCCTGATTAGTCGCCGAAATAACTCTGACATTTACTGTATGAGTTTCTGCGCCGCCTACTCTTTCTATCTCGCCACTTTCTAAAACTCTTAATATTTTTGCTTGAAGTGAGGTGCTCATATCACCAATTTCATCTAGGAATATTGTCCCACCATTAGCAACTAAAAATTTACCATCCTTTTTTTCATCGGCTCCAGTAAATGAACCTTTTTCATGCCCAAAAAGTTCGCTTTCTAAAAGTTCAGATGGAATTGCTGGGCAATTTACTGATATAAGTGGCTTTTTATTTCTTTTACTTGTATCATGCATGAATTTTGCGGTGAGGTTTTTACCAGTTCCGCTTTCGCCATACAAAATAGTGATTACATCTTTTTCTTGAATTTGAAGTAGGAGAGTATAAATTTTTTGCATTGAATCAGATACACCCAAGATTGTTCCTAAGCCATGTGAATTTATTTGTAAGCGATGATTTTTATTAAGCCCTCTGCTAAAATTGATGAAAGTATTACAGCTATCAAGTAAGTTATTAAAATGTTCAATTGAAGACCTTTTTGGTTCAAACCATCCTGAAAGGCCATTTTCAAAATCGTTTAAAATTTCAGATCTCCTTTTGTCTGACCTAACAATTGCAATAATTGGTGTTTTACTATAATGTTCCAGTTGTTTTATTAAATTGCTCGGGTCCATTAATGGTAACTGATCTTCTATGATGACGGCACTGTATTTATTTGCACTATCTGATAGAGCATTTAATGCGATCATACCATTTTGAACAGCATCAATTTTTTTGTTAGATTCATTTATAATCTGTTTTATGTCTAGCGAATCACCTACGTATAATATTGGATCAGTCATTATATTTTTTCAGTCCCCAATGTTTCTAAAATTTCCTGCAAAGAGGTGTCTCCCCTCTGAGCTTTAATTAGACCATCATGCAAAAGAGAAAACATGCCTGATTCAATAGCCTTTTCCCTAATAACGTGACCAGGTCTTTGCTCCATAACTAAATCAGCAATTTCATTATTCATTCTAATGAGTTCAAAAAGACCAATTCTTCCTTGATATCCTGTATTTCTACAGCTCAAACATCCTACTGCTTTGTAAAATTCCATTGCTTCGTCAACTTTAAGGCCAAATCGTTCTAGTTCTGATGGTTCAACCATATGTTTTTCACGACATTCTTTACATAGTTTTCTAACCAATCTTTGTGCCAATATACCTTTCACGGTAGATGTAATTAAGAAGGGTTCCATCCCCCAATTTAGTAGCCTTGTAAACCCAGCTGCAGAATCATTTGTATGTATTGTACTGAAAACTAAGTGACCCGTAAGAGCTGCCCTTATTGCAAGTTCTACAGTTTCTTCATCACGAACCTCTCCAACCATTATGATGTCTGGATCTTGTCTCAATATTGCTCTTAGCGCGGAGGCAAATGTTACTCCTGATCTTCTATTTACTTGAGCTTGGTTAATATTATCTAGGTCGTATTCAATTGGGTCTTCAATCGTAACAATATTGACATCAGGATTATCCATTTTATTCAAAGTAGAGTATAATGTTGTTGTTTTTCCACTTCCTGTGGGTCCTGACACAAGAATAATGCCTTCGCCTCCGATTAACATATCTTCAAAACGATTAAGTATGTCTTTTTCAAACCCTAGGCCATCAAGATCATGCATAGCATCTGAAATATTCAATAATCTAAGAACTGATTTTTCCCCATATAATGTAGGATAAGTTGATACACGAAGATCTAGCCTATCTTCATTCATATCGAAAAGAATTCTTCCATCTTGAGGTCTTCGAGATTCAGCTATATCCATATTGGCCATGATTTTTATGCGTGAGGTAAGAGGAGTTGCAATTGAAACAGGAAGGGTTTGAAAATCTACAAGCTTCCCATCTATTCTAAATCGAACTCTTATGTCGGTTTCTCTAGTCTCAATGTGGATATCACTTGCCCTGTATTTAGCACTATTTTCAATGATGTTATCAACTAGTTGAACAATTCGAGTATCATCAATATCATCAATACTAATATTTTCATCCTCGAAACCACTTAAGGTTGACATCCCATAATAAATATCAATAGCAGATTGAAGTTCATTTGCTGTTACAATTATGGGTTCTGCTTTTAGACCTGACGCATTTCGAGCGGCATTTATTGGTTCAGGGTCTATGGGGTCAGTTATTGCTACATTGATAGTATTATTTAAATTAAAAATGGGTAATACGTTATACTCCATCACAATTCTTTCAGGAATCATGCCTAGTACAGATTTTTCAACTTCAAAATGGCCTAATTCTACGTTTGGTATGTGTAGTTGTTGACTTAAAAAACGATTTCTCGTTTTTTCGTCGATTAAGCCTGCTGAGATTAATATATCTCCAATATATCCACTATTTTCCTCTTTAGCTTGTTTGAGCAATGCTTGCTCTAGCTGCTCCGGTTCTATAATACCAGCCTCGATTAGGAGCAGGCCTAAGTTCTTTTTTCTAGTAATTGCCATTAGAAGAAGTATTCCCCATTCCACATATTCGTAAAGTACCAGTTGATTATGTAATTACCACCGCCAACAGTTTTTGTCAGTATGGTTAGTAAGGTTGCAGCTGTAATTGATGGGCCAAAAGGTATCATATGATCATCGGCGACTTCTTTTGTTACAAGTAATATTATGCTCATAAAACCACCAAAAATAAAACTAAAGAACAAAGCTAACAGAGAAAGTTCTACGCCTAAAAAAGAACCAAGTACCAAACCAAGTTTAACATCTCCAAAACCCATCGCTTCTTTTTTAAAAAGAAAAGTTCCTAAAGCTCCCATTAAAAATAGAGTTCCACCAAAAGTAAGTAGTCCATAAAACCCTTGAGCCAAAGTTAGCGGTAGCAAATTAAACCCATGAGCAATTATTGAAGTAAAAAAGCCAAATATGATGAATTCATTAGGAATGATAAAATAATCAACATCAATGAATGTAATTGCAATTAACATATAACAAATTAAAACAACAACAATAAACTCAAATGATGGTCCATAAATATTCAAAAGCATCAATGTCATCATTCCGCATATAAATTCCACCAATGGATATCTAATACTTATCGGGGCTTTACAATTCCTGCATTTAGCTAAAAGGATGATATAGCTAATGATTGGGATGTTATCATACCAAGCAATTTGATTTTCGCAGCCAGTACATTTTGATCTTGGTTTTACTATGGATTTATTATTAGGAATTCTATAAATAACTACATTAAGAAAACTCCCAACTACTAGGCCAATAATCAATGCATATGCCTGTAAAAATGGATAAATCTCATTTGTTATCATGTTAGTTTGAGTCTTCTTTTATTTCTAGCAATTGCATTATATCTTTTAATTGAAATGGTTTTTCCAGCATTTTATCTGCGCTGCTTTGTTTAAACATTTTATCTATTGCAGGTCCTTTAGAATTGCTCATGATAATAATTTTTGTATCTTGGTGCCTGTCATCACATTTAATTAGTTTAGAAAGTTTGAATCCGCTTACATATGGGAGTAAATCGTTTGCAATAATAACTTTGGGGGATTCTCTTTTTGCTCTTACATACCCATCGTAACCATCTGGAGCAGTAATTACTAGATAGCCATTTGCTTTTAATCCTGAAGAAATATTATCAACAGATTGTTCGTCACTATCAACGATTAGTATTGGTTGTAGTAATGGTTCAGGCATAAATAATTAATAAACCCGTAATTTTTAAAATAATTAATTGCATAGTTCCGCATACTATGCTGCTTACCTCGGTTACCCAGAATATAATAACAAAATAATACACAGCAATAATAAAATGTATCATATTATTACATGTCTTTTTACGTCTAAAAATCGTTGTTTCATTATGTTACATATCCAGCCTCGCCGTCCATAAAATCAATTTATTTTTTAGTTTATATATTTTTACTGGATTAAAATGTTACAAAAGTTTTTATTCAAATTTTTATTTGTGATATTTTTCTTTTAGTAAATTATGTAACGTTTTTGTACAAGTGTCGTAAAAAGCAAGAGTTGCAATTATTTCATGATTATATTTTCTTCGTTTTCTAATAATATAAAAAATTAATATAGGTGTTTGATTTGAAAAGTAAATGTGCTCTTCTTACTATAAGGGATTTATCAAATTTCCAATCTTATGATAATTTAATAGTAAAGCCGTTGGGAGGACTAGGTTGGGAATGCGAGTTTGTACCATGGGATTCTACCCTAGTTGATTGGGATGATTTTGACGCAGTTATCATTCGTTCAACTTGGGATTATCAACAAAAAGAAAATCTGTTCTTTAAAACTCTTCAAGCGATAGAGGCTTCGTCTGCAACCTTGTATAATTCTTTGGATACAGTTAAGTGGAATATAAATAAACGATACTTACTAGAATTAGAAAAAGAAAATATATCGATCATCCCAACTAGGCTCTATGATAGTTTTGATTTTGAAATTGTTAGTCAATTGTTTTCATTTTTTAATGAAAACAAATTAGTTATCAAACCATGTGTTAGTGCCAATGCTGATGATACATATATTTTAGAGCATAGTAAGATGGAAAATTTAAGGTCTGTCTTGGAAGGCACTTTTTCTCGAAAAGACTTTTTAGTTCAACCTTTTATTAAAAGCATAAAAAGCGAGGGTGAGTATTCATTAATATACTTTGGTAATAGGTTAAGCCATGTTTTACTAAAAACACCAAAAAATGGTGATTTTCGTGTTCAGGAGGAACATGGTGGTACTCTAAAGGCAATTAATAAACCTGAAAGTTCACTTATTGATTTTGGAAATAAAGTTATGGGAACTATTCCATACCAATGTCTTTACTCAAGGGTCGATGTAGTTAGAGGTAGTGATAATTATTTATTAATGGAAGTAGAATTAATTGAACCATCTTTATACTTTAACATGGATCCAAAATCGCCTCAGATGTTTTCTGAAGTTTTTAATAAATGGCATGGTTAACGTTATTCATATTATTTTTCAAAATATCTATGGTGTCATTTAATGTATAGACAGTATTTAGTTGTAATTGCCATTCTAATTTTAGTGGGTATAATGACTTTCCTTAAAAAAAATGATAATGTAAATGAAAATGATTGGGAAAATCCGCTTGTTTATAATATAAACAGAGAAGATCCTAGAGCCCATTTCCATTATTATGAGTCAGAAAAATATGCTCAAATTAATGATCCAAATAAATCTAAATACTTCATTTCTTTAAACGGGAAGTGGAAATTTAATTTTTCTAAAAACCCTGATGAGCGCCCAATAGATTTTTATAAAGATGATTTTAATGATTCTGATTGGCGATTAATTAGTGTTCCTGGTCACTGGGAAATTCAAGGATGGTCGAAGCCAATATATTTAGATGAGGAATATCCTTTTACAGCGGACCCACCAAGCATTCCACGTATAAAAAATGAGGTTGGTTCTTACCGTAAATCATTTCAACACCCCGCGTATTGGAGGGGTCGTGATGTATTCATTCGGTTCTCTGGTGTTAGATCGGCTTTTTATCTTTGGATAAATGGACAAAAAGTAGGATATAGCCAAGGTTCAAAAACACCAGCTGAGTTTAATATTTCAACATATGTCAAAAATGGGCAAAATACTATTTCTATTGAGGTTTACAAATTTTCTGATGGTAGCTACTTAGAAGGGCAAGACACCTGGCGTTTAAGTGGTATAGAAAGAGGTGTCTATGTTTATTCAGCTCCGAGAACTAAAGTAGTTGATTTTAATGTTCATTCTGGGCTCGATTCATCATTCAAGCATGGAGAGTTCAAAGTTGGAGTTGATCTTTATAGTTCAGAAAAAAATAATGGCAAACACGTTATATCTGCTATACTATCAAAAGAAGGGGGAAGTAGAAATAGTAGAACAGTCCTTGATTCAACTATAAAAGCTAAAATAATAGATAAACAAACTATTTGGTTCAAGAAAAATATTAAAAATGTTTATAAATGGAGCGCTGAAGAACCTAACCTTTACAATTTGCAAGTCACTCTATCTGACCCGTTTGGGAAAACACTGCAAAGTTTCACTCAGCAAGTTGGTTTTAGGACTATACAAATCAATGATGGCCTTTTAAAAGTCAATGGCAAGCCAATTACAATTAGAGGAGTTAATAGGCATGAGTGGGACCCAAAAAATGGACGGGCAGTTATAGAAGCGAGCATGGTAGAAGATATTAAAATTATGAAACGAAATAATATAAACGCTGTGCGTTGCAGTCATTATCCTAACCAGGAGGTATGGTACGAACTATGCAATGAGTATGGTCTTTATGTTATAAATGAGGCAAATATCGAAGCTCATGGAATGAGGTTTCATCATAATGGATATAAGCAGTTAACAAATGATAGCATATGGAGCGGGCAATGGATTGATCGAGGGCAGAGGATGTTTGAAAGAGATAAGAATCAACCTTCAATAATTATGTGGTCGATGGGTAATGAGGCAGGTGATGGAAAGAATTTTGAAAATCTATATAAATGGTTAAAAGATAAAGATAGCTCTCGACCTGTAGTTTACGAACCAGCTAGTAAAAAAAATCATTCAGATATAGCATTTCCAATGTATAAAGATATTAAGTATTTATTAAAATATGTCCAGGGCAATAAATCAAAACCATTAATATTATGCGAATATGCTCACGCTATGGGGAATAGCGTTGGGAACTTAAAAGATTATTGGGATATCATTGATAGATATGAGTCACTTCAAGGCGGGTTTATATGGGATTTTGCAGATCAGACAATTGAAAAAGAAAATGAGGATGGAGACAAGTTTTGGGCATATGGAGGAGATTTTGATGATCAAGTTTATGATAATGATTCAAATTTCTGTGCCAATGGATTAGTTGCGGCTGATCGATCACCTAACCCGCATATTTACGAAGTAAAAAAAGTATATCAGCCAATAGGTTTTGAGGAAATTGATTTGGCAAATGGTAGGGTTAAAATTACTAACAAATATGATTTTATTGATTTAGATCATCTAGACTTTAGTTATAAAATTATTGGTAATGGTAAAACAGAGATGTCTGGTGTTTTAAATTCTTTCAACCTTAAGCCATATGAGTCTAGGTCTTTAACTTTTAATTTATTTTCAATAATACCTATACCCGGGGTAGAGTATTTTTTATTGGTTGAAGCAAGGTTAAAAAAAGCAAATAAGCTTCTTCCAAAAAATCACATTATTGCTTGGGAGCAGTTCAGGTTGCCTATCAGTCGGCTTGATTTACCGATGGAAACCAATGAGCTCCTGCCAACATCAGTTTTATATAAGGATCAAGGTATTGAAGTAAGAGGAGATGAATTCTCACTTTCATTTAACCGTGAAAATGGTTTTCTAGAAAAATACAATTACAGAAATAATGAGGTAATTAAAAATTCATTAAAACCATTTTTTTGGCGTGCGCCAACAGACAATGATTTAGGTAATGGTATGCCAAAAAGATGCGATGTATGGAGAAATGCACATGATGAGTTAATAATGCAATCTCTAGATACATCAGTAATTGAAAATATTAAAATTGTTAATGCTAAGTATTTTCATGAAAAAAGCGGATCTAGTATTGAGTTGAATTATAAAATATATGGCAATGGTATATTAAAAATAAAACAAACACTTTACCCTTCTGGTGCTGAAAACCCTGAGCTTCCAAGATTTGGGATGAAAGTTTCTGTCAATGAAACTTTTGATAACTTGGAGTGGTTTGGTAGAGGGCCACATGAGAGTTATTGGGACAGGAAAACATCTGCAAAAATTGACAGATACAAAGGAAAAGTCATAGATCAAACGTATAAGTATGTTAGGCCCCAAGAAACTGGTAATAAAACTGATATTAGATGGTTAGCACTTTACAATGGCTCTATTGGCCTAATGTTTAAGGGTTTGCCAGTATTTGATGGTAGTGTTCACCATTATGATTACGCTCTACTTGATTATGATAAAAGAAGCCAGCGTCATGGTAAGATTGATATTACTAAGGGAGATCAAATCGATTTAATTGTTGACCATAAACAAATGGGTGTTGGTGGTGACAATAGCTGGGGTGCAAAGCCTCATCCCAAATACACTTTGCCTATAGATACTACAGTATATAATCTTGAGTATGCAATAATACCATTTAATAAAAAAAATGAATTAGATGCTTTGTCAAGACTTAACATGGATAATTAATAAAGGGAAGTAAGTAACATGAATACAATATCTCTGGTTTCATTCGTAATAGCAACAGGAGCTGTTGCATTTTTTACATTTTTTATTGTTTCAAAAATGAAAAAATCAGATAGTGCTACTGAGGAATATTTTACTGGAGGAAGGGCACTTGCTTGGCCAGTAGTAGCTGGATCTTTACTTTTAACAAACTTATCAACAGAACAATTAGTAGGGTTAAACGGAGACGTATTTGGAGATAAAGCATTAGTTGGGATTGCGTGGGAAGCGTTGGCGGCTTTTGCTATGATTGCCACTGCGATGCTGTTTTTGCCAACTTACTTAGCTAGTGGCTTTACAACGACTCCAGCCTTTTTAGAAAAACGTTTTGATAAAATGACAAGGAGTATGGTTTCAGGATTATTCTTATTTGGGTATGTTAGTGTCTTACTACCTGTAGTTCTTTATACGGGTTCGCTTGCATTAATTACAATGTTTGATTTAAATATCTCTCTTTGGGTGGTAGCTGCTGCAATTGGGCTTCTTGGCAGCTCATATGCCATATTCGGAGGATTAAAATCTGTTGCTGTAAGCGATACATTGAATGGAATTGGTCTACTAATTGGTGGCCTTATGATTCCAATATTAGCATTAATGTCCTTAGGTGGAGGATCTTTTTTTGATGGTTTGACTATTTTAGGCACTGATAAACCAGAATATTTAAGAGTTTTCACACAAGAGAATTTTGAAGGTAAACAAGTTTCAGTTCCCTGGCCTACATTATTAACAGGGATGATGTTTATTCAAATTTTTTATTGGTCAACAAATCAGGTCATTGTTCAAAGAGCAATGGCAGCAAAAAGTTTAGCTGAAGGTCAAAAAGGAGTTTTGTTTGCATCTGCAATGAAATTAGTTGGTCCATTAATGCTATGTTTACCAGGTATTATAGCTCTACATATGCCAGATCTTGAAATTGAAAAACAAGATCAGGTTTATGGCGCAGTCGTAAGACATGTTTTACCAGACTGGTCTTTGGGGTTATTTGCTGCTGTACTAATGGGCTCTATTTTGAGTTCATTTAACAGCGCTTTGAATAGTGCTTCCACTCTATTTTCGCTGCAATTTTATAAAGGATATATGAATGAAAATGCTACAGAAATAGAGATAGTAAGTACTGGAAAAAAATTTGGGATTATTCTTGCAATAGCATCAATAATTATAGCTCCTTTATTAGCTCAATTAGATTCAATATTTCAATATCTCCAGAAAGTTAATGGAATTTACAGTGTTCCAATTATAGCTATTTTTTTACTAGGTATTCTTACCAAGCATATCCCTGCTTTAGGAGCAAAAATTGGTATGATTGTCGGGTTCGTTTCTTATGCATATTTTGTATTCTTCCCTATCGAAAATCTTCATTGGCTTCATATGTATTTCATTAGCTTCACATGGTCAATTATGGTAATGCTCTTGGTTGGATATTTAAAACCAAAGAGTCAAAAGGAAATTGAAATTAGCGACGAGAGAGACCCCGCTCCTGTTGATATGACTCCATGGCCGAAGGCAAAAGAAGCATCTATAGTTATAGTTGCAGTCACAATATTAATTTATGTTTTATTATCTTCAATCTCTGCCTAGAAAAATTTAATGATTGAACTTTCGCCATTAGAAAAATGGTCACCCAATAATAAGCGTCTTGAAATAAATACAATTGACGCGCATACAGGAGGAGAGCCTTTACGAATTATTATTAATGGCTTCCCAAAACTAAATGGTAATTCAGTGTTAGCAAAGAGGAATCATTTGGCTCAAGAATTTGATTATTTGAGGAAGGCTATAATGCTTGAACCTAGGGGACATGCTGATATGTATGGTGCCCTTATAGTCGAACCAGAAAATAAAGGCTCAGACTTTGGAGTAATTTTTATGCATAATGAAGGGTATTCTACAGGATGTGGGCATGCAGTAATTGCTATTTCAACAGTGCTTGTAGAAACAGGTATAATTAATGTAATTGAGCCCGAAACTGAAATAAATATGGATGTCCCATCGGGGACAATTAAATCATATGTTAAAGTAAAAAATAATAAAGTTAATTCAGTGAGATTCCTAAATGTTCCCTCTTTTGTGGAGCTTTTAGATGCAAGTATATCAATTCCTGGATTAAGCATAATAAACTATGACCTTGCCTATGGAGGTGCTTATTATGCTATTGTAAAAGGTGAAGATGTTGGTTTGAATAGTGAATTAAGTAAAATGAGTGAATTCGTTGATATTGGTATGAAGATTAAAAATAACATAATTCAAGATATAAAAATTGAGCATCCGATAATGCAAGAGATGAATTTTTTATATGGGACTATTTTTACATTTGATCCAATAGATAATAATAATCACAGTAGGAATGTTTGCGTTTTTGCAAATGGGGAAGTCGATAGAAGCCCAACTGGAACAGGCGTAAGTGCGCGTGCCGCGATACACTATGCTAGAAATGAAATCAAAATGCGAGAAATGTTGACTATAGAAAGTATAATTGGTTCAACATTTAATGTTTCAGTGGTAGAAGAGTCTAAAATTGGTTCGCTAGATGCTGTAATACCTGAGGTAGTTGGTTCAGCTAATATAGTTGGCAGAAATACTTTCTGGGTTGATTCTACCGATGATATTGCTCAAGGTTTTATGTTAAGGTAGATAAACATATGTCCTTAAAAAAAATTAGTAGGAGAAGTTTCATTAAACAATCTACTTTTGTAGGTGCATCAGTTGCTTTATTACCATCAAAAATGAGTGCTGTAAAAGATAGTAGTTTAAAACTAAGATTAGGAGTCATAGGCACAGGCCTTAGAGGTCAATGGATGACTCATCTATGCATGCTTAGAGGTGATGTAGATATCAGAGCTATTTGCGATATTGATCATGAAATGATTAATGCGACTTTAAATATAATTAAAAAATCAGGAAATAAACCTCCGGATATCTATAAGAAAAATGAGCATGATTTTTTAAACCTTGTAAACCGAAATGACATTGATGCTGTATATATTGCTACACCTTGGGAGTGGCATCATGAAATGGCTGTTGCGGCAATGAAGCAGGGTAAGCATGTTGGTGTTGAATGCCCTGCTGCATTAACAGTAAATGATCTTTGGGATTTAGTCAATGTGAGCGATAAGGAAAACAAGCATTGTATGTTAATGGAAAATGTGTGCTATCGAAGAGATGTGATGGCTGTGCTAAATATGGTAAGAGAGGGAGTATTTGGAGAATTATTACACTGCCAAGGTGGGTATCAGCATGATCTTAGAGATGTTAAGTTTAATGATGGAAAGCAGCCTTATGGCGGAGGATTAGAATTCAATGATAAAGGATACAGCGAATCTAAATGGAGAACACAACATTCCATTAATAGAAATGGAGATTTATACCCTACTCATGGAATAGGTCCAATTCATACAATGCTGGATATTAATAGAGGAAACAGGTTTGTCCATATGACCTCCACAGCATCGCAATCTAGAGGATTAAACAAGTACATTATTGATCAAGGAGGCCTTAATCATCGTAACGCTGGAATAAAATTTAAGCTAGGTGATATTGTAACATCTGTTATAAAATGTTCAAATGGCCAGTCAGTTGTTTTAAGCCACGATACAAGTTCGCCTAGACCATATAGCTTGAATTTCCGTGTACAAGGCACGGAAGGATTATGGATGGTAGATAACAATTCTATTTACATTCAAGGACTTAGTAAAGAGGAGCATCGCTGGGAATCGGATGAGGATTATTTGAAACAATACGATCATCCATTGTGGAAAAAGTTTAATAAAAACGCCGCTGGTTCTGGGCATGGAGGCATGGATTTTTTCATTTTAAATGCATTTGTTGAACCTCTTAAAAGAGGCTTAAAACCTCCACTGGATGTTTATGATGCAGCTAGTATGAGTGTAATAAGTCCATTATCTGAAAAATCTATTAAGCTTGGAAGCGCACCAGTCAAATTTCCAGATTTTACTCGCGGAAAATGGAAAAAAAATAAACCTATATTTGGTTTAAATACTGATTATTGACTTAGGTTAATCTATATTTTTACCAAAAATAATTTTAAAGAACTCAACTTGTGAAAGTAAAAACACCTGGGAGAATTTGTTTATTTGGTGAGCTTTTAAATGAGCATCATTCAATCTAGGATAAAATATTAAATATTAGCACTCCTAAAATAGAATTAATGTTAAAATCAGCGTAGCAAGTTGGAGCATATGGAGGAAAAATAAATGGTTCAGGAGGTGGAGGTTGTATGATTGCTTATTGTCCGGAAAACTACTCAGAGACAAAAAGGGCCATTGAAAAGGCTGGTGGTAAAGCACATATTGTAAATATTGCTGCGGGAACGCAGGAAGATAAAAAGGAAAATATTGTATGAAAGATATGACATTGCTAGTGATGGCAGCTGGAATGGGATCAAGGTATGGAGGTTTAAAACAACTTGATGCAGTGGGGCCAAATGGAGAGACAATAATAGATTTTTCTGTATATGATGCCATTAGAGCAGGATATAATAAAGTAGTTTTTATCATAAGGAAGGACTTTGAAAAACAATTCAAACAAAAAATTTCAAACAAATATAAAAATAAGATTGATGTAGAGATTGTATATCAAGATCTAAATGATTTGCCTAGGTCTTTTCGTTGTCCAAATGAAAGATCAAAACCTTGGGGCACAGGGCATGCGATTTTAGCTGCTAGAAACGCAGTATCAGAACCATTTGTTGCTATTAATGGAGATGACTTTTACGGGAAAGAGTCTTTCGAAATTATCAGTAATTATTATTCAACAGTAAATAGTGGTTTTGCAATGGTTGCCTTTCAATTAGATAAAACATTGTCAGAAAATGGTTCAGTTTCCCGTGGAATTTGTGAGCAAAATTCAAATGAATTAGTAACTGTTGTTGAAACACATGATATTAAAAAAAATAGTGCTGGAATCATTGAGTGTGATCGAGATATTTCATTTTTAGGTAGTGAGTTAGTATCCATGAATATGTGGGGATTTACGCCTACACTGTTTGACCATCTAGAAAAAATGTTTAATGATTTTTTAACGGGTAATATATCAGATTTAAAAAGTGAATTTTTGATACCGTCTGTAATAAATGATTTGATAGAAAAAAATATTGAAAAAGTTAAAGTGCTTAAAACACAATCTACTTGGTTTGGAGTGACTTATGTTGAAGATAAGGCGTTTGTTGAAAGTCAAATTAAAGAATTGATTCAAAGCGGCGAATATCCGGTAAGTTTATTTTAAGGAAATAGGAGATTCAAATATGGAAAATAATAATTTTGAAATGATTTCGTTTGAAGATGCGGAAGGCATCCTTAAAGATGAAAATTCTTCAATATTTGATATAAGAGATGAGGTTTCTTACAATGACTCTCATCACTCTAACGCAATTCATTTAACGAACGAAAATTTTAGTAAAATTGTTGAACAAACCGATAGAGAAAAGACTATCCTTGTGTACTGTTATAAAGGAATTTCTAGCCAAAATGTCGCCCAGCATTTATGTAATCTTGGTTTTAAAAATGTTTACAGTTTAAATGGTGGTTACAAAGATCGTATGGTAAAATAATAATACTAGAAATATCATTTTATGTTATTGGTTAGCGGCAAGGAAATAAAATCATCAGTTTCAATGCCTGAGGCAATAGATTGCGTTGCTAGAGGTTTCTCAGATTTCAATGATGGACTTTTTCATATGCCTCAACGAACAATAATGGACATTGAAGCAGCAACAGTTTTAACTATGCCGTGTTATAGAAAAGATGGGAAATATTTTGTCATAAAGGTTGTTACTGTTTTTGACCAATCATCAATCAAAAAAGATAAAATGGTCGATTCTTCTGTTATTGTATTTGATTCAAAAAATGGAAATTTACTAGCTAAACTTGATGGAGATTCAATTACAGCAATTAGAACTGGGGCAGCATCTGGAATAGCAACCAAATATTTTTCTTCTCCATTGAGCGAGGTATTAGCTATTTTTGGCACAGGTGTTCAAGCTCTTACCCAGGTTGAAGCAGTTATTTCTTGCCGTCCAATTAAAAAAGTTTTCGTGTATAGTAGAAATGTAAAATCAGCTAAAAGATTTTCAAACTATATACATAATTTATTTTCAATTGATGTCATGCCGGGGAGGGTAAAAGATTTAAAAAATGCAGATGTAATTTGCACTGCGACACCATCTGAGGATAGTCTCTTTAAGTTAGGCGCTATCAAAAGAGGAGTTCATATTAATGCTATTGGCTCATTTAAACCTTCTATGAAGGAAATTCAT